>JBIOYC010000023.1:0-38882 GCA_044869955.1 Thermoanaerobaculia bacterium | reverse complement strand
ACCCTCTCCCCCTCCCGGGGGAGAGGGGGCCGGAAGCAGTCGGTCTTTACTCCCGCCTGAGCCTCGGGCTAGATTCGGCCGCTATGGGACGCATCTTCGAAACCAGAAAACACACGATGTTCGCCCGCTGGGACCGGATGGCGAAGCAGTTCGCCCGGATCGGCAAGGACATCACCATCGCCGTCAAGGCGGGTGGCCCGGACCCCACGGCCAACCCCCTCCTGCGCCGGGTCATCCAGAACGCCCGTGCCGTCAACATGCCGAAGGACAAGGTCGAGTCGGCGATCTCGCGGGCCGCCGGCAAGGACGCCGAGGTCTACGACGAGGCCCTCTACGAAGGCTACGGCCCGCACGGCATCGCGGTACTGGTCGAGACCGCCTCCAACAACTCCACCCGCACGGTCGCCAACGTCCGCATGCATTTCAACAAGGGGGGCGGCAACCTCGGCGCCTCCGGCAGCGTCTCCTTCAACTTCAAGCGCATGGGCGTCTTCCGCCTGAATCCGGCGGGTCTCGATGCCGAAGAGTTGGAGCTCGAGCTGATCGACCACGGGCTCGAGGAGATGGGTGAGTCGACCGGCGAGAAGGGTGAGCCCCAGCTGGTGGTCCGCTGCGCCTTCGCCGACTTCGGTCACCTCCAGAAGGCCCTGGAGGACCGCGGCATCACGCCGATCTCCGCGGAGTCCGAGTACCTGCCCCTGAACTACGTCGACCTCTCCGAGTCTCAGGCCGGCGAGGTGCTGGCCCTGGTCGACCGCCTGGAGCAGGACGACGACGTCCAGCAGGTCTTCCACAACCTGGCGTAGGCAAGCGCACGAGCCCGGAGGACAGGCACGGCGGCCTGCCCCTACGTCCTGCCCTGGTGAGGGAGAGGCCTTCTTTCAGGACCTTCCTGCGCGTCATCCCCGCGCAAGCGGGGATCCATCCGGGTCTCCGGTCAGGGGTTGGCCGCCACCGCCGTGGCCCCCACCTGGATCTCCGACACCAGCACCGAGATCTCGCCGCCGGTCAGGTCCTGGACCCCGATCGCCAGCCGCTGTCGGCCGGGCTTCATCCACAGCTTGAGCTCGTAGCCGAAGAGCTGGTCGTGGGCTCGCTCCCAGCGCTCCGCCGGGATGGTCACCGGCACCTGCGCCCGGCTCATTGCCGCCTGGGTGCCGTCGGCACCCACAGCGGTGACGAAGATCTCGATCTCCCCATCGTGGCTGGCGGCGGTCTGCTGGAGCACCAGGCGGTCGATCGGCACGCCGACGCGCACCGGCACCAGGTAGAGACCCTCGTCGTTCGGCACCGGCGTGCCCGCGGGCTCGATCCTCGCCTCGAGCGGATTGGGCATCTCCCCCAACCAGAGGGCGGCGAGCAACCGCTGCCGCTTGGCATCCTCCTCGGAGTCGTCCCGGTAGCTCTGGCGGAAGCGGGCCTGAGCCCCCCGGCGCTTGACCTTGACGTCCAGGTGGTGCAGCTCGCCCAGCCCCTTGCGGGTGGACTCGAAGGCGATCGAGTAGTAGCCCTGCTGGTCCTCGCGGACCGTCTCCAGGGCGTGGCGGACGTCGATCGTGTTGAGCAGAGCCCGACCCCCCGTCTGGTGCGCCATCAGCACCTGGGTGTCCTGGAGGCTACGGCGGTACTCATCGTTGTAGACCGTGCCGTTGATGGTCTCGCGGGCGCCGCCGAGGTCGAAGGGGTAGAGGGTGACCCGGGCGGCGTTGGCCACGGCGGTGAAGTTCTTGACCGCCAGGGCGACTGAGAAGTTCTGGGCGCGGATGCTGCCCCCTACGCCCTGGCGCTGGCGGTCGAGGATCTGGCGGATCAGGAAGCTGCCGGGAGTCAGCTCCATGCCGTCGGAGGCGTAGATCATGTTCTTGCGGCCGTCGACCGAGGCGAGGGTGCGGATCAGATCGCTGGCGGCGTTGAAAGCCCGCACCGTGCGGTGGGTCGCGGCATCGGCGTAGCGCTGGATGGCGGGCTCGGCGAGGTGGGGCCGGGTCGCGGCGTCGTCGTCGAGCACGTAGGCCGCCGCCTCCCGCACCACGTCCAGCTCGGAATCGAGCTCCTGAGCCAGCACCGGCAGCATGGCGACCTCGGCCAGGCCACGGCGGAAGGCCTCTCGATCGGTGGTGAAGGGCACGTGGACCACCAGGTCGCGGCTGAAGCTGGCGAGCAGCAGGTAGTCCTCCGGGCTGACGGTCTGCTCGACCACCTCCCCGAGCTTGCGGAGGAGAAGGTCGCGCCCGCCTCCCCGGCTGTTGAGGGAGTCCACGAAGACCACCAGGTAGAGCGGGGGAGGGGGGATCGCGGCCTGGGGCACGCTCGCCGTCCGGGCGGCGGCGACCTCTCGGCCGGTCGAGAAGTCACCGATCTCTTCGAAGTGGCTGACGGCGACGACCCGGCCGTTGTCCCGCACTTCGAAGTCCTCCGCCTGGAGCCCTCGGATCGGCTTGCCGCTGCGATCCGAGACGTGGACGTCGACGTTGACCAGGTTGACCTCGACCGCTTCGGACAAGGCGGGAGCGGTCGAGCCTGCCTCCTCCGGCAGGCCGAGAGCGAGGGCGAGCAGAACCGAGGACAGAGCGCTCATCTCATTCGCCTCCCTGAGCGCCGGGCTACCTCCGGAAGCTCAGGAGCCGGTGGCGCCGACGCGAATCTCGTGGGTGACCACCGAGGTGGTGGCCGCCTGGCGATCTTCCACACCCACGGCCAGCTGTTGCAGGCCGGGGCGCATCCGCAGCTTGATCTCGTACCCGAAGAGCTGGCCGCGAGCGGCCTCCCAGCGATCGATCGGAACGCGGACGGCTACCGTGGATCTTGCCATGGAAGCGCGCTCGCCGTCCTTGCCCACGGCGGTGACGAAGACTTCGATCTCGCCCGTGCGCTCCGCCCCTCCCTCGGCCAGGTAGAGCTTGGCGAGGGGCACGCCGATGCGGATCGGCACCAGGTAGAGCCCGTCGTCCCCGGCCACCGCCGGTCCGGCCGGCTCGATCCGCACCTCGAGGGGGTTGGCCTTCTCGCCCAGCCAGAGGGCGGCGTAGAGGGCCTGGCGCTTGGCGTCGTCCTCGGCGCCGTCGCGGTAGCTCTGGCGGTAGCGGGTACGCGCGCCCTTCCGCTTGACCTCGACCTCGAGCAGATGCACCTCGCCCAGGCCGCGGCGCGCGCTCTCGAAGGCGATCGAGTAATAGCCCTCGCGGTCCGCCAGCACCCGCCCGAGATCGCTGCTGAGGTTGGCGGCGTTGAGCAGGGCGCGGCCACCGGTTTCCTGGGCGAACAGGGAGAGGGAGTCCTGGAGGCTCTGGCGCCCTTCGTTGGCGGCGGCAGTCCCGGAGACACGGGCGCGGGCTCCGCCCATGTCGAGGGGGTAGAGGGTGACCCGGGCGGCGTTGGCCGCCGCGGTGAACTTCTTGGCCGCGAAGAGGATGTCGTTGCTCTCGGAGCGCAGGCTGGCGGAGCCGCCCTGGGAGAGCCGGGGGTTGTTCAGCAGGGCGTTGAGCAGGGCGCTGCCCGGGCGCAGGTCGATGCCGTCGCTGGCGTAGACCAGACTCTTGCGGCCGGGCAGGCTGCCCAGGGTGGTCACCAGCTCGGTGCCGGCCTCGAGGGCGGTGAGGCCCCGATGGGTCATCGCCTCGGTATACGGCCGGGCCGCCGCCTCTGCCAGGTGCGGCTTGGTCGCGTCGTCGTCGTCCATGACCTCGGCGGCGTAGTCGAGGGCCTGGTCCCAGTCCTGGTCGATCTCGTGGCCGAGGGCGGGCTGGTCCTCGAGGCGGTCGAGGGCGGTGGCGAGGGCGGCACGGTCGATGGTGAAGGGCAGGAGCACCTGGACGTCGTGGGTGAAGCTGGCCACCATCACCAGGTCCTCGGGCTTGAGCTGCGAAGCGACGAAGGAGCGCAGGGCGGAGAACAGGGTCTGACGACCGCCGGCACGGCTGTGGGAGTTATCGACGTAGACCACCAGCATCAGGGGCTCGGGCGGGGCGAGGGGGGCGGCCGAAGTCGGCGCGGCACCGGCGGCCAGTCGCAACCCGCCGACCTCCTCGAAGTGACTGAGGGCGACCGTCTTGCCACCGTCCCGAACCACGAAGTCCTCTCGCGCCAGGCCGGTGATCGGCCGTCCGGAGCCGTCCGTCACGTAGACGTCGAGGTTGACGACGTTCACCTCGAGACGTTCGCTGAGGTCGGCGTCGGAGGTGGTCTGGGAGAGCAGGGGAAACGGGCACAGCCCGAGGAGTAGGAGAAGGCAGGGAAGGCGGCGGCCTTTCGATCTCATCGTTACGCTCCTGAAATGTCGACGGCTTCTGCGTCAGCCTACGCAATGGTAGTGCCACGGCCACCGGCGGGCCAGATGGCGTTGTACCATCTCGACCATGAAGGCATTGAAGAGCCTCCCAGAACCCTGGACTCCTGAGTCCTGGCGCGCCAAACCCATCCGCCAGCAGCCGCCCTACGAGGACCTGGCGGCGGTCGAGGAAGTCGTCCGGCAGATGTCCCGGCTGCCTCCGTTGGTGACCTCCTGGGAGGTCGAAAAGCTCAAGACCCAGCTCGGCGAGGCCGCCCGCGGCGAGGCCTTCCTGCTCCAGGGTGGCGATTGCGCCGAGAGCTTCGATGCCTGCGACTCGGGCAAGATCGCCAACAAGCTGAAGATCCTGCTCCAGATGAGCCTGGTGTTGGTGTTCGCCACCCAGAAGCGGGTGATCCGCGTCGGCCGCTTCGCCGGCCAGTACGCCAAGCCTCGCTCTTCAGACTACGAGACCCACGAGGGCCAGACCCTACCCGCCTACCGCGGTGACCTGATCAACCGCATCGCCTTCACCCCTGCGGATCGCCGGCCGGATCCCGAGCTGATGCTGCGCGGCTACGAGCGAGCGGCTCTGACGCTCAATTTCATCCGCGCCTTGACCGACGGCGGCTTCGCCGACCTGCACCATCCCGAGTACTGGGACCTGGACTTCGTCGAGCACTCGCCGCTCGCCGACCAGTACCGGGCCATCGCGGCGTCGATCGGCGAGTCGATCCGCTTCATGGAGACCCTCTCCCGGGCCGATATCCGCAACGTCAGCCGGGTCGACTTCTTCACCAGCCACGAGGGCCTCCACCTGCCCTACGAGCAGGCCCAGACCCGTCGGGTGCCCCATCGCGCCGGCTGGTATGACCTCTCCTGCCACATGCCGTGGATCGGCCTGCGCACCAGCGACCCGGACGAGGCCCACGTCGAGTACTTCCGCGGCATCGCCAATCCGATCGGGGTCAAGGTCGGTGCCAGCACGAGCCGCGAGCGGCTGCTCCGGCTCATCGACGTGCTCGACCCGGACGGCGAGCCCGGACGGCTGACCCTGATCCACCGCTTCGGCGCCGCCCGCATCGCCCAGGAGCTGCCGCCTCTGATCGAGACCGTCCAGCGTACCGGCCACACCCTGCTGTGGTGCTGTGATCCGATGCACGGCAACACCATCACCGCCGGCAACGGCCTCAAGACCCGCCGCTTCGACCACATCCTGGCCGAGCTCGAGCAGGCGATCGAGATCCATCGCGACCTCGGTTCCGGGCTGAGCGGCGTGCACATCGAGCTGACCGGCGAGAACGTCACCGAGTGCCTGGGGGGGGCCCGGGGCCTGAAGGAGGTCGACCTGGCCAGGAGCTACGAGACCCAGGTCGACCCCCGCCTGAACTACGAGCAGGCCCTCGAGCTCTCGATGCTGATCGGCCAACGGCTGGGCGCCCTCGCGCGGAGATGAGCTCCTCGCTTCGGCCCGGGCTTGGCTTAACCCGGTAGCTGAGACAGAATCGGTGCCCATGAGCAGCGAGTTCCCCCTCTGTTTCACCCGTACCGAGATCGAAAGCTATCTACCCACGGGCTGGCGACTCTCCGACCAGCAGGGCGAAGGCCACTGGGACACCAAGGCGAGCTCCTGGCGCACCATCGTCTGCGACGGCGTCGAGTTCGAGTGGCCCCTGCTGGTCAAGGGCACCGAGGCGGTGCGCAAGGGTCGCCTGGAGGCCCTCCGCGAAGCCATGGACAAGGTCTTTCGGGATCGCCTGGGCAAGCACACCCGCGGCCTGGGCGTCGGCGGCTGAGCCGAGGAGCGAGCATGCAGATCGAGCTGACCGACGAGCAGAAGCTCCTCTCCGAGACCATCCGCCGCTTCGCCCAGGAGGTCGTGGCTCCCCGGGCCAAGGAGATCGACCACACGGGCGAGTTCCCCCGCGCCTTCTTCGACCAGGCCGGTGAGCTGGGCCTGGCCGGGGTCGCCGTTCCCGAGAGCTACGGCGGCGCGGGCATGGACAACCTCTCCTACTGCCTGGTGATCGAGGAGATCAGCCGCGCCTGTGCCAACAGCGGCGTCATCCTCTCGGTCAACAACTCCCTGGTCTGCGATCCCCTCCTGCGCTTCGGCAACGAGGAGCAGAAGCAGCGCTTCCTGGCGCCCCTGGCCAGCGGCCAGAAGCTCGGCTGCTTCGCCCTGACCGAGCCCGGAGCCGGCTCGGACGCCGCGGCCCTGCGCACGACGGCACGCCGTGACGGCGACGGCTACGTGCTGAACGGCAACAAGGTCTTCATCACCAACGGCACCCACGCCGACACGGCGATCGTCTTCGCCTCGGTCGATCTGGCCAAGAAGCACCGCGGCATCACCGCCTTCATCGTGCCGGCGGACAGCCCCGGCTACCACCACGGGGGTCACGAGTTCAAGCTGGGGGTCAACGCCTCGGGCACCACCGAGCTGGCCTTCACCGACCTGCGCATCCCCCTCGATCAGCGGTTGGGGGAGGAGGGAGAGGGCTTCAAGGTGGCGATGAGCACCCTGGACGGCGGGCGCATCGGCATCGCCGCCCAGGCTGTGGGCATCGCCCAGGCGGCCCTCGACGAGGCCCTGGCCTACGCCCGCCAGCGCGAGCAGTTCGGCCAGGCCCTATCGAGCTTCCAGGCCATCCAGTTCTACCTCGCCGACATGCAGACCGAGGTCGATGCCGCCCGGCTGATGACCTGGAAGGCCGCCTGGCTCAAGGACAGCGGCAAGCGCTACACCCTGGAAGCGGCGCAGGCCAAGCTGTTCGCCTCCGAGATGGCGCAGCGGGTGACCAACAAGGCCCTGCAGATCCACGGCGGCTACGGCTACACCAAGGAGTACAACGTCGAGCGCTACTTCCGCGACGCGCGCATCACCGAGATCTACGAGGGCACCAGCGAGATCCAGCGGATGGTGATCGCCGACTGGGTGCTCAACCGCAGCTGAAGATGGGCGTGGGTGTGAGCGGCCAAGGCGTCGAGTTCGGCCTGTCCGAGGACCAGGAGCTGCTGCGTGACACGGTGCGCCGGTTCGCCGAGGAGCGCATCCGGCCGGGCGTCGCCGAGCGGGATCGCAAACACGAGCTCCCGACCGAGATCCTCCAGGAGCTGGGGGCGATGGGCCTGCTCGGGATGTTCGTTCCCGAGCAGTACGGTGGGGCGGGGGTCGACCTCCTGGCCTATGTCCTGGCGATCGAAGAGCTGGCGCGGGCCTGCCCCTCTGTGGCGGTGACCGTCAGCGTCTCCAACTCGGTCTGCTGCTGGCCGATCCTCACCTTCGGCAGCGAGCGGCTCAAGCGGGGTCCCCTCAGCGAGCTGGCGTCGGGCATGGTCCTGGGGGGGTTCGGGCTCACCGAGCCAACCTCCGGCAGCGACATCGGCTCGATGCGCACCACCGCCCGCCGCGACGGCGACCAGTGGGTCCTCGACGGCGAGAAGGCCTGGATCACCAACGCCGGGGTCGCCGGCTACTTCGTGGTGATGGCCAAGACCGACCCGGCCGCGGGTAAGCGGGGCATCAGCTCCTTCGTGGTGCCGGCCGGCGCTCCCGGTTTTTCGGTGGGCGCTGCGGAGGACAAGATCGGCTTGCGCGCCTCGAACACGGCCGCCATTCATTTCTCGGGCTGCCGGATTCCCGCCGACCATCTGCTGGGGGAGGAGGGCCAGGGCTTCAAGATCGCCCTCGCCACCCTCGACCATTCCCGCCTCGGCATCGCCGCCCAGGCCCTGGGCATCCACCAGCGGGCCCTGGACCTGGCCGTCTCCTACGCCCGGGACCGGACGCAGTTCGGCGTGCCGATCGGCCAACACCAGGCGGTCCAGTTCAAACTGGCGGCGATCGCCACCGAGCTGGCCGCCTCGCGGGCCCTGGTCTACGCCGGGGCCGCCGCCGCGCACGGCCGAGAGGCCGGTCTGCGCGCCAGCCAGGCCAAGCTCTACGCCTCCGAGGCCGCCAACCGGGCGGTGACCGAGGCCCTGCAGATCCACGGCGGTAACGGTTTTTCCGAGGAGTACGAGATCGCCCGGCTCTACCGCGACGTGCGGGTGACCACCATCTACGAGGGCACCAGCGAGATGCAGCGGCTGGTCATCGCGCGGTCGATCCTGGCCCGGCGCGGCGCCTGAGCGACAGCAGGGCCCCGGCCGTCGCCAGGGCGACCGCCAGCGCGAGCAGGCCCAGCTCCGAGACCGCCGGGACCTCGAGCGACTGGACCGCCTCCCCTTCCAGGATGAAGGGGACGCCCTGGGGCATGTCATTGCCGAAGTCGCGGATACGGTCCCAGGTCAGCCCGTTGTCGTTCGACTGCAAGGCGTCGCCGGTGAAGGTGGCGCCCAGGCGGGAGATCGGCGGCCCCCACGGACCCACCGTCAGGGTGGCGTCGGCCTGGAAGTCCAACCAGTACTGCGCCGGCTCGAGGAGCACTCCAGCCTGCCCGACGTTGGCCATGATCGGCCGGTCGGCAGCCTGGCCCGCGAGCTCTTCCCGCACGCGGTAGACACCGCTCCACTCCGAGCTCAGCAGGCGGTTGGTGACCTCGTCGCCGAACACCACCTCGCTGTCGGGCTCGCCTGGGCGGCCACGCCAGATGCGGAAGTTGAGGGCGGTGAAAGTGGTGGTGATGGGGGAGCCGGTCTGGTAGCCGAAGACCACCACCCGATCGATCCGCCACAGCTGGCCGGGGGGCACCACGAAGTCGTCGGCCAGCCGGGCCTGGTCGATGAATTGGTGGCCCCAGCCGAGCACCACCATGCCGAGGGTGATCTCTTCGAGGATGCTCTCGTCCGCGCCCCCCACGCCCGTGCCGAGGGAGCTCGCCAGCGGACCGTTGTCGAAGATCGGGTTGACCGGCCCGGGCCAGATCGGGCCGCCCTGGGGAGCCGTCGGGACCGCAGCAGGCGTAGCGGTGGCGAGGTCCCATCGCCGGTCCTCGGCATGGACGGTCAGCACGAAGGCGGCAGCGGCGAGGAACAGTCCGAAGGAGCGCATGGCGCGAGCATAGCCGAAAGCAAAAAGGCCCCCGGTCTCGGTCGACCGAGGGCCTTGGCGAGTCGCCGCCGAGAAGGTCTAGGCGCGGCGGCGCAGGACGAAGACGGCGGTACCGATCAACAGGACCACCAGGGCAGCGAGGCCCCAGGTGCCGAGGGTCGGGATGCCCGGCGGTCCCGGCACGAAGCCGAGGGTCGCGGTGCTGGAGTTGTTGCTGGTCACCGGGTCGGTCTCGTCCGCGGTGACGGTGACGACGTTGACGAAGGGGCCGGCGTCGGTGGCCGTGACGTCGACGTTGCAGACCACGCTGGCGCTGGCGGCGAGGGTGCCGATGTTCCAGGTCAGGTTGGGGCTCGCGAAGGTGGCGCCGCAGTCGTTGGCGAGATAGGTCAGACCGGCGGGGATGGCGTCGGTGGCCACCACGTTGTTGGCGGCGTCCGGTCCGGCGTTCGAGACCGTGATCGTGCAGGTCGACGTACCGCCGACCGGCGCCTCGCTGCAGGTCTTGGTCACCGAGAGGTCGCTCATCGTGATCGGCTCGCCCTCGATGATGAAGGGGAAAGCCTGCTGCGCCATGGCCGTGCCGGTGTCGAGCGCCAACCCCCAGACGCCGGCCAGGGACTGGAGGCCGTTGCCTGTGACCGCGGTGCCGAGGATGGTGACCGGCGGAGCCCACGGACCGGAGGCCAGCGTGCCGTTGGTCTGCCAGTCCAGCCAGTAGGTGCCGGGGTTGAGGGTGATGTTGACGTTCTGGGTGTTGGCGAAGATCGGCCGGGTGTTGCCGCCGATGGTGGTCTCGCTGACCCGGTAGATGTTCGCGAAGGCGCTCGAGCTCAAGGTGGCGAGAGCGCTCTGGTCGACGATCACGACACCGCCGGCATTGGGCGGTCCGTCCCAGATCCGGAAGTTCACCGCGGTGAAGGTGCTGGTCGTGGTCGAGCCGGTCTGGTAGGCGAAGAAGGTCAGGGCGCTGATGTTCCAGCCGTTGCCGGTGACCGTGAAGTCGTCCGCCACGCGGTTGGCGTTGACCACCTGGTGGCCGAAGCCGAGGGTATTCATGACCAGGGACACGCTCTGGAGGCGGCTCTCGTCCGCCCCTCCGAAGCCGGCTCCGGGGTGGGTGACGAGGGCCCCGTTGTTGTACAGGACGGTGCCTTCCGGGCCGGCCCAGACGGGCCCAGCGCTGGCGGGCAGCGGCGCCTCGGGTGCGCCGGTGTTGTTCTCGTGACTCTGTGCCCCAGCCGGCAGGACGGCCAGCCCCAGAGCGGCCAAGAACGAAAGCACTCTTCCACGGGTCTTCCTCATCGATTCCTCCTCCAGGGAGCCTGACCGGGCTGCCGGCGCACTCGCCGAGCTCGGGATCCAGGCCGGATGGGTGATGTTGAAGGGAGCTGGGATTCGGACCACGGAATGCTAGGCGCTCTATAGAGTCCAGGTCAAATGCGGCTTTGAGTATAAGTCGGTGCCGGGGAACGACCGCCCGCGGCGGCCGGCATATACTCTGTGACCGAGTCCAGGACTAGCCGGAGGAGAGCCCGATGCCTGTCAAGAGCCCCGACTTGATCGCCCTCGAAGAGCCCGCGCCCACCACCGCCGTCGCGCCTGAGCTGTCGCAGGCACGAGCCCGCTGGGAGCGAGCCCGGGGCCAGGCACTCGAGGAGCGTCCGTTCTGGAAGACCGACTTCACCACCGTCTCGGGCATGGAGATGCCGCATCTGGTGACGCCGGAGCAGATCGCCGACGTCGACCCCCAGCGCGACCTCGGCATCCCCGGCGAGTTCCCCTACACCCGCGGCATCCACCCCACGGGCTACCGCGGCAAGCTCTGGACCATGCGCCAGTTCGCCGGCTTCGGCACCGCGGCGGACACCAACGCCCGCTTCAAATACCTGCTCTCCCAGGGCCAGACCGGTCTCTCGGTCGCCTTCCACCTGCCCACCCTCTACGGCTACGACTCGGATCACGAGATGTCGACCGGTGAGGTCGGCAAATGCGGCGTGGCGGTCGATACCCTGGCGGACATGGAGACCCTCTTCGACGGCATCCCGCTCGACGAGGTCACCACCTCGATGACCATCAACTCGACCGCGCCGATCCTCTTCGCCATGTACCTGGCCGTGGCCGAGAAGCAGGGCGTGGACATCCGCCGCAAGGTCGGCGGCACCCTGCAGAACGACATCTTGAAGGAGTACATCGCGCAGAAGGAGTACATCTTCCCGCCGCGGCAGTCGATGCGTCTGGTCACCGACCAGTTCGCCTTCGCGGCCGCGGAGGTTCCGCGCTGGAACACCATCTCGATCTCCGGATACCACATCCGCGAGGCCGGCTCGACGGCCCTCCAGGAGCTGGCCTTCACCCTGCGCGACGGGATGGAGTACGTTCAGTACGGCGTCGACGCCGGCTTGCCCGTCGACGAGTTCGCTCCCAGGCTGTCCTTCTTCTTCAACAGCCACAACGATTTCTTCGAGGAGATCGCGAAGTTCCGGGCCGCGCGCAAGATCTGGGCGACGGTGATGCGCGACCGCTACGGCGCCCGCAGCTCCCGCTCCTTGATGCTGCGCTTCCACACCCAGACCGCCGGCTGCTCTTTGACCGCCCAGCAACCGATCAACAACGTTGTGCGCACCACCATCCAGGCTCTGGCGGCGGTGCTCGGCGGCACCCAATCCCTGCACACCAACGCCCTCGACGAAACCCTCGCGCTGCCGACCGAGCAGAACGCCCGGATCGCGTTGCGGACGCAGCAGATCCTGGCCCACGAGTCGGGAGTGATCAACACCGTCGATCCCCTGGGCGGCAGCTACTTCGTCGAGGAAACCACCCGGCGGATGGTCGACGGCACCTTCGACTACTTCCGGCGCATCGACGACCTGGGCGGCATGGTCGAGGCGATCGAGGCCGGTTTTCCCCAGCGCGAGATCATGGACGCCGCCTACGCCTACCAGCGTTCGGTGGAGGACGGCTCCAAGATGATCGTCGGCCTCAACGCCTTCAACGTCGACGACGACCAGCCGATCGAAATCCTCTACATCGGCGACGAAGTGGCGGCCCGACAGCTGGCCACCCTCGACGCCGCCCGCAGCCGCCGCGACGCCGGTGCCGTGGCGAGGACCCTCGGCGCCCTCAAGCGGGGCGCCGCCGGCGAGGAGAACACCATGCCGCTGATCCTCGACTGCGTGAAGGCCTACTGTACGGTGGGCGAGGTCAGCGACGCCCTGCGCGAGGTCTTCGGCACCTACGAAGAGCCGGCGGTGTTCTAGAATGCGAGCGCGATGAGCCCAGAAACGAACCCAGGACAGAAGTACCGCATCCTGATCGCCAAACCCGGGCTGGACGGTCACGACCGAGGAGCCAAGGTCGTGGCCCGGGCGCTCCGGGACGCCGGCTTCGAAGTGATCTACAGCGGACTCCGCCAGACCCCCCAACAGATCGCCGCCACTGCGGTGCAGGAGGACGTGGACGCCGTCGGCCTGTCGATCCTTTCGGGCGCCCACAACGTGCTGCTGCCGGAGGTCACCCGCCTGTTGCGTGCGGACGACGCCGCGGACATCCTGGTCTTCGCCGGCGGCATCATCCCCGAGCAGGACATCACCGGGCTCAAGGAAGCCGGGGTGGACCAGATCTTCCTGCCCGGAACCCCCACCGCCTCCATCGTCGATTACCTTCGTCAGCGGCTCGCCGCCGCCTGATTCCCTTCCGGGAGGACCCATGCGCACGATCCTGCTCGCCGACGACAGCGTCACCATCCAAAAGGTGATCGAGCTGACGTTCATGGACGAGGACTACTCCGTGGTCTCGGTCAGCAACGGCGACGCCGCCGTGAGCAAGCTGGGTGAGATGCGCCCGGACCTGGTGATCGCCGACGTCCACATGCCCGGCGCCTCCGGCTACCAGGTCTGCCGGGCGTCGAAGCAGCTCTTCCCGGAAATCCCGGTGCTGCTGCTGGTCGGTACCTTCGAGCCCTTCGACGAGCGTGAGTCGGCGGCAGCCGGAGCCGATGCGAACCTGAAGAAGCCCTTCGACTCCCAGGAGCTGCTGGGCACAGTACGCCACCTGTTGGGAACCCCGGCGGCACCTGAGCTGGCGCTGGCACCCGAGCCGGCCCTGGCCGCCGAAGCGGCCCCGGCTCTCGAAACGCCTCCCTGGCCGGACTTCGACTCCCCCCTGCTCGAGGAGCCGGAGGTCTCGGCACCGGCCTTTGCCGACGCCGGGGGCGGCATGCCTTTCTCGGACGTCGAGCCGCTCGCTCCGCCCTTCGAGGACCTCTCACCGGCGCCGCCTGTGGCCGAGCTGTCTTGGTCAGAGGAGAGGGTCGAGCTGGAGGTCGAGCCCGCCGCCTGGGAGCCGTCCGCCTTCGAGGCCCCGATCGAGGCCGCGACGATCGAGGCGCCGCTCGCCGCGGAGCCCTTCGCCGGGCTCGGAGCGGGCTACGAGCCGCTGCGCTTCAACGATCCCGAGCCGCTCTTCGAGCCCGCCCCGGCCGAGGAGCCGATGCCGGCCTTCGAGCCCGAGGCGACTCTCGCCGAGGAGCCCGTCTTCACCCCCGAGCCGCCCCTGGAGGTGGAGCCGGCCCTGCTGGCGGAGCCGGTCTGGGCCCCGGAGCCCATCGCCGAGCCGGCGTTCGTCCCGGAGCTCGAGCTGCCCTCGGAGCCCGAGCTCCTTGCGGAGCCTGAGCCCGTCTTCGAGCCGGCGCCCCGAGCCTTCTTCGAAGCCGCGGCACCGGTGCCACCGGTGGCGGTGATCGAGCCGCAGGCGGCCGAGCCGGTGGTCCCCGCTCCGCCGGCGGCCGAGACGAGCACGGCCCTCGGGCTCTCGGACGCCGACGTCGACCGGATCGCCCGGCGCGTCGTCGAGCTGATCGGCGAGCGCGTGGTCCGTGACGTCGCCTGGGAGGTCGTCCCCGACCTCGCCGAGCTGGCGATCAAGGACCGCCTGAAGGAGCTCGAGGCGCAGCTCGAGGCTTGAGTCGCGGCTGGCGGGCATGGGTCAGCCGGATCGTGAACGGTTTCCCGACCTTCGTTGCCGAGGCGCAGCGGGCCGATTTCGGTGCCTGCGAGAACCTGGTGGTGGTGCGCCGTGTCGGCTCCACCAATGCGGTGGCGCGCCGTATGGCGCAGGCGATCCTGGAGGAGGACAGCGATCTCGGCCGAACCGTGATCCTGGCCTGGGAGCAGAGTCGAGGACGGGGCCGGCGTGGCAACGCCTGGGCGAGCCCGGCCGGTCGGGGGGTCTACGCGACGTTGCTCGAGCCGCTCGCGAGCGAGCGTTCGGTCGAATCCCTGCCCCTCGCCGTGGCCGTCGGGCTGGCCGAGGCCGTGGACTCGCTCCTGGGCGCCGGTGCCTGCCGGCTCAAGTGGCCCAATGACCTCCTGATCGACGGGCGCAAGCTGGGCGGCATTCTGATCGAGGTGGTCGAGGCCCCCGAGGGCCGGGCGGTGATCATCGGCTTCGGGATCAACCACGCGGCACCGGCCGGGGAGCCGCCGGCGCCGCGGGCCACCACCCTCGGCGCCTGGAGCTCCGGCCTCCCCAGCGTGGCGACCGTGGCCGCGCGGCTGGTCGCCGCGGTGCTCGAGGAGCTGGACGCCGAACGCAGCATGGCCCAGACCGTCGAGCGCTACCAGCAGCGATCGAGCCTGCGTCCCGGCTCGACCCTGCGTTGTCGAGTGGGGGAGGAGCCGGTCGAAGGTACCTTCCTGGGCTTCGACCCGCGGGGCTTTCTGCGTCTCGCCACCAGGGCGGGCGAGCGCACTCTGTCGACCGGGGAGATCCTCGAATGAGCCAGGCCGGGCAATCGATGCTGATCGCGGTGGACGTCGGCAATACCAACACGGTCTTCGGCGTCTACGCCGGCGAGGTTCTGGTCGAGAGCTTCCGGCTCGCCACCGTCCACGACCGCACGGCCGACGAGTACGGCTCCCTGCTGATGCCTCTGTTCGAGCGAGCCGGCCTGAGGATGGAGCAGGCCGAGGGGGTGATCGTGTCCTCGGTGGTGCCGCCGATGCACTCGACCCTCGAGCACCTGTCGGAGCGCTTTTTCGGCCGCCCCGCCCTGTTCGTCGAGCCGGGGATCAAGACCGGCATGCCGATCCGCTACGACAACCCGGCCGAGGTGGGAGCGGACCGCATCGTCAACGCTCTGGCGGCTCGCGAGCAATATGGCGCGCCGGTGGTGGTGGTGGACTTCGGCACGGCGACCACCTTCGACGTGGTGAACGCTCACGGCGAGTACGTGGGCGGGATCATCGCCCCGGGGATCGGAATCTCCGCCGAGGCCCTCTTCGCCCACGCCTCCCGGCTCTACCGGGTGGACCTGAAGCGTCCAACCCAGCTGGTCGGCAGCAACACCGGTGCGGCGATGCAGGCCGGCATCTACTATGGCTACCTCGGCCTGGTGGACGGCATCCTCGAGCGCTTGCACGTCGAGATGCCCCAGCTCGAGAAAGTCGTGGCCACCGGTGGCCAGGCCGAGTTGGTGGCGGCGGACTCGAGGTTCATCCGCAAGGTGGACCGGGACCTGACGCTGGTGGGCCTGAGGCTGATCTATGAGCGCAACCGGCCCCGAGCATAGTCCCGAGTTCGAGTACTTCAAGGCCATCGAGGAGTACTTCCAGAAGGAGCGAGACTCGGGGAACCCCCTGGTGCGGGACGACTACCACCGGGCCAAGAAGTGGTTCCAAGACGGGATCCCTCTGAGCATCGTCCTGCCGGCCATCGGCAAGGCGGTGCGCGAGCGCCGCGAGCGGGAGAAGAGGAGGACCTACATCGGCCTTCGCTACTGCGCTCCCGCCGTCGAAGCAGCCTGGCTGCAGTTCCGCGAGCTCCAGGTCGGCGGCGCCCGGAGCGAGGGTGCGGCCGTGCTGGAGCCCGGGCCTCTGCTGGCCGCCCTGGCCGAGAGCTTGCCCGTGGAGCTGCCGGGGCGAGAGGCTTGGCACGAGCGGATCCGCGCTCTGGCTGGGGATCCGGAGACGGTGGAGAAGGGGCTCGCCGCTCTCGAGGACGAGCTGCTCGGTGCCCTCGCCGCCAGCGAGACCGGGGAGGTCCGCGCGGCGGGAGCGGCTCAGCTCGAGGCGGCCCTGGCGCGAGTGGCCGCCCGGCTGCCCGAAGCGGAGCTGCTGCGAGCCCGCGAGCGCCTCGATCGCGACCTGCTCCGGCGGCGCTGGGGGTTGCCGGTGCTGTCCTTGTTCGCCGTCTCGCCGGTTGCCCCGCAGGGCGTTGACGTTTAATTCCAATAGCTGTATACATCCGTCCGTCCGACCCTGCTTCCCGGAGCCGATCTCTCTCTTCTGCCTGGAGGAGCCTTGAGCATGCAAGGGCCCAACCCATCCCATCCCATCCCGTCTCTCTTCATCCAGCCCTCCGCGCCGGCCGGTCGCGGCCGCTTCGGGGTGCTCTCCCGGAAATTCGCCCCCGGCTACCGGGTCCCGTCGGGCATGCGCCGACCGGACCGACCCCAACCCGAGCCGGGCGCGTCACCGACAGTGACCCTGCCGCCCCTCGCCGTGGTGGCGCTCAACCGCATCGCCTTCGGCCCTCGGCCCGGTGACATCGAGGCCTTCCAGGCGCTGGGCGGCAATGACGATGCCCGCCTCACCGCCTACGTCGATCAACAGCTCAATCCCGGCTCGATCAGCGACACCGACTGCAACAACCGCATCGCCGCCTCCGGCTACCAGACCCTCGGCAAGACCCTGACCCAGCTTTTCCAGGACCACCATCTGGCCGATCCGCAGGAGTGGGAGGTGCGGATCCAGCCGGCGCTCGAGACCGAGCTCATGACCTGGACCCGAGCCGTCCACAGCAAGCGGCAGCTCTTCGAGTCGATGGTCCACTTCTGGCACAACCACTTCAGTGCCTATGCCTACGAGTTCATCGAAGGGCCGCTGTGGGCGCACTACGACCGCGACGTGATTCGGGCCAACGCCCTCGGCAACTTCCGCACCATGCTGGAGGCGGTGACCCGATCCCCCGCGATGCTGGTCTACCTCGACAACTTCATCAACTTCGCCGACGGCGGCCTCGGCTACTCGAACGAGAACTTCGCCCGCGAGCAGATGGAGCTGCATTGCCTCGGCGCCGTGGTCTCCTACGGCAACACCCCACGGGCCAACGTGCCGGTGGACGGCAACGGCGTGCCCCTCGGCTACTGCGAGGACGACGTCAAGGACCTCGCCCGCTGCCTCACTGGCTGGACCTTCGACATCAACTGGATCTGGCAGCAGCCGGGCACCACGGGCCAGCCGGTCTACCGCGACGACCTGCACTCGACCGAAGCGAAGATCCTGCTCGGCACGGCGATCCCGGCCGGCGGCACGGCCCTGGGCGACGGTCAGGCGGCCCTCGACGTCCTGGCGCAGCACCGGGCGACCGGCCAGTTCGTGGCCAAGAAGCTCTGCCGGCGCCTGATCGGCGACTTCCCGCCGGCCTCCATCGTCGACTCGGCGGCGGCCCTGTTCACCAGCCTGTGGCAGGCCCCTGACCAGATCAAGCAGGTGGTGCGGCACATCCTGCTGTCGAACGAGTTCAAGACCACCTGGGGCGAGAAGATCAAGCGGCCCTTCGAGATCGTGGTGTCGGCCCTGCGCAGCACCAACGCCGAGCTCCGCTTCTACTACCAGATTCCCTTTCCCGCGGACTGGAATACCTGGCATCCGGACATGCAGGACACTTCGTCCCTGCATTGGCTGTTCGAGAAGGGCAATCAGGTCATCTTCGGCTGGCATCCGCCGAACGGCCATCCCGACGTGCGCGGCCCCTGGCAGGCGAGCTCTCCCCGGGTGGCCCTCTGGCGACTGTCGAGCTGGCTGGTGGACCAGCAGCAACAGAACGGCGTCTGGCGGCTGAACGTGATCGGTCAGACGCCTCTGGGCGTGCGCTCGGCCAATGAGATCGTCGACTTCTGGATCGGTCGGGTCTACGCTCGCACGATCCCCGTGGCAGACCGCGAGCAGCTCGTGGACTTCATGGCGGCGGGACACAACCCCGACTTCGACCTGCCGCTCGATACCGACGAGGAGACACAAGATCGCCTGCGCTCACTCGTCGCCGTGATGCTGATGTCACCCGAGTTCCTGTGGCGCTAGAGCCCAAAGGGGAGATTCGAACCATGTCCAGCTGCTCCTGTCAGATTACCCGCCGTGGCTTCGTCATGGGCTGCTCGGCCGCCATCGCGGCCCTCTCCGGCTCACGTTTCAACTCCCTGGCCTTCGCCTCGCCCGACGGCTCGAACAACGAGACTCTGGTGGTGCTCTTCCTGCGTGGCGGCCAGGATGGCCTCAACGTGGTCGTGCCTTTCGCGGGTAACGACCGCGGCTTCTACCAGTCGCTGCGTCCCGATCTCCAGGTGCCGGTGGCGGCCGTCCAGCCCTACGACCTGGGCGCGGTCGTCGGGCCCAACGGTCAGACCGCCTTCGGTTTGCACCCGGCTGCGGCGCCCCTCCACCCCCTGTTCCAGGACGGCAAGCTGGCGATCATCCAGGCCGCGGGCATGTCGGCCAACGAGCGCAGCCACTTCGACTCGATGAACTGGATGGAGCTGGGGACACCGGGCGTCTCGAACACCTCCTCGGGCTGGCTGACCCGCCACCTGCAGACTGCCGGCAACCTGCCCTCGGGCATCCTGGTGCCGTCGCTGGCGGTGGGAGGTTTGCAGCCTCTCTCGCAGCTCGGCTCGGACGAGACCATCAACATGGGCAGCCCGGGGGACTTCTCCCTCGACATCGGCCCGTGGCGCTATCGCGACCTCCAGCGGGTGACCCTGCGCAACCTCTACGAGTCCGACACCAGCTGGCTGCACCAGGCCGGCCTCCAGGCCCTGGACGCGGTCGACATCATCGAGCTCTACGCCTCGGGCGGCTACACGCCACGCCCGGGTGTGACCTATCCCGACAGCTGGTTCGGCCAGAACCTCCAGACCATCGCCCAGTTGATCAAGCTGGACGTCGGCCTGCGGGTGGCCACCGTCGATCTCGGCGGCTGGGATACTCACGAGAACCAGGGCAACGGCACCGGCGGCTACTTCTCGGGGCTCTTAGGCGAGCTCTGCTCGGGTCTCGCGGCCCTCTACGAGGACCTCGACGAGGGCAGCCCGGCCTACACCTCGAAGCTGACCGTGGTGGTGATGAGCGAGTTCGGCCGCCGCGCCTACCAGAACTCGGCCGAGGGCTGCGACCACGGCCATGGCAACAACATGTTCGTGCTCTCGGGCAACGCCATCGGCGGCCTCCATGGCAGCTGGCCCGGGCTGGGGCAGGCGCAGCTCAACGAAGGGGACCTCGAGGTCACCACCGACTTCCGGCGGGTGCTCTCGGAGATCCTGATCCGCCGCCTGGGCAACCCCGCCCTGTCGGCGATCTTCCCGGGCTACAGCGGCTACGTACCCCTCGGGGTAGTCCAGGGTCCGGACCTGCCGGTCGACGCCCAGCCGATCTTCTCGGACGGCTTCGAGTCCGGGGACCTCTCGGCCTGGAGCACGGTGGTGGGCTAGCACCAGGGGATCTCGGCCAGCGCCTCCTCGATCCTCTCGCCGGACAGGGACGCCCACAGGGTGGCCAGGTCCGGCGGGGGTGGCGCCACCAGCTCCAGGGAGTGGCCGTCCTGCGGATGCGCGAGACGCAACCGCCAGGCGTGGAGGGCGGGGCGGGGGAAGTCCCGCAACGCCCCTTGGACCGCCTTCTCGGCCCCCTTCCAGCGCGCCTCGCCGTAGACGGGATCACCGACCAGCGGATGGCCCAGGGCCTTCAGGTGGACGCGGATCTGATGCGTCCGCCCGGTGAAGAGATCGACCACCAGCAGGCTCGTTCCGCGAGCGTTCGCCACCCCCCGGTAGCCTGTGGTGGCGGGCCGGCCGTCCGGGCGCTGGGTCATCTCCTTGCGCCGGGTCGGATGGCGGCCGATCGCCGCCTCGATGCGGCCCCGCTGCTCTCGCGGTCGGCCGTAGACGATCGCCAGGTACTGCTTGGCCACCCGGCGGGCGGCGAAGTCCGCAACCAACCGGTGGTAGGCCTCGGCCCGGCGGGCGAGCAGAAGCACCCCGCTGGTGCCCAGGTCCAGGCGGTGGACGATTCCCGGCCTGCCGAGGCCGCCGACGCCGGCCATCTCCGGATAGCGGGCCAGCAACCGATGCACCAGCGTACCGGTGGCGCGCCCCGCTCCCGGATGAACGGCGATCCCCGCCGGCTTGTCGAGGGCCACCAGCCAGTCGTCCTCGTAGAGCACCACGAGCTCGCCCGGCTCGGGGCTCACCCGCGGGTCGCCCGCCGGGGCGGGGAGGCTGCCGGTGACAAGGTCGCCGGCGGCGAGGCTCAGCGAGGGTCGGGCAGGCCGGGAGTTGACCTGCACGGTGCCGGCCTTGAGCCACCCCTGGACCTGGTTGCGCGGCACGCCCAGGCGACCGGCGAGCCAGCGGTCGAGGCGCTCACCGGCCTCGCCGGCCTCGACCTCGAGGGCGATCGCTGGGGGCCCGGCCTCCACGGCGGCTTCAGACCGGCGGCTCGAGTCGGGGCCGCGCGAACTGGGAGCGGAGGGCGTCCCAGGCGATCAGGACGATGCCGATGGTGATCCCGCTGTCGGCGAGGTTGAAGGTGTGCCAGTGATAGGTGCCGGCGTAGACGTCGATGAAGTCGGTGACGGCGCCGGCCGCGACCCGGTCGATCAGGTTGCCGAGGGCCCCGCCGACGATCAGGGCCAGGGCGGTCAACAGCAGCCGGTGCTGGCGGGGCACCTGGACGAAGTAGACCAGCACCAGCCCCAGGGCGAGGACGCCGAGGCCGGCGAGCAGCCAGTTACCACCCTGGCGACCGGCGTCTGCGAACAGGCCGAAGGCCACGCCGGTGTTCTTGACGTGGAGCAGGTTGAGGCCGGGCAGGAGGGGCATCTCCATGTGCGGTGGAAGCCGTGCGTCGACCCACCACTTGGAGAGCTGATCGAGCACCAGCACGGCCAGGGCCAGGAGGCCGTAGCCCCTCTTGCCGGCCCAGGCGCTCTCGGTCGCTGCCGGCTGGGAGGTGGCGAGGGTCGACGGGGAGAGCTCGGTCATTCGGTTCCTTTCCATCCAGGGCTCGAGAAGGTCGCCAACGCCTGGGCCACGAGGTCTGGGATGCTCTCACCAGGCCGGAAGAGCCGGATACCAGCGGCACCTCGAGCCCCGGCCGCCGCCGCCTCGGCGAAACGCCCCAGTGTAACCCCTCCCAGAGCGAGCACGGCAACGCCGAGCCGACTCGCCCCGGCCAGCTCATCGAGGTCGAGGGGAGGGCCGAAGTCCGCCTTCGAAGGAGTCTCCCAAACCGGGCCGAGGAAGACGTAGTCGGCACCCTCCGCTGCGGCAGCGGCCACCTCGGAGAGGGAGTGGGTCGAACGGCCGACCAGGAGGCGGCTGCCGAAGCCGGCCGCCACGGCGGCCGTGGGCAGGCCGGCCGCCGGCAAGTGGACGCCCTGGGCGCCGGCGGCGAGGGCCAGGTCCGGCCGGGCGGAAACCAGCACGTGGGCCTGGTCGACGGTGGCCACGACTTCGCGTACCAGCTCGAAGAGGGCGCGTTCGTCGAGGTCCTTCTCTCGGATCAGGAGGGCGGGGACGCCGGCCCGGTCCAGGCGCCGGGCCCACCTCGGGACCTCCTCACCGAGCCCGTGGCGGTCGCTGATTGCGATCAGCTCAGGCAACCGGCTCGATCGGGGCACGGAAGCGTCCCAGGAGGCTGTCGAGGTCGTGCGCTCCCCAGACCAGGTGGACCAGGCCGAAGCCCGTCACGGTGCCGCGGAAGGTGGGGGAGAGAGCCAGCCGGTAGATCCCTTCGAGGGGGAGATGGAGCATCAGCCGCTCCCAGCTCGGGCTCCACGGCGCCAGGACGAGGAAGACTCCGGTTTGGATGCAGTAGAGGACGAATAGGACTTGGACGAAGGTGCCCCAGCGCATCGGCCGGGATTGTACGGCGAGGGGGCGATCAGCGGTAGGGGCGCAACGCGCTGCGCCCCTGGCTGAAAGAAGTCTGCCGCTACCGCCCTGGCGGCTCGGGCTTCTCCTTCTCCTGCTGCGGTGGGCGCGAGCGGCCGGAGCGAGCCGTGCTTCCGGAGGGGGGCGGGCTCGACGGCTTCTTCGGAGCCGGCCGGCCGGCGCTCGGAGCCGAGCGGGCCGGTGGGGGTGTCGAAGGCTGGGGCCGCCGTTCCAGGCGCGGGGTGGCCGGCTTCTCGCCGCCCCGAGCCGAGCCCGTCGCGGGCGGGTTGGGCTGGTGTGCCGGGCGCCGCTCGAGGCGCGGCGCCGGCTGCTCGATCCTCGGGGTCGGTTTCGCCGGGGGAGCGGGGGCGGGGCGCCGTTCGAGACGGGGGGCCTGGTAGGCCGTCGCCGGGGCCCGCTCCTTCGGCTCCTGTGTCGGGGTCAGGGCCCGCGGCCGGCGCTCCAGCCGAGGGCCGGGCTGCGCGGCCCGGATCTCCGCGGACGGCTTGGCCGGGGCAGCGGGCGCCGGGCGGAGGGAGAGTCGTGGCTGGGCGACCTCACCGGGCTTGTCACCGCGCGCGGGCTTCTCCTCGATCCGCGTGCCGGGGTTCGGCGAGGGCCGGTGACTGAGGCGCGGCCCGGTCTCGGGCTTGCTCTCCTCGGTCGGAGCGAGCGGGGCCGGCCGGCGAGCCAGGCGAGGCTTCTCGACCTCGGCGGGCTTCTCTGGTCGAGTCACCACCCGCGCGACGTCCGGCGGCAGCGGCTCGCGGGCGACGAAGGGAGTGACGTCCGGCAGCTCCGAGTCGCCCAGGGGCTTGCGACCCGGCTTGTGGGCCAGCACGCGCACCGGCTCCTCGGGCTTGAGCAGCACCTCGCGGTCGATGCCGCGGGTGTCGGTGGTGATCAGGCCCCGTCCAGGCCGAGTGAGACCGGTCTCGCGGGCGAGCTCCTGCGACGATCGGGTGTGACGCGCCTGGTCCCGGCGGCCGACGTGCTCCGTGCGCGAGAAGCTCCAGTGCTGGTAGTGGCGCCAGTCACCATCTGCCCAGCCGTAGACGCCGAAGGAGGCGTGCCCGCCGAAACCATAATGCCGGTCGTACCAACCGGTTGGGCACCAGCCCACGTAGGTGGGGGTCCAGTACCAGTAGACCCAGGCCGGGGCGTAGCGCTGGCCCGGGTACCACACCCAGCCCCAGCCGGAAACGTAGTCCCAGGTGCCGTAGTGGTAGGGCACCCAACCCCACGGCTCGTAGGACACCCAGGTCAGACCCGAGGGGGTGGTGTACCAATAACCGTCGTTGTAGGGCTGCCAGCCGACCCTGGCCCTCGGCCGCCAGGCCCGACGGTTGCCGATCTCGAGCCAGGTGCCGTGGTCGGCGAGGCTGCTCGCCGCATAGCCGAGCCCGGAGTCGACGTCCGCCTCAGCCCACTGCTCGGCCTCCTCGCTCAGCCGCTCGCCCCATCGTTCGACGGGCGAGAAAGTACCTGCGACCTCGACCGAGCTGCGCGGAAAGCGCTCCCCTTCGAGAATCGCCTGCTCGCCGTCTCTCACCACCAGCGAGCCGCGCTCGGTCTCGACCTCGGCGTAGCCCTCGCGGACCACGACCTCGGTCCAGTCCTCACCGCCCACTCGCACGACGTAGGTCCCTGCACGGTGGAAGTAGACGTTCGCATTGTGGGTCTGGACGCGCGTCGGAGCGTCCTCTGAACGCTCGAGGATCACCACCTGGACCTCGCCGTCGAGCAGGCGGAAGTGGGTCTCTCCGGAGGCACGGTCTGAGGAGTCGGCGAGAGAGAGCACCGCGAGGTCGGTGCTGCCGCCCAGCCGGAGCAGGTCGCCGTTGGCCAGCACCAGCTCGGCGTGGGCGGTGCGGGCCAGACGGTAGCGATCGCCCACCAGCATCGGCTGGTTGACCGTCGCCTCGCCCGAGTCGGCGTAGCGGCTGTCGAGGAGCTCGATGCTCCCGTCTACGACGCGAAGATAGCCGTAGGGCTCATCGATCTGGTGATCGGCCTGCGCAGGTTGGAGCAGGCCGAAGGTGGCGAGAGAAAGGAACAAAGCCAGGGCTCGGAGTGAGTGGCTTGATGGTTGGCTCGGGCTCATGGGGTTCCTCCTTGGAGAGCTTCACAAGGGGTAGGCAGCAAGAAGCGAGCCAGGCACATCTGAGGGCCTTGGATATACTAGCCAGCCGGATCGCAGGGCATACGTCCTCCCACGGGGGCGAGCGCGTCTCCGTGGTGATTCTGGAGTCCTGAGGACTGCGCGGTGAGCGCAGGTTTGGAGGCGGCAAGCTTGGTTTTCAAGAAGCTCTTCGGGGATGGGGGGCGGGAGGCCACGGCCGCTGAGATGTCGGTCGAGGACCTGATCGTCCTCGAGCGCTACGACGAAGCGGAAGCGAGGCTGAAGGCCCGTCTCAAGGCTTCTCCCCACGACCGGCACGCCCGGCAGAAGCTGGCGGAGGTCTATACCGCCAGCCGCCGGCATGACGATGCGGTCGAAGAGTACGTGGCCGTGGCCACCGAGTTCTCCCAGGAAGGCTTCTACGACCGTGCCCTGGCCCTGCTGGCGAAGGCTCACAAGCTGCGGCCTTTGGACGAGGCGCTGCGTCTCAAGATGGAAGCCCTCGAGAGGGCGAAGAAGCTGGAGCACAGTCGCGTGGCGGTGCTCGAAGGGTTGCGCGCCGGAGGCGGTGACGACATCTCGCGGCAGAGCGCGGTGATGGAGCTGCAACAGATCTGGCGGCAGCTGGTCGGCGCGAGCCTGATCTCCCGCCTCGGCAACGATCAGCTGCGCCGGGTGTTCGGCGTCTTGCAGCTGGTGCGGGTCGCGCCGGGCGTCGTGCTCGCCGAACGGGGCAGCCAGCTGCAGCAGCTGGCGTTGATCGGCCGAGGTCTGGTCGAGGCCGTGCTGCCGCGGGCGGAAGGCAGCGCCACGGTGCTGCGCTCCTTCGGCAGCGGCGACATCATCGGCGACGGTGCCCTCTTCGAGCGCCGGCCCTGGCCGGCCACCTACCGGGTGGCCGAGAGCGCCACCCTCCTGACCCTCGACCGGCCCGGCCTGGAGCGGGTCCTGATGGGCAACCCCGACCCCCACGGCCTGCTCGTGGCGTTGCGCGAGCAGCGACTCGACCGCGACGTGGCGATGGCCGTGCAGCGCCTGGGTGAGGGAGGCTGATGGCCATCCTGCCCATCCGCCTCTACCCGGACCCGGTCTTGCGCATCGCCACGGAGCCGGTGGCGCGGTTCGACGAAGAGCTGGCTCAGCTGGCGAAGGACATGGTGGAGACCATGCACGCCGCCCCGGGCCTGGGCCTCGCCGCCCCCCAGGTCGGCGTTTCGCTCCGGCTGGCCGTGGTCGACCTCTCGGTGGGCAAGGACGAGGGCGCCCTGACCGTGCTGGTCAACCCCCGGATCCTGAGCCGCGAAGGGGAGGAGATCGACGAGGAGGGTTGCCTGTCGATCCCGGAGTTCACCGCCAAGCTCGGCCGGCCGACCCGGATCCAGGTGGCGGCCCAGGACCTGGGCGGCGAGACCTTCGAGCTCGACGCCGAGGGGACGATGGCGCGGGCGATCTGCCACGAGGTCGACCACCTCGATGGCGTACTCTTCGTCGACCATCTGCGGGGCCTGCGCCGCGAGCGGGCGAAGAGGTTTCTCAAGAAGATGGCGAAAGAATGGGAGGAGCGATGAGGATGGGGCGTTGCCTGACCGCCGCGGCGATGGCTGGCTTGATCCTGGCAGTGTCCGCTGCCTGTGGCGGGGGGGGAGGCGGTGGTGGTGGCGGCACCGAGCCACCGCCGCCACGGGTCTCTTTCACCCCGACCACCGGCGGAGGAACGACCTCGATCTCCTTGACCCAGGGCGCGGCCACCACGGAGACCGCTCTTTTCCTCGAGGTGCGAGCCAACCAGGTCGCCGAGCTCTACGGCCTGGCCTTCGACCTCACCTATCCGACTGCGGTGGTGACCTACCGCCGGGTCGTGGAAGGACCCTTCCTGGTCCAGGCCGCGAGCACCTCGCTGCAGGTGACCGAGGCGAGCCCGGGGCGACTGATCGTCGGCCACTCTCGGCTCGGTCCCGCCGGCGGCGTCAGCGGTAGCGGCGTCGTGATGACCCTCGAGTTCGCCCTCGCCGGCTCCGGCTCCGGCCCCATGGCGTTTCAGAACCAGCAGGCATTCGACTCCGCCGGAACGCCCCTCCTCGGCTACAGCTGGCTGGGTGGCACGGTTCGCGTCGGCAGCTGAAGAGGGAGCGGATTTGACGGAGCTGCGCTTCTACAACACCCTGGGCCGCCGCATCGAGCCCTTCCGCACGCTGGTCGCCGGCGAGGTGCGCATGTACACCTGCGGCCCGACGGTCTACAACGATCCGCACATCGGCAACCTCCGCACCTTCCTCTTCGAGGACGTGTTGAAGCGGAGCCTGCGCTACCTCGGCTACCGGGTCGTGCAGGTGATGAACCTGACCGACATCGACGACAAGACCATCCGGGGCGCCAACCAGGCCGGAGTGAGCCTCGATGAGTTCACCCAGCCCTACATCGAATCCTTTTTCCGAGATCTGTCCATCCTGCACCTCGATCCCGCCGACCGTTACCCGCGAGCGACCGAGCACATCCCGGAAATGATCGCGATCATCGAGAAGCTGATCGCTGCCGGGCACGCCTACGAAAGCGACGGCTCGATCTTCTTTCGCATCGCCACCGACGAGGACTATGGCCGCCTGTCAGGCTTCGATCTCTCCGAGGTCCAGCAAGGCGAGCGGGTGGCGAGCGACGAATACGGCAAAGAGGACGTGCGCGATTTCGTGCTGTGGAAGGGAGCGAAGCCGGGGGAGCCGAGCTGGGACTCGCCCTGGGGCCCGGGTCGTCCGGGCTGGCACATCGAGTGCTCGGCGATGAGCATGAAGTACCTGGGGGAGAGCTTCGACATCCACTGTGGGGCGGTGGACAACATCTTCCCTCACCACGAGAACGAGATCGCGCAGAGCGAGAGCGCGACCGGCAGGCCCTTCTGCCACACCTGGCTGCACAGCGAGCATCTGATCGTCGATGGCGAGAAGATGTCGAAGTCCCTCGGCAATCAGTTCAACCTCGCTGATCTGCTCGCCCGAGGCGTCGATCCGCGTGCCCTGCGCTACCTGTTCCTCTCCGTCCACTACCGCCAGAAGCTCAACTTCACGTTCGCCGCCCTGGACGGCGCGAGCGGCGCGCTGCGACGTCTGGACGAGCTCCGGTTCCGCCTCGGAGCCGCCCCCGAGAACGGCCCGCCACGGCAGAGCTTGACGGCATCCCTGAGTCGGCTCGAGAGCGAGTTCTCGGCCGGGCTGGTCGATGACCTCAACCTCTCCGAATCCCTGGCGGCCCTGTTCCGCTTCGTCCGCGACGTGAACGTGGCGATCGAGAGCGGCGAGCTGGGGGAGGGCGACCGGGCTCGCTCGCTCGCCGCCCTGGCGGGCGTGGACGCGGTCCTCGGAGTGCTCGACCGCGGGGCCTGGGCGTCAGGCGCTTCTGTCGCCGGCCCGGATGACGAGGAGGTCGAGGCGCGGATCACCGCCCGCCGCGAGGCCCGGGCCGGCCGCGACTTCGCCCTCGCCGACCGCATCCGCCAGGAGCTCGAGGACCTGGGCGTCATCCTCGAGGACACCCCCCACGGCACCCGCTGGAAGCGCCGATGAGGCAGCTGCCCGGCTTCGAGGCCAGCGAGCACGAGCGCGGCAAGGGGGCGGCCGCCGAAGAGGTGGCGGCTCATTGGCTGGAACGGCAGGGCTTTCGCGTCATCGATCGCAACTTCCAGCGCGCGGGTGGCGAGGTCGACCTGGTCGCCCGTGAGGGAGAGGTGCTCTGCTTCATCGAGATCAAGGCTCGGGGCTCTCTCGACTTCGGCGGCGGCTTGGAGGCGGTGGACGAGCGCAAGCAGCGACGGATCGCCCGTGCCGCCATGGCCTACTTGATGCGCTTCTCGGAGCCCCCAGCCTGTCGCTTCGACGTCTTGGCTCTGGAGCGGAGAGCAGACGGCTGGGCTTTCGACCTGATCCGGGACGCCTTCCAGCTGTAGGGCCGAGCGTCGCGGCTCCTCGGGTGCTCGACCCTCGGCTCTCCCGGCCGTCTTGACCGCTGCCGGGGGCTCGGGTAGATTGAGGCCCGCGAGCGGGCATAACTCAGTTGGTAGAGTGCAAGCTTCCCAAGCTTGATGTCGCGGGTTCGAGTCCCGTTGCCCGCTCCAGATCCTCCCTTTCTTCCCCTGTCACGGAGGCGCCGATGTCGATCCTGCGCCGCGAGCCCGCAAGCGGCGGCAAAGCCGAAGCCGGGCGCGCCTCAAGCGCCGCCGCGGGCGGCACTCACGTCGGCCCCGGCTGCGTCGTCCGGGGGCAGATCGTCGGCCGCACCGACCTCCTGATCGAGGGCGAGGTCGAGGGCGGCATCGACCTCGAGGCCGGCAGCGTCCGCGTGGCTCCCTCGGGCACGGTTCGCGGCCCGATCTCCTCTTCCACGGTCCACATCGCCGGACGGGTGGTGGGGGAGGTCCGAGGCCGGGAAGCCGTCGAGATCACCGCCTCCGGGAGCCTCGAAGGGAACCTCGCCTCCGCCCGGGTCACGGTCGCCGAGGGTGCCTACTTCAAAGGCTCGATGACGATGCCGAGCGACGGTCCGTCGGGCTCCGACGCGGCTCGCTCGCGGCGCCGCGCCTCGCCCACCAAGAGCTGATCCGGGGGTTTCGAGCGTTTTTCGTCTACCTCATATGTGAGGGACGAGAAACCAGCTGCCCACTCGCCGGTGGGGCTGCGCCGGGCTGGCGCGCCCCCGGCATTCCTGCCCGGCCTCTGCCTGGTCGGCGGTCTCTGGCTGGCCGGAGCAGGGGCGACCGTCGCTGTGATCGGTGCCGCCGCCGTGGCCCTCCTCGCCCTCGGGGTTGGAATTCCTCTCGGGCGGTGGCTCTGCGCCGTGGCCCTCGGTGCGGCCGTGGGAGCGGCCTGCGACGAAGGCCCGGGGATCGCGCCCGGCTTCGAGCCCGCCCGGCCCGTGGCGGTGCGCGGCAGGACGGCCTCGCACTGGTCCTGCCGGGAAGAGGCATGTTCGGGATGGCTCGACGTCCTGGCCATCCATCAGGGCCCAAGCACGACCTTCCATCCCGGACGCGCCTGGGCTCGGATCTACGGCCTGGCCTCGCCGCCGCGGCTGGGCACGACCCTCCGCCTGCGCGGACTGCTCCGGCCGGGGCGCTCAGGGAGCTGGACCCTCACGGTCAAGACGGCGGCCCTCGCCGAGGTCCTCGCTGAGCCTGGCCCCCTGGGTCGGCTGTCGTCCCGGCTCCGGCTCCGGATCGAGGCGAGCCTCGGTGACATCCCGTCGAGCCCGGGTAGGGGCCTGCTGCGCGCCTTTCTGCTCGGCGACGCCTCCGACTTGCCCGAAGCCTGGCGTCGAGCCTTGAGACGGACCGGCCTCTACCATCTGCTAGCGGTATCCGGCCTTCACGTCGCTCTCCTGGGCGGGGCCCTCTGGCTGCTCACGACGCCCCTCGCACGCCGGCGTCGGCTGCGGCTGTCGTTTATGGTCGCGACCGTCGCCGCCTACGTGCTGTTGGTCGGCCCCGTGGCCTCCCTGCTTCGCTCGGCGCTGATGGGCGGACTGGCCGTGGCGGCGCTCTGGCTGGCGCGCCCTCCGGACCGTCGCAACACCCTCGCCCTCTCGGCCGCAGGGCTGGCTCTGGCGGGGCCAGGCGGGGCGCAGGACCTGTCCTTCCAGCTGTCGTTTCTGGCCACCTTCGGGCTGATCGCTCTGGCTCCCCGGCTCGAGGAAGCCTGGGGCTTCGGGCCGCGCTGGCTGCGCCGGGGTCTCGCCGCCAGTGCCGGGGCGGAGCTCGCCACCCTGCCCATCGCCTTGCCGCGCTTCCACCTCCTCTCTCTCGCGGCTCCCTTGCTCGATCTTCTGTTCGTCCCCTGGTCGGCGCTGTGCCTGATCCTCTCCCTGCTCTGGGCCGCTCTCTCGCTCTGCGAGCCGAGCCTGGGCGGCTGGATCCCCGGCCTGCTCGAGCACCTGGCCCTTCTGGCTGTCTGGCTGGCCGCGGTGCCGGGCTGGGTGCCGCTGGCGCTGCCAGTGTCCGCCGGCGCCCTGACCGCGAGCCTGCTCGCCGCTCTGCTGACGGTGCTTCTCCTCGGTCCGCCTCGGCGGCTGCAGGCCGCCTTGCTCTCGGGCGGGCTCCTGCTCCTACGTCCTGCCGTGCCCGGCGGCCCCCACGAGCTGGTGATGCTCGACGTCGGACAGGGGGACGCCTTTCTCCTGCGCGACGGCGAGAGAGCCCTGCTGGTCGACGGTGGCGGCTTCGGTGACGGCGACTTCGCCGCCGCCGTGCTCCTCGGGGCCTTGCTGGACGAGGGACTCCCGGAGCTCGAGGCCGTGGTCCTGACCCACGGTGACGTCGATCACTGTGGAGGTCTGGTGGACCTCGCGACCTACGTACGAATCGGCGCAGTCTGGACCGGGGAGGGGACCTTGGCCAGCGGCTGTGGGGCCGAGCTGGCCGAAGCCTTCAGCGGCTCCCGGCAGCGAGTCCTGGCGGCGGGTCAGCGGTTCGACTGGCACGGCTGGCGGCTGCGGGTGCTCTCGCCGGATGCCGGTCCGCAGACGGGGCCGGACAACGAATCCTCTCTCGTCCTCCTGGCGAGCGCCGGGGCAAAGCGAGTGCTCCTCACCGGAGACATCGGCGAGCCCACGGAGCGGCGCCTGGTGAGCCGGTGGGGCAGCGAGCTCGAGGCCGAGGTCTTGAAGGTCGCCCACCACGGCAGCGGGCGCTCGTCGTCGCTGCGCTTCCTCAGCGCCGTCCGCCCCCGCCTGGCCTTGATCTCGGCCGGCCGCGGCAATCGCTACGGTCATCCGGCACGCGCCGCCCTCGAGCGCTTGGAGTGGAGCGGGGCGAGGGTGCTCTCCACCGATCGGCACGGTCGGGTCAGGGTTAGACTGAACGCTTCCGGCGGCCTCGTCGCGAGCGTGGACGCCTTTCCCCTGGGGAGCCCCGCTTGGCCGAAGTGATCGCCATCGTCGGCCCTACGGCCGTGGGCAAGAGCGAGATCGGCCTTTGGCTGGCCCGAGAGCTGGACGGCGAGATCGTCAACGCCGATGCCCTCCAGGTCTATCGCGGCCTCGACCTCGGCACCGCGAAGCCCTCGCCCGAGGAGCGCGAGCTCGTGCCTCATCATCTGATCGACATCCTCGATCCCCACCAGCGCTTCTCGGCGGGGGAGTTCGCCCGGCGCGCCCGCGAGGCCATCCAGGAGATCCGCGATCGGGGGCGTACGCCGATCGTCGTCGGCGGCAGCGGCTTCTACTACCGGGCTCTGGTCCATGGCCTCGCCCCGGTCCCGGTGCCGGACGAGGAGGTGCGGTCCCGCCTGAGGGCCCGCCTGGGCCGCGAGGGCCTGCCCTGTCTGTTCGCCGAGCTCGCAGCGCACGACCCCGGGACCGCGTCACGGTTACCGCCGGGCGATACCCAGCGCATCCTCCGCGCGCTCGAGGTCTGGACCGCGACCGGCCGTCCCCTGTCGGCCTGGATCAGTGATCCAGCGGCCATTCCAGAGTCGCTTTCGGCCTTGAGCATCGGATTGACGCTTCCGCGGAGCATCCTGTACCATCGCATCGCGGACCGGGCAGTCCGAATGTTTCAACAAGGTTGGGTTGCGGAGGTACGAAACCTGCTCGATGCGGGTGTCTCGCCCGAAGCGATCGCATTCCAAGCGATCGGTTATCGTGAGGTCGTACGCCATCTCTCGACCGGCTGGCCACTCGAGGAGGCACGGGACGAGATCGTCCGGGCCACCCGTAGGTTCGCCAAGCGGCAGATGACTTGGTTCGCCCGAGAGAAAGAGATAAGCTGGTTCCGACAGGAAGAGCGGGAATCCTTGAAACAAGAAATCTCCATCTTCTTGAGAAATCACCGCGTCGGGAGGGCGGTCGATGCCTAAGCACACGATCAACATCCAGGATGGATTCCTGTTCCAGAATCTCAAAGACGGCCGACCGATGGAGGTCGAGCTCATCACCGGTCGTAACCTCTCCGGGCGGCTCAAGAGGTTCGACCGTTTCGCCGTCGTGGTCGAGACCGAAGGCAAGGAGATCTTGATCTACAAGCATGCCATCTCGACAGTTCGGCCAGCCGAAGGCTGACGCCGCCTCGAGCCGACTGACACCCCTGGCGGTGTTGGTCGGCCTCGGCTTCCTGGCCGCCTGCTCTTCGACCCGCGGGCCGGCTGCCGGCCCAGTCCTCCCGTCTCCACAAATTCCCCCTCCGGAAGCGGCCTTCTTGCTCGATCCCAGCGGCGGCTATCCGCTGGCGAGCGATCCGCGCCGCCTCGAGCGGGTTCGCGACGCCTTCGCGGCCTGGATCGAGAGTGGCCAGGAGGAGCTCGCCCGGCGCGAGACCGACGAGCTGCTCTCGGTCGATCCGACCTTCGTGCCCGCCCGCCTGCTCCGCGCTCAATTGAACCTCTCCAGGGGGGCCGCCGCGGACGCCTTGGCGACGGGCCGGGAGCTGGCCACCGCCTTGCCGTCCTACGCGCCGGCCCTGCTGCTCTTCGCCCGTGCCAGCGACCTCAGCGGCGAGCTGGTGGATGCCTTCGAGGCCTACCACCAACTCGGAGGGTCGCACGAAGCGGCGGCCCGGCGAGCCGGCGAGATCCTGCCGCGGGCTGCCGAGATCTATCGCAACCGGATCACCGAGGCCCTGAGGCTCGACGAGCTGGAGGAGGCCCGGCGCCTCTCTCGCCACCTGCTGGCGATCGCCCCGAGTGAAGAGATCTCCTGGCTATCGGCCCGCGACGTGGCGGCGGTGAGCGAGGACGCCAAGGGGGAGCTCGCCGCCGTGACCTGGCTCTCCATCCGTCGGCCCGAGGACGAGGAGCTACTGCTGCGCCGGGGTGATCTCGAGCTCGAGGTCGGCAAGCCCGAGCGCTCGATCGAGATCTACGAGGCTCTGCTGGCTCGGCACCCTGCCGATCCCCGCTACGCCGATCGCCTAGACCGAGCCAAGTTCCGCTGGCGGATGATCGTCCTGCCGGCGCCGGTGCGGAGCTTCACCCGCGCGGCCACGCTCAGCCGCTCGGGCCTCGCCGTGCTGCTCTACTGGCTGGTGCCGGAGATCCGGAGCGCGCGACCCCAGGCGGCCCGCATCGCCTCGGACGTGGTCGGTCACCCCCACCGTGAGGAGATCGCGAGAGTGATCAACCTCGGCCTGATGGAGGTCGATCCCCACCTCCACCGCTTCGCCCCGGAGGCGCCGGCGAGCCGCCGCGAGGCCCTCCGTGCCCTGCTCACCCTGGCGGCAAATCGGCCCTCGGGATGCAAGAATACGGCGACGGCCAGCGACGACCTCTGTGCCCGTGCCGAGGTCTGCGGCTGGCTCGACGACCCGGCCCTGTGCGGGTCGAGGGAGCCGCTCTCGGGAGACGAGGCCGTCGAGCTGATCCGCCGGAGCCTGGCCACCTCATGATGAGCTTTACCGTCCCGAACGCCCTCTCGATCCTGCGCATGGCGCTGGTGCCCGTGTTCATCATCGCGGTGATCGACGGCAAGCCCTGGCAGGCCCTGGTCGTCTTCCTGGTGGCCGGTATCACCGACGCCCTCGACGGCCTGGCGGCTCGCTTCTGGCACCAGCAGACCCAGCTCGGTGCCTACCTCGATCCGATCGCCGACAAACTGCTGCTGACCTCGGCCTATCTCACCCTTTCTCTCGCCAGTATGAGCGGCAGCCCACGCATACCCTTTTTCGTGACCGTTCTCGTGATCGCCCGCGACGTGCTGATCGTGATCGTGTCGTTGGTCTTTTACCTGGCGCTGGGGGTCACCAGGTTCCCTCCGGCAGCGATCAGCAAGGTGACCACCGCGGCGCAGCTGGTCGCCGTGCTGTTGGTGCTGCTCGCCGGGGTAGCCCCGAGCCTCGAGACCGCTTCCCTCGTCTCGCTCTACCTGGTGGCCGGATTGACCATCGCCTCCGGCCTCTACTACATCGCGCGCGCCAACCGGATGGTCGAGGTCAAGAACCCGAGTCAATCGCCCTAGAGGTCGTCGTGCCCCAGTTCGCCCATCTCCACCTGCACAGCCAGTACAGCCTCCTCGACGGGGCGAATCGACTGACCGATCTCTTCGAGCGCGCCGCCGAGCTGGGCATGCCGGCGCTCGCCCTGACCGATCACGGCAATCTCTTCGGCGCCATCGAGTTCTACAACTACGGCAAGAAGAGCGGCGTGAAGGCGATCGTCGGTATCGAAGCCTACGTCGCCCAGGGCAGCCGGCACGAGCGGCGCCCGGATCGTGGCTCGTCGAACCACCTGGTGCTCCTGGCCAAGAACGCCACCGGCTACCAGAACCTCCTGAAGCTCTCCTCGCGGGCCTATCTCGAGGGCTTCTACTACAAACCCCGTATCGACCGCGAGCTGCTCGCGGCCCACAGCGAGGGCTTGATCTGCCTGTCCGCCTGCCTCAAGGGGGAGCTCGCCGAGTCGCTGACCGGGGGCCAGGAGGCGCGTGCCGAGGCGATCGCCTGCGAGCACCGGGACCTCTTCGGCGCCGGCAACTACTTCCTCGAGCTGCAGGACCACGGCATCGAGGAGCAACGCTTCTGCAACGAGCGGATCCGGGCCATCGCGCGGCGCACCGGTATCCCCCTGGTGGTCAGCAACGACTGCCACTACCTGCACAAGTCGGATGCCTTCGCTCACGACGTGCTGCTGTGTATCGGTACCCAGAAGACCCTCGCCGACACCGATCGCCTGCGCTACGCCTCCGAGAACTTCTATCTGAAGACGGCAGAAGAGATGTTCGCCCTCTTCCCGGACGTTCCGGAGGCCCTCGACAATACGGTGGGAATCGCCGAGGCCTGCGACCTGGTGATCCCGAGCGGGCAGTTCCACCTGCCGCAGTTCCCGGTTCCCGAAGGCTTCACCCTCGATTCCTACTTCGAGAAGATCGCCCGCGAGGGTCTCGAGACCCGCCTCGAACAGCTCAGCCGGCGCGGCTCTCGGTCACTCGGCCGGCGCGGCGCGGAGGTCTACTGGGAGCGGCTCGGTTTCGAGATCGAGGTGATCAAGAAGATGGGCTTCCCGGGCTACTTCCTGGTCACCTGGGACTTCATCCGCTACGCCCGAGAGAACGGTATCCCGGTGGGCCCCGGGCGCGGCTCGGCGGCCGGCTCGCTGGTTTCCTACTCTCTCGGCATCACCAACGTCGACCCTCTCGAGTACGAGCTGCTCTTCGAGCGCTTTCTGAATCCCGACCGCATCAGCATGCCGGACATCGACATCGACTTCTGCATGCGGCGGCGGGGCGAGGTGATCCAGTACGTGGCCGAAAAGTACGGCCGCGACCACGTGGCCCAGATCATCACCTTCGGGACCCTTGCGGCGAAGGCGGCGATCCGTGACGTAGGGCGAGTGATGGGCATCCCCTACTCCAAGGTGGACCGGGTCGCCAAGCTGGTGCCGGACATGACCAGGTCCCTGGCCGAGGCCGCGCGGGAGGTCGACGGCCTCAAGGCCGAGGCGGCTCGTGATCCGGAGGTGGCGCAGATCATCGAGGTCGGCAGCCGGCTCGAGGGCCTGACTCGCCACGCCTCGGTGCACGCCGCCGGGGTGGTCATCACGCCGCGCCCCCTCGAGGAGCTGGTGCCCCTCTACAAGAGCAGCAAGGACGAGGTGATGACCCAGTGGGACAAGGACGTCATCGAGAGCCTCGGCCTGCTCAAGATGGACTTCCTGGGCCTGCGCACACTGACCGTGATCTACGACACCGTCGATCTGCTGCGCCAGCAGGGCATCGCCATCGACCTCGACGAGCTGCCCCTGGACGATCCGGCGGTCTACCGCCTGTTCTGCGACGGCCGTACCGACGGCATCTTCCAGTTCGAGTCGCGCGGGATGAAGGACCTCCTGCGGCGCGCCCAGCCCTCGAAGTTCGAGGACCTCGCGGCCTTCAACGCCCTCTACCGTCCCGGAGCGCTGACCGTCGGCATGGTCGACGAGTACATCCAGCGCAAACAGGGCAAGAAGTTCCGCTTCATCCTGCCGGAGACGCGGCCGATCCTCGAGGAGACCTACGGCGTCATCGTCTACCAAGAGCAGGTGATGCAGATCGCCGTGGCGGTGTCCGGCTTCTCGATGGCCGAGGCCGACGTGCTGCGCAAGGCCATGGGCAAGAAGAAGGTCGAGGTCATGGCCGAGCAGAAGGAGAAGTTCATCGCCGGCGCCGCCAATCTCGGCAAGGAGGCCGCCAAGGCCGGCGAGCTGTGGGACTACATCGAGCCCTTCGCCGGCTATGGCTTCAACAAGAGCCACAGCGTGGCCTATGCCTTGCTCGCCTATCAGACGGCCTACCTCAAAGTGCACTACCCGGTGGCCTTCATGACTGCCATGCTCAACTCCGAGCTCTCCTCGAGCGACGAGATCTCGAAGTACCTGCGGGAGAGCCAGCAGCTCGGCATCGAGGTCCTGCAGCCGGACATCAACCAGAGCGACTGGTACTTCACGGTGGTGGGCCCGGGTATCCAATTCGGTCTGGGCGCCGTCAAGGGAGTGGGGGAGACGGCGATCGAGGCCGTCCTGGCCGCCCGGCGGCGGATCGGCCGCTTCGGCAGCTTCACCGAGTTCGCCTGCGAGGTCGACGTCAAGGCGGTCAACCACAAGGTCTTCGAGTGCCTGATCAAGGCCGGTGGCTTCGACCAGCTCGGCGAGCCTCGCCACGACCTGCTCGCCTGCCTCGACGGCGTGCTCGAGCACGCCCAGAAGCGCCGCCGCGAACAGGAGGCGGGGCAGAGCAACCTCTTCGGCCAGGCCAGCGCCTTGGCCGCCGGGCTGGTGCGACCGGGCCCCAGCTGGAGCGAGCGGGAGCGGCTGCGCTTCGAGAAGGAGGTGCTCGGCTTCTACTTGACCGGCAACCCCCTGGCCGAGCACCAGGCCACTCTGGGCCGCTTCGCCACCCACGCGGTGGACGCCGTCAAGGAGAGCATGGACGGCCAGACCGTCACTCTCGGCGGTCTGATCACCGGCGTACGCCGGACCAAGATCAAGGCCGGCCCCAACGCCGGTCGCATGCTCGGCCGCTTCGTGCTCGAGGACCTGCGCGGCCAGATGCCGGCCGTGCTCTTCGCCAACCAGCTCCAGCAGTTCGGCCATCTGCTCGAGGACGAGGCGGTCGCCCTGGTACGCGGCGTGGTGCGGGCCCGGGGCAGCGAGGTCGAGCTGTCGGTGGAGGAGATCACCCCCCTGGCCCGCCTCCACGAGCGCACCCTCGAAGCCGTCGAGGTGGTGATCGAGGAGGGCCTGCCCCAACGCAGCATCCTCGACCTCCACGATCTCCTCGCCGAGAACCCCGGCGCGGTGCCGGTTCGCCTCCTGGTGCGCCTCGCGGGCCACCTGGTCTCGGTGGCGCCCCGGGACGCCTTCAAGATCCAGGCGGACGAACGGGTGTTGGCCTCGGTCGAGAGTCTGCTCGGGCAGGGCTCGGTGAGGCAACGCTTCGCGCTGGGCACGGCCCCGCCATGGAGCTGATCGTCACGGCCGCGCGGCCGAGCCTCGATGCCTGGGCCGCGGCCCAGGTGGCCCGGCATCTCTTCCCGGGAGCATTCGCCCTGCCGGTGGCAGCTCCGGAGCCCATCCTCGAGCGCGCCCGGTCGTTGCTCGCCGGCTGCCTGCCGGCCACACCCGAGCGCTTCGACCCGCGAGCCCTGTCCCGGCTGATCCTCTGCGGCTGCCGGCGGGGCGACCGCCTCGGAGCCGCGGCGGACTGGCTGATCCCCGGCCATGCCGTCCAGCTCCACGTCTTCGACCATCACCCCGCCTCCGAACGGGACCTGCCCTTCGTCGAAGGGCGGATCGACCCCGGGGCCGGCACCACCTCGACACTGATCGTCGAGGCCCTGCGCGAGGCCACCATCGGGCTCGGAGCGGCGGAGGCCTCGGTGGTGCTGGCCGGTCTCTACCAGGCGACGGGTGGTCTCTGTGGCGAGGGAGCCGGATTCCGGGAGTTGGCGGCGGCGGCCTGGCTGATGACCCAGGGCGGCAGCCCGGAGGTCGCCCGCGAGCTGGTGCTCGACGGCGAGGATGCGGTCAGCCTGGCCGTGCTGCGCCGGGTGCTCGACCGCCTGGAGGTGGTGGAAGAGGGGCCCCTGCGCCTGGGCTTCGCCGAGCTGGCGAGCGGCAGCCTGGGCTCGGGGATCCGGCTGCGGGCCGTGGCCCGACCCCTCGAGCTCGACGCGGTGGTGGTCTTCGAGCCCGGACCCGATTCGGTCCGCGTCTCGGTCGAGAGGACCGCCGACCACCTGGCTCTGAAGACCCTGCTGGCGGCCTTCGGGCCCAGCGGTGACGAGGGTGCGGTGAGCTTCGTCGTTGCCGGCCTGCCGGTGGCGGCCGTCCGGCGAGCCGTGGTCGAGGCCCTGGCCCGGGCTCCCCAGCCGCGCAGGAAGGAGTCTTCCAACAGCCCGCGGCCTCTCGAGCTGGACGCCCGGATGACCGTCGGCGCCGCCCGCCGACGACTGCACGCCCGGAAGCGGGGAGCGGCCTGGGTCGCCGGGCCGGGAGGCGTGCGACTGGCCCTGACGCTGCCCCTCCTCGAGGCGGCAGGACGCCTGGGCCTCGACGCCGAGCCGGCCCAGCGAGTAGCCATCGCCGACCTGCCCCAGCTCACGGCCGACGCCTCGACGCCGGCGCTC
>JBIOYC010000022.1:0-23171 GCA_044869955.1 Thermoanaerobaculia bacterium | reverse complement strand
GCCCGCTCTCCCTGCCCGCTCTCTAGGGAGTGCAGGGTCTCGCGGCGCAGGGCCTGGCGGGAAGGGTCGCCCTCGTACCAGCGGCCGACCTCGCTGTAGAGGTCCCAGCAGAGGTAGTCGAAGGGCTCGGGCAGGGCCGCGACCTCGTCGTAGCTCATGCCTCGCAGGTCGAGGAAGCCCACTACCACGTCGGCCAGCTGCACGCCGGTGTCGTCGATGTAGTTCTGGGCCTCGACCGCGTACCCGAGGGCACGCAGAGTGCGCACCAGCACGTCGCCCAAGACGGCGTTGCGCAGGTGGCCGATGTGCGCCGCCTTGTTGGGGTTGATGTTGGTGTGCTCGACCACCACCTTGCCCGGGCGGGGCTCGGGGCTGATGGGCGCCTCGCCGAGCCAGCGAGCCAGGGTGCGGGGGCGGTCGAGGTAGAGGTTCAGGTAGCCCGCGCCCTCGACCTTGACCGCGGCGACCTCGGCCGGCCATTCGAGGCCGGCGGCGAGCTCCTCGGCGATCGCCCGCGGGCTCTTCCGCGCCACCCGGGCGAGCTGCAGGGCGGTTGCGAAGGAGAGGTCGCCGAGGCTGCGCCGGGGCGGTACCTCGACGATCGGCTCGACGGCAACGCCGTAGAGCTCCTGGACCCGGGAGGCGAGCCGCCGGGCCAGCTCGGACTTGAGGGTGGAGAGCATCGCGGGATCAGCGGAAGCCGCGTCGCAGCTCGCGCCGGAAGGTGTCGAAGGCTTCGGAGCCCCAGAGGCAGATCACCACCTTCTCGAGCTTGGTACCGCCCTGGAGATAGCGGTGGATCTCGGTCAGCATGATGCGCGCCGCGCGGTCGAGGGGGAAGCCGAAGTTGCCGGTGGAGATCGCCGGCAGCGCGAGGGTGCGCAGGGCGTTGCGGTCGGCGAGGGCCAGGGCCGAGCGCACGGCCGCGGAGAGCTTGCGGTCCTCGTCTCCCTCGCCCATCCGGGGCCCTACGGTGTGGATGATCTGCTTGACGCGGGTGAGCTTGCCGGCGCCGGTCATGACCGCCGTGCCGACCGGGGTGTGGCCGATGCGGTCGCACTCCTCCTGCACGGCCGGGCCAGCCTTCTCGCGGATCGCCCCCGCCACCCCGGTGCCCATCTTGAGCTCCTCGTTGGCCGGGTTGACCAGGGCTTCGATCTCGAGATCGGTGATGTCCCCCTCGACGAGCTCGAGGGTGGTGTTCCCGAGCGGCAGAGAGACCTTTCTCGGGGTGTTCTCGCTCATCGCTTCCAGCACGCCTCCAAGTCGCAAATCATAACAAGGCGATCGCCTGGCGAGGGTCCGACCCGCACCGGCCCTAGGCGCCGAGCTTCTTCAGGCGACCGGCGTTGGCCAGCATCAGGGCCAGCAGGTCTCGGGCCGGGAAGGTCCCGAGGTGGCCGTGGATCGCCGCCTCTTCGGTGAGCTCCCGGGTGTCGTCGCGATAGCACACGTCCGACCACAGCAGGACCGGCACGGGGTGCCAGCTGTGGGACTTCATGGGCGCCGGCGTGGAGTGGTCGCCGGTAACCGCCACCACCCCGGGCCCGAGAGCGAGGAGCCGCGGCAGGGCCCGATCCACCTCTTCGAGGACGGCGACCTTGGTGGTGAGATCGCCGTCCTCGCCCGCCTGGTCGGTCTGCTTGACGTGCAGGAAGAAGAAGTCGAAGCGGGACCAGTGGGCCTCGACGGCGTCGAGGAGGTCGTCGATCCTCTTGCCACAGGGCACCACCTCCATGCCGCAGGCGCCGGCCACCCCGCGGTAGAGCGGGTATCCTGCGAAGGCGCCGAAGCGCATCCCGAAGAGGTTGGAGAGCGAGGGCAGGTGCGGCAGGACCGAGAAGCCGCGCAGCAGCAGGCGGTTGGCCTTGGGCTCGCCGGCGATCGCCGCCTCGAGCAGGGGTATCAAGGTCCTGAGGCGCGCCACCGTGGCCTCGGCTTCCGGTTTGCTCGCCCGGGGCTCGAGCGGCGGTACCCCCAGCTTCTGGGGGTCGGTGTCCTCGATCTCGGGAGAGAGGTTCTCGCCGGAGAGCAGCATCACGAAGCGATGCCCCTCACCGGCCTTGATCTCGACTCCGAGACCGGGCACCGGGGAGCGGGAGACCGCCTCCTCGAGGCGGGCGACCAGCCGTTGGCACTCGTCGGTGGGGATGCGACCGGCCCGGCGGTCGGTCAGCCGGCCGGCCCCATCGGCGGTGGCGAAGTTGCCCCGCACCGCGAGGTCCCGCTTGCCCACGGTCAGGCCGCAGCCCAGGGCCTCGAGCACACCCCGACCGATGTCGACCTCCGGCCGCAGCGGGTCGTAGCCGAAGAGGGCGAGGTGCCCGGGCCCGCTGCCGGGCGTGATCCCGGCGGCCACCGGCACCGTGCGACCGAGGGCCCCACGGGCGGCCAGGGCGTCGAGGTTCGGCAGCTTGGCGCGATCGAGGGCGGTCTGGGGCTGCGCCTCGGTTCGCAGGTCGCCGACGCCGTCCAGCACCAGCAGGACCAGCTTGCGGTCACTCTCCTGGGCGAGGCTCGAAAGGAGGGCCAGGCGGGGGTCCATCGTCAATGCCTCGAACGATCAGGCAACCAGGTAGACGCTGGCCCGGATCTGCAAGCGTGCCCGGGGCTCGAAGCCGCTGCCGACCAGGGCGAACGAGCTCGAGCCGGCCATGATCGGAAGGACCACCCAGCCGTCGAAGCTGTCGCCGCCGGCATAGGGCGGCACCACCGGCTCGATCTCGGCCAGCTTGATCCAGTGTGACTCCTCGGGATCGAAGCAAGCCCGCAGCTCGACGTAGGCGCGGTCGAGGTCGATCGTCTTCTGGCCCGATGGATGCCAGAGCGAGACGACGAAGCGGGCTTCGTCGTAGCTGGAGGTGGTCACGAAGGCCTCTCCTCCCGCCACCAGGGGATAGGAGAAGGAACCGTTGGTGTCGGTGGCGAAGATCTCCGGCGTCGAGTCGAAGAGGATGTGTCGGGGGGGGGTCGGGGTGCTCATCAGGTCTCCAAACCGCGGGCGAAGGCCAGGGCGCGAGCCACCTGCTCGCGCGTAGCGCCCGTTCCGGCGCCCAGCAACGGCGCTCCCATACCGAAAGCGCTGGCGCCGGCACGCCGATAGACGGGGATCTCGTCGACCGGAAACCCGCCGGCCGCGAGCATCGGAATGTCACCGAGGGGCTGACGGACCGTCTGCAAGTAGCCGGCACCGCCGATCGGCGGCAGAGGATACACCTTGACGAGGTGCGCGCCCAGCTCCCAGGCCGCCACGATCTCGGAGGGAGTGAGGGCGCCGGCGATCCAGTAGAGGCCGGTCTCGGACACGGCCGCCGCCAGCGACGGCGAGACGTTGGGAGAGACCAGGAACTCCGCCCTCGCGGCCTGCGCCCGGGAGACCCGCTGCTCGGCGGTGACCGTGCCCATGCCGATCCAGGGGGGACCCTCCGCGGGGCGGCCGGCGATCAGCTCCTCGATCAGGCGGGGTGCGTCCGGCACGGTGAAGGTGATCTCGATCAGCGCCAGGCCGGCCTCGATGAGCTCGGAAGCCTGCTGGCGGGCCGTTTCCCAGCTCGCCGTCCGCACCACTCCCACCACCGGGGAACGGGTCAAGCTGTCCGCCACGGCGAGCGCGAAAGGGGCCGTTTCTGCCATTCGGCCGGAAGTCTATCACCCCGATCTCGAATCTCTTGTCCCCAAAGAGCCTGTGCCGGAACTCCTACTTAAGGGAAAGCGCTGCGGATCGCACCGGTGGCGGCCGGGTGCTCCGCCGATGTTGTCGCCCATAACCAAGGAGAAGACTCATGGATACGAAATCCTGTCGTGCCCTGACGGCTTCGCTGCTGCTTCTGGTCCTCCTCACGGCCTTCGTGCCCACCCCTGCCTACGCGGAGCCTTCTTCCGCGCCCGGGATGATCGAGACCCTGTTCGATCGCCTCGCCGCCTGGGTCGGCAACACTCTGGACCTCGTCGCAGACGTGTTGACCACTCCAGACCCGGACCCCATCCCACCGGCCGACGACGATGCCGGGTCGGTCTGGGACCCGCACGGCCGGGTCCTGTGAGGCCGACCGCGGTGGCGCCGAGGCGTGGCTCCATGTGGCGCCACGCCCGCTTCCCGGTTCCTCTTGCTGCCCGTGGAGAGCCAAGATAGGCTCTCGCGCCTGACAGCTTTTTTTGAAGTACACAGCCGGAACAGGGCGAGGTACAATGCCGACAGCCATGAGCTTGCATCCTGAGTCTGACCTGGCCTCTCCCGGCACCCTTGCGGAGCTGAGGAGCTCCGTCGAGACCGAGCTGCGAGCTCTGCTCGCCCGCTTCCACATCCCCCAGCGTGATGCCGAGGAGTTGCTCGAGCGGTCGCTGGTGGAGGGTCTCTACAAGACCGAGAGCCCCCTCGACTTCACCCGCTACGTCCAGATTTCTCTCACGGCACGCTGCCGCGGTTACTGGGACAACCGGCGCCTGACCCCCGTGGCCGGTCTGACCGCTCGGCTCTCTCTGTTCGACGAGACTGCTGCCTCCATCGCCCCGAGCTCCGCCCTCGCCAACTCTTCTGGACGCCTGCTGCGCTTCCTCGGCGCGCTGCGCGGACCGCGGGCCGTCTGAATGGCCGAACGTCACCCAGACCTCGAGCTGTGGTCCCGCCTCATCGCAGGGGACGTGCAGGGCCGTGAGGCGGCCCGCCTCGCCTGGCATCTGCGCGGCTGCGAGGGTTGCCAGGAGAGCGTCGCCGCGCTACCGGACGGGGAGAAGATCCTGAGCTCGGTCCTGGGCTCGCAGCCGGTTTCCGAGATCCCGGCGGCCCCGGAGACTCCCGAGTACGACGACATCATCACCCGCACCTACGACGCCCTGCTGCGCCGGGAGGCCGATCTCGAGCGCGACCGTTCGCGGGCTCCCCTGCTCTTCGAGGAGCTGATGCGCCACCCGCTCGGACGGCAGAAGGTGCTGGTGCTCAACACCACCCGCTACCGCAGCTGGGGCCTGATCGAGATGCTCCTGGCGCGGAGCGCCACGGCCTGGTTCGAGGCCCCCGTCGACGCCTGCGACCATGCCGAGGTCGCCCTCCTGCTGGCCAAGAGCCTGGACCCCGCGGATTACGGCGAGGGCCTGCTCAACGACCTGATGGCTCGCTGCTGGGTGCACCTGGGCAACTCGCGGCGCATCTGCTCCAATCTGCGCGAGGCCGAGGAGGCCTTCGCCAGGGCGGATGCGCTGCTGGCCACCGGCACCGACGATCCCCTCGAGCGCGCCAACTTCTTGCGCATCCACGCTTCGTTGCTGCGTGACCAGCGCCGTTGGGCCGAGTGCCGCGCGACCCTGGAAAAGGCCGTGGCGATCTATCACAAGGTGGGCGACCCCCACCTCGCCGGCAAGACCCTCCTGAGCTTCGCCGCCCTCCAGCTGGAGCAGGGCGAGGCCGACGAGCTGGTGGCCACCTTGCGCGAGGCCCAGAGCCTGATCGAGCCGGGTCGGGAGCCGCATCTCGAGTTCGGCATCCAGTACAACCTGATCCGGGCTCTGGTGAACGCCGAGCGCTTCATCGAAGCCCGGTCCGTGCTGGCGAAGAACCGGGACCTGCTGGCCCGGCAGGCTACCGACTCGGACCACCGACGCCTGCTCTGGCTGCAGGGGGTCATCGCCCGCGGCCTGGGGCAGCTCGGCCCGGCCGAGGCCTACCTGCTACGAGCCCGGGAGCAGTACGCGGCCCTGGGCTTGAGCGCCGACGCCGCCCTGGTGTCTCTCGACCTGGCGATGGTCTTCCTGCAGCAGGGCAAGAGCGCCGAGGTCAAGCGCCTCGCCCAGGAATCGCTGCCGATTTTCCAGTCGCTCGAGATCGAGCGCGAGGCCCTGGCCGCGGTGCTGATCTTCCGCGAGGCCGCCGAGGCCGAGCGCCTGACCCTCGGCATCCTGAGAGAGGTCTCGCGCCGCCTGGCGGACAACCGCGAGCCAGGTACCAGCGAAGAGCGTCGCGAGAGCCTCGGCAGCCAGTAGCGGGAGGCCGGAGGGCGGACACGTTGGTCCGCCCCTACTCGGGATCCCGTAGGGGCCGACCCATGTGTCGGCCCTCTTCGTCTTGTCTCACCGCCCGCGCCGCCCGCCGGCAGATCCCGCGCAGCAGGGTCACCTCACGCTCGGTCAGCTCTGCCCGCGCCGCCAGGGTGCGCAGGTCGGCGAGCACTCCGATGAACGTGGTGTCGCGGGCGAAGCCGATCCGTTCGAGCAGGGGCACCAGCTGACCGAAGAGCCCCTCGACCGCCTCTTGCCGGGCGGGTGGCGGCGCCTCCGGGGAGGGGACGGCCGGAGCGCTCGCCAGGAAGACCTCGTAGGCCAGGACCAGCACCGCCTGGGCGAGGTTCAGCGTGCCGTAGCCGGGGGCGGCCGGGATGGTCACCAGCGTGGTGGCGAGGGTCAGCTCCTCGGCGGCCAGGCCGCTCGCCTCTCCGCCGAAGACCAGGGCCGCCGGGGAAGAGCCCACCTCGGCCAGCTCGGTCGCCAGCTCTCGCGGCGTCCGCCAGGGGCGATCGGGAGCCCGCCCTCGGCCGGAGGTGGTGGCCGCCACGTAGCGAAAGGGGGCCAGGGCCGCGGCGAGGCTCGAAGCCCGCTCGGCGCGTTCGAGCACCCAGGCCGCGTGGACGGCCCGCGCCCGGGCCACCTCGCCGATCGGGGTCGCCGGCTCGACCAGGATCAGCTGGGAGAGCCCCATGTTGGCCATCGCCCGGGCCACCGCTCCGACGTTGCCTTCCTCGCGGGGGCGGACCAGGACGATCGCGGGCCGGGCGGCCTCGGGAGGCTCGCTCATCCCGCCCACCTCGGCTTGACAGCTCCGGGGCCGGCGGTTAGCTTCTGACCCAGCTCGGAGGCCCCCCTTCCATGCGTGCTTACCTGATCTTCACCGGCGGCGGACCGGTCCTCGCCCTGTCCACCTTCCCCAAGCTCACCGACGCGAGGCTGCTCGAAAAGCTCCGCTACAAAGGCATCGAGCGCTTCCTCGCCTACGAGGTGGCGCTGCCGATCGTCCGCGAGCGCTATGAGCACACTTTCCCTCGGGTGGCGGCGGAGCTCGAGGGCTCCGTGGACATGCGGATCCTCGACTTCAATGGGCACCAGATCATGGCCAACTTCTCGCTCGAGCAGCTGGGCGACCCGATCAAGTTCGGCACCTAGCCGCGGGCGGCCACGGCCCGATCGGGGCCGAAGGCCAGCAGGTCATAGCCGAGCTGGCGAAAGAGGCGCCAGGTAGCCGGCATCGGCAGCCCCACGACGTTGGTGTAGTTGCCCTCGACCTCCTCGACGAAGAGGCTGCCCAAGCCCTGGATGGCGTAGCTGCCGGCCTTGTCCATCGGCTCGCCCGTGGCGACGTACCAGGCGACCTCCCCCGGAGTCAGAGCGCCGATACGCACCGACGAGCGCTCCACCGTCGAGGCCAGCCGATCGCCGTCGGGATCGAACAGGGCGACCCCCGTCAGCACCACGTGGAGGCGGCCGGCGAGGCGGGTGAGCATCGCCCGGGCGTCGGCCTCGTCCTCGGGCTTGCCGAGAATCTCCCCGTCCAGCACCACGGTGGTGTCGGCAGCGAGCACCAGCTCTCCGGGTTGGATGAGAGCGGCGGCCTTCTCGCAAGCCAGGCGCTCGACGTAGGCCGCGGGCTCCTCGTCCGGCCGCGGAGTCTCGTCGAGGTGCACCGGGCGGACGGTGAAGTCGAGGTCGAGGGAGGCCAGCAGCTCCCGGCGGCGCGGGGAGCCGGAGGCGAGCACGAGCGCAGGGCGCGGACGGGCGGCGGTCATCCGGTCAGGGATAGTAACCGCGCATCGTGTTCGCTTCGAGCCCGGGGGTGGTCAGGCGCACCTCGACCTCCCGGAACTTGCCCTCCCGACCGGTGTTGGTCGACTGGAAAGCGAGCAGGTACTGCGCTCGCAGCTCGGTCTCGATGGTGCGGTAGACGCGCGTCAGCTCCTTCGCGTCGTCCACGAAGAAGGACAGACCGCCCGTTTCCCGGGCCAGTCTGCCGAGCTTCTGGCGGATCTCGCCCTGGCTGGTCGGAAGGGCGAGGCCGATGGTGTAGACCGCCACACCGGTGCGGTGGGCATAGTCCACCATGTCCTCGTAGCGGTAGCGGCTGGAGACGTCCTCGCCGTCCGAAAGCAGGATGATCGCCTTCTTGCCGGCGATCCCGCTGGCGTAGAAGAGCGAGTAGACCACCGCGTCGTAGAGGGCCGTGTCGCCCTCGGCGTGGATGCCCGCGACGCCCTCGGCGAGCAGGACCGGGTCCGAGGTGAAACGGGCCGCCACCACCGGTCGATCGCTGAAGGTGATCACCGCGCCCCGGTCGCGGGGGGTCAGCACCGTGCGGAAGAACTCGAGCGCCGCCGCGGTCGCGTCGGGCAGCTCCTCGAGCATCGAGGAGGAGGTGTCCAGCAGCACCACCGCGTGCACCGGCTGGTCGCGCACCCGCTCGAAGCGACGGATCTGCTGCGGCACCCCGTCCTCGAGCACCTGGAAGCGGTCGGCGGTGAGGTCCTCGACCGGTCTCCCCCGGCGGTCGGTAACCGTGGTGTAGAGCTCGACCAGATGGACGGCGATCTCGTCGGCCGGCCCGTCGGTGTTGATCACCACCGCGTCCTCGACTTGCCCCCCCTCGCCGAGATAGGCCACGGCGCGGACGATGCCCACGCTGCCCGGCGGATCGACCAGCAGGGGATGGAGGAAGGGGGGCTGGTAGAGGGTGGCCGCCAGGGCGTCGTTCCAGTACAGCTCGACGCGCTCCAGCCGTTCGCCCTCCGGCACCTCCACGAGCGCCCGCACCGGCACGCTCGCGCCGTAGGCGACCCCGCCGCGGGGCTCGAGCAGGCGGACCCCGAAGCGATGGGGACCGCCGTTGACCAGGATCTCGTCCACGGCCAGCTCGCGACCAGCGCCATCGACGGCCACCGCCCGGATCCTGCGCAGGCGGGGCGCCGCCCCGAGGTCGAGCTCCACGCTGTAGGGCGGCGTGGCCTTGGTCAGGGCCGCCTTGCCGTCGAGCTCGAAGCGCACCCGCGCCACGGCTGGCCCCGCGGCCACCGCCTCGAAGCGGACCCGCCCGGTCAGGAGGCGCGGCGGCGGGGCGAGCAGGGAGAGGCTGACTTCACCGCGGGCGAGCCCGGTGTTGGCCTCTGCCAGCCGATCGGCGACAGCGGCCGGCGCCGGGGAGGCCACCGCGGCGGGCGATGCCTCGACCACGGCCCTGGCAGCCAGGGCTTCGGCCCCGGGCACCTGGAGGGCTCGCTCCTCGCGGAAGAAGGCCTTGCGCTCGAGGTCCTCGACCTTGAGCACCAGGCGGTAATCTCCCGGCCGCAGCTGGCGCTGGAAGACCAGGGGTGCCTCCGCACCGACGCGGTCGGTGGGACGCACCTGATAACGGTAGCGGAAGCGCTCGAAGAGCTCTTCACCCTTGAGCACCTCGCCGTCGAGCACGTAGTGGCCGGCGGCGGGTACGAAGAGCAGGCCCTGCACCACCGTGCGGCTCTGGAAGCGGCCGGGGAAGGCCAGCTCGAGGCGCGCCGCAAAGCCCGTGGCCCCCTCCGGTACGGTGGTCGAGCGGGCGGTGAAGGCCTGGAGCCACTCGACTCCCGGGCGTGGCAGGAATCCCGGCTTCCCCTCGAGCCGCTGCCAGTCGACGGCGCTCGACAGGCCGGCGAGGATGTCGCTCGACCTGGCACAGCCGTCCTCGATGCGCTCCAGCAGGCTCTCGGGGCGGTCGACTTGGGAGCCCGACCAGCCGCCGAGGACCTCGAGACCCTGACTCGGAACCCAGAGCCGATAGGGCCCACTGCGCGAGCCGGTGATCGAGACGAAGACCAGGCTGAAGGACTCCCGGATGCGATCGGTCCTGGAGTAGAACCAGATCTCGAGGGGCCGCAGCAGCTCGGAGCACACGGCTTCGACCACCTGCTCGGGCGCTCCGTTGAGCAGCAGCAGGCGGGCGCGCTCGTCGGCGAGGCCGCCGAAGCGCTCGCGGGCCTGGGCGAGCCGCTCCTTCCAGCTCTCCTCGAGCTCGTTCCTGGCCGTCTCGGGGTGGGGATCCCGGACCTGCCAGAAGGTCCGGATGAAGGCGTCGCGCTGATAGTCGCGGCCGAGGCCGAGGAAGACCTCGCGCTCGGCTTCGGAGATCAGCGGGGCGACCTCCTCGAGGAAGGCATGGTGGCGCTGCGCGAGGGGCGGGGCGGCTGCAAGGAAGAGGCAGGCGAGAAGGGCGGTGCAGGGGCGCAGCCTGCTGCGCCCTGTTGCGCCTGAGCACTTCGCTGCGAGGGCGCAGCATGCTGCGCCCCTACTCTCGATCTCCCTCATCGTTGCGCTCGAGACTTTGCACGATCTGAGCCACTTCCACCTCTGCCTTGCGGACCTTGGCCCGTGCCCGCTCGAGCAGCACCGTGGCCCGCTCGAGCTCGCTGGCCAGCTGGTCGATGTCGATCTCTTCGCCCTCGATGCGAGCGAGGATCTGCTCCAGCTCGTCGATGGTCTCGCCGAAGGTCGCCTCGGGCTCGACCGTGCCGCCTTGCGTCTCGTCGCTCACGTCGCCTCCACCCGGCTGGCGAGGGTGCCGCCCGCCGTTTCGCTGGTGATTCTCTCACCGGCGGCCACCTCCTCGGGTCGCCGGATCGCTCGCCCCTCGGCGCTCCGGGTGATCGAAAAACCGCGCGCGAGGATGCGCTCGGGCGCGAGCCCTCGGGACAGCCGCTCGAGTCCGCCGAGGATCAGCTCGGCGGTGCGCAGCCGACCCCGCGCCGCGGGGCCCAGGGCTCGCCCGAGCGCCGACAGCCGGAGCGCCGCGGCGGTTACCCGCCGGCCGCACAAGGAGAGTCGACTCGACAGCCGAGAAAGAGCCTCGCGGCCCTCGGCCAGGGGCACCCGCGCCACCCGCGCCAGCTCGCGGCCCAGGGTGTCGAGCGCCGCCTCGGCCTGGGCCGCCCGATCGACCAGCAGCTCGGCGGCCTTGGTCGGCGTCTTGACCGCGGTGTGGGCCACCTGGTCGACGATCGAGAGGTCGATTTCGTGGCCCAGCCCGGTGACGACCGGCAGGGGGCAGGTGGCCACCGCTAGGGCCACCGCACGGCTGTCGAAGACCGCGAGGTCCGAGCGGGAGCCACCGCCGCGGATCAGCACCACGCAGTCGACCGCCAACCGGCCGGCGGCCTCCAGGGCCGACACCAGCTGCCGCTCGGCCTCCTTGCCCTGCACGGCGGAGTGGACGAAGACCACCCGGAAGCCATAGGGGCTCTCGCCCAGGGTGTGCAGGAAGTCGTGGTAGGCGGCGCTGCCCTCCGAGGTCACCAACGCCACGTCGAGAGGCAGGTCCGGGAAGGCCAGGGCGCGATTGCGCTCGGCCAGGCCGCTCGCCGTGAGCTCGGCGAGCAGCTCGCGACGGCGGCGCTCGAGCTGGCCCAGGCTGAAGCTGGGATCGACCTGGCGGACGACGATCTGCAGCCGGCCACTCGGCGGATAGAAGGAAAGCTGGGCGAGGGCCCGCAGCTCCACCCCCTCGACCAGGGCCTGGCCGGTGGCGGCCAGCTCGCGCCGGATGCGCTCGTGGTCCGAGCGCCAGATGACGGCGTCGAGCTTGGCCACGACGTCGTCACCCTGACCCTTCTCGACCAGCTCGAAGTAGAGGTGGCCACGCGCGCTCGGCCGCGCCCGCTGCACCTCGCCGGTGACCCAGACGGGAGGGAAGACCTCCTCGAGCAGTGCGGCGATCTGCCCGGCGAGCTCGGAAACGGTGAGAGTCGGCTCGGGTGAGGCCCCGATCAATGGTAGGACCGGAGCTCCTGCGCGGTCTGGAGGGGGATCGACGCCGCCCACTCGAGGGCCCGCTTCTCGCCGAAGGTCAGGCGGTCGAGGAAGCTGATGGCGTCATCGCGCTCGAAGAACAGGCGCCAGATGAAGGTGTGGCCGGCCGGGGCGGCGAAGTAGGTGTACTGCTTGGCCCCCGCCGAGAGGTCGAATCCGAGGTTGGTCTCGCCGTTGACCCCCACGCAGGCCAGGGCGATCGCGCGGTTGGCCAGGGCGAGGGCCCGGATGGCGTCCTCGTAGTCACCGAGCTCCTCGCGCGATAGGGGAGAGTGGTAGAGGGCGAGGCGGGAAGCATCCTCCTCGGCGAGGAGGTTGTAGGGTACGTCGTGACGATCCAGAGCGTCCTTGGTGTCGCCGGTGGCGACGAAGACGTCTTCGGTTCCCATCACCTTGTAGGCGATGGCGAAGATGTCGTCCTCGAATTTCGAGAACGCCTCGGCGAGGATGCCTTCGTCCTCTACCGTGAAGTAATAAAGGCGATTCCTCAAACGCCGGGTCCTCATCGTCACTTTCCCTCCAGAGATCGTAGAGTGCGAAGTCCCCGGGGCCGGCTCGGCCCCACCGGGTATGGGAAGGCACAGGGTAAACAGGCGGGTAACGCCAAACTTTTCCATTGTAACGCAAGGATTCCGGTTGGCAAGTACCGGCCGACAGGCGTGCGGTAAACTACTGAGGGCTAGCGACATCTCACCGACTGCCAGGTGCTTTCGCCCAAGATGAGCGAAGACTCCTCACCGAGCCGACAGCGTCCTGACGACCCTCGCGACGGCGCGAGGCTGCCGGTGGCCGTGCTCAGCTTCTGGACCCCTTCCCACAGCCGCACGCCTCCGCTGGCCGAGCTCGCAACGGCTCAACCAGGGGTCTACTGGCTGTCGGACCGGCGCTGCGCTCTCGCTCCCCTGGCGGGAGATCCCGGGGTCTTCGACAGCGCCGTCGCCCTCGCCGGGCGCCTGCTCTCCGCTGCCCGGCGCCCGACCCTCGGCTCGACCGGCCCTTCCGGCGACACGGCTCGGGCCCTGATCTTCCCGGGCTGGCTGACCCTCGGCGCGGAGGGTCCGAGCCTCGACGCCGAACCGATCAGCGACGCCTTCCCGGCCCGCGCTCCGGAGCTGCTCCCCGGGTCGCTCAGTATCACCACCTATGGCCTGCACCGCCTCGAGCTGCCTCAGAGAGTCGAGCCGGTCACTCATCTCGAGCCCAGGTCCGGCGAGCGAATTCCGATCCTGCGTGTGCTCGGCACCGACCCGTCCCTGCCCGCGGGGCGCAACCCCCTCTTCCTGCGCCGGCGCACCAGCTTCCTCCGCCGCCCCGACGAGGGGGCGTTGATGGAAGCCCTGCCGGAGCGCGTGCTGATCACCGGGCCGATGGGCATCGGCAAGAGCCGTGGTGTCTGGGAGAGCTTCGCCGGCCGGGGCGGAACGTTGCTCTGGCTGACCGCCCGGCCCGCACGCCAGGAGGGCCCGAGCCTCGCCGCCCAGCTGGCCTTCGCCCTCCTCACCTCGCCGGTCTATGACCTGCGTGCCCACACCTTGAACGCCTTCGCCGGCCTGGGCGAGGCGGTGCTGGAGCTGGCCCAGGTGCCGACCTTGGTCCTCGAGCGGGGGGGTCTCGCTCAGAAAGCCAACCAGCCGCTCTGGATGGCCGAGCTCCTGGCGACCGCGCCCTGGCCGGGGCAGGAGGCCCGGCCCAGGCTGGTGATCGACGACTTGCAGGCCTTGACGCCGGCAGACCGCTCCTGGTTGATCGAGCTGCTCGAGGAGCTGCCCGAAGTGGTCGGGCCGGCGGTGGTGCTGCTGGGCCGATCGCCGGTCGAGCAAGAGGAGCCCTGGCACCGGTTGGCCCACCGGCCCTACCCGACGTGGACGGCGAGCGAGCTCGACGCCCTGGCCGAAGCGTTGATGGCCGGGCTGTCGATCCCGGGGCCGGTTCGCCAGCTCTTGGTCGAGGAAGCCGGCGGTCGTCCCTTCGCCCTCGAAGAGGGCCTGTTCGCCCTGACCCGGGGCGGGCTGATCCGGCAGGTCTACGGCTCGTTCTTCTTCCGCGGCGGCGAGGAGGTGGAGGCTCACCTGCTTTCCGAACGGCTGGTCCAGCACGCCTACGCGGAGGCCGACCGCCTCGGCCTGCGTCGCAGCCTCACGGCCCTCGCCGCGGCCGATCTGGCCCTGCCTGCCGGCTTCCTCTCCGGCCTGGCCGAGATGGTGGGCGAGCCCCAGTCGGACGGCTGGCCGGATCGCCTCGCTCGCACCGGCTGGCTCCGGCCGGCTCCCTCGGTCTGGGGTCCCGGCTTCGATCTCGCGGTACCCGCCCTGCGCCGGGCCCTCGCGGCCACCGTGCCGGCGGCTTCCCGCCCGGCCCTGATGACCCAGCTCGGGCAGCTCCTGCCCGTGAGCGCGGGCGGCGCCGCCTGGCCGCGCTACCGGCTACTGGCCGGCTCGCCGCAAGGGCCGGCGGCTCTGCTGACCGCAATCGAGGCCGAGGTGGTGCCCCTCGAGAAGCTGGCCGGGGCGCTGCGCAGTGAGCTGGCAGCCTTGCGCGAGCACGGCGGGGTCGATCCGGCTCTCGAGCTCGAGCTGCTGGGCCACCTGCTACCCCTGGCTCACCGCCAGGGGAACCTCTCCGACTACCGTGCCGACGTGGAGCGAGCCCAGGCGATGGCGGCGGGCGATCCCCGCCGCTATCTGCTCTTCTCGACCCTGAAAGCGAGCATGGCCGAGCTCGAGGGGCGGCTGCCGGAAGCCGAGCGCATCCTGCGCGAGGCGCTCGGCCGGGAGGACTTGCACGAGGAGCAGGGCAACGCCTTCCTGGTGATCCGGCTCGGCCGGATCCTGCTACGCCAGGAGAAGGCCGAAGAGGCCCGCCAGCTGCTCCAGAACGCCTTGCCGGTCTTCGAAAGCGAGGGCAAGGCGGAGCTGGCGGCGTCCTGCCTCTTCTACCTCGGCAACGTCGCCCTCCACCAGGGCCAGTTCGACCGCGCCCGCGAGCTCCACCAGGACGCCCTGACACGCCGCCGGGCCCTCGGCAGGAGCCGCTCGATCGGGGTGTCGCTGTCGGCCCTCGGCCGCGTCCACCTGCTGCTCGGGCACTACCCCGAGGCCCTGGTGAGCTACCGTGAGGCGGAGGCGACCTTCCTCGGCATCGGCGACGAGGAAGAGGAGACCTACTCCCTCCTGGGAATCGGCTTGGCCCTCACCCGGGTGGGTGACTACGCCGGGGCCTCGGCGCCTCTGAGGCGAGCCCTCCAGCTCCGCCAGAAGACCGCCAATCCGGTGACCACGGCCATCGCGAGGCTGGCGGTGGCGGAGAACCACCTCCACCAGAGCCGCCCGGACGCCGCCCTCTCCGAAGCCCGCCGGGCCCTCTTCGACCTGCAGATGCTGCCGGGACGCTCGGCGGTGGTGGCGGATGCCCACCAGCTGGTGGGCCGAGTGCTGCTCGCCCTGAACCGCTTCGGGGAGGCCAGCCGGGCGTTCTCCGAGGCGACCACCGAGCACAGCCGCCAGGGCGTCTCCGAGCCCGCGCTCTACGATCTCGCGTGGTGGCTGGAGGCGGCCCTCCACGAGCACGACGAGGTGCAGGCCCGGAGCCTGCTCGAAGAGCTCGAGCGGCTGCTCGGCGACCGCGAGGAGATCGGCCAACGGGAGATGCTGGAGTTCCGGCTCTTCCTGGCGCGCTGGCGGCTGGCCGCCGGCCCGGACGACAAACGGCGCTTCTTGAGGCACTTGCGTCGCGCCTATCAGGAGCTTCTGCGCAAGGCGAACTATCTCGATCCGCCCAAGCGCCACCTCTTCCTCTTCCAGGTGCCGGACAACCGGGCCATCCTCTCCGCCGCGGCGGAGCACGGCCTATCGCTGCCCGACCTGCCCGCGCCGATGGCGGGGTAGGCCTCGGCTCTACCGCTTCGCCTGCGCCACCAGGTAAGCGTCGAGCAGTTGGCGCTCGACCTCGGAGATGCGGTCCTTCTCCACCAGGTAGGTCTCGCCCACCGCAGGGAGGGGGATGCGAGCCACGCCGACGAGGCCGGCGAAGGCGTCGCAGTCCACGCCCCCCAGGGCCAGGATGACGATCCCCTGGCATAGGCCGACCAGACGGCCACCCAGGCGGCTATCGATCTCGACGTCGAAGGTCTCGGGCATCTCGAGCGGCGTCACCAGGTAGCCCTCGGCAGACGGGATCAGGCGCACCCGGGCCATCAGGGTCCGGCGCTGGGCCGGTACGGTCAGCTCGTCCTCGATGCGGGTGGGGGTCCCCGACAGGTCGATGTCTGCCACCAGATGCCCGCGGCCGGAGAACTCGAGCTGCAGGGCGGCGTCGAAGGTGCCGTCCGGCCGGGGCCGCAGCACCAGACGGTTCTTCGCCAGCAGGAGGTGATGGCGGGGTGAGGACAGCCGGATGGTGATGCCCCCCACCTCGATGGGCACGATGTCGGGGGCCAGCCGTTCGTAGCTCCGGTTCAGGGACGAGAGCTCGAAAACGCCGGGCTCGGTGGCTGGCAGGGCTCCCCCAGGCAGGGCGAGAAGAGCCGCCAGGAAGCCCGGGAGGAGCCGGGAGGGGCGGGGCGCCAAGTTCGAGATGCAGGTCGAGATGAGGGTCGAGTTCGATGGCACGAGCAGCAAGCCTCCGGTTGTCTACGGATAGTAGCCGCGGATCGTCCGTGCCTTCAAACCGCCCTTCTTCACCTTGACCTCGACCTCGCGGTACTCCCGGCCCTCCGGTCGGTCCGAGGCGTAGGCGATCAGGTAGCGGCTGCGCAGCTCCTCCTCGATCTGCTGGTAGACGCCGGCGAGGTCCTCGGCGCGGTCGATGAAGAAGACTCGCCCGCCGGTCTCCTGGGCGAGCTGTCCCAGCTTGCGATGGATGCCGAGCTCGAGGCCGCCGACGTTGAGGCCGATCGGGTAGATCACCACGCCGCTCCGGCGGGCGTACTCGAGGGCGTCGTCGAAGGCGATCGAGCTCGCCGTGTCGTCACCGTCGGACAGCAACACCAGGGCCCGTTGCCCCTCCATTTCGCGGGTGTAGTAGAGGCTGGTGACCAGGGCGTCGTGGAGGGCCGTCCAGCCGACGGCGAGCAGCCCGTCGAGGGCCGACAGGCAGCCGCCCAGGTCGGTGGTGGGGGGCATGGCGAGGGTCGGCTTGCCGGAGAACGCCACCACGTAGCAGCGGTCCCGCGAGCGCACGACCTGCTCGAGGAAGGTGCGTCCGGCCTCCTGGGCCTCGGCGAGGGAGGAGGACATGGAGCCCGAGGTGTCGATGGCGATGCCGATCACCAGGGAGAGGTTCTCGACCAGCTCGAACTTGGTGATCTTCTGGGGCCGGCCCTGTTCCAGGGCCTGGAAGTCCTCCTGGGTGAGGCCCTTGACCAGTCGGCCGCCGCGGTCGGAGACAGTGGAGTAGAGCTCGACGGTGCGCACCTCGGGCTCGCTCAGGTTCTCCGGCGCGTTGAGGAAGTGCACGTCCTCGGTCTGACGGCCATCGTCGAGGTAGGCCACGGCCGTCAAGTAGTGGGTGCCCTCGCCCCGGGGTACCTCGATGGGCGCCGTCCAGGGTGGCTTCTCGAGAGTGGCCACCACCTCTTCGTCGACCTTGAGCTCCACTCTCGAGACGGTGCGCTCGTCGGGCACCACCACCTCGGCGCGAGCGACGATCCGGCCGGTCGTCTTCTGGCCCTTCTTCGGCTCGAGGATGCGCACACGGAAGGCGCCACGGGGCTGGTTGATGGCGATCTCGTCCGAGGCCACCTCTTCGCCGTTCTCGTCGAAGCCCACGGCCTTGATCAGTTGCTCGGTGGGCTGGGTCGCCAGCCGCAGCTCGGCGGTCCAGGGCGGCTGAGCGCGGGTCACCTGGACCACGCCGTCGACCGAAAAGGCGACCTTCTTGATTCGCACGCCGGTCACCAGGGCCTGGGCCCGGTAGAGGGCCAGGGCGACCTGGCCGTCCAGGGGCGGGGCGAGGATCAGGCTATCGCGGGCCGCCGCCGCCACCTCCTGGGCCAGGCGCTCGCCCTGGATCACCGCCCCCTCGTAGCTCTGGGCCGCATCCTCCGGTCGCGGCTCGAGGGGCACCCGGATCACCCCCGCGACCCGCGCCACGGCACCGCCGGTCTCGTCCCTGATCTTGAAACGGCCGATCAGGACCGCCCCTGGGCGCAGGGCCTCGTCGAGCGCCAGACCGAGGGTCGCGCCGGTGGCGGGCGGATCGAGCTCGTAGCGGATGCGGCCCTGGGCGAAGGGCTGCCCCTCGGACTCGAGGGAGCCCTCGACCAGCAGATGCACCTTGCCGTCCTCTCCGACCTTGATCACCTCGTCCGCGGTCACCTCGAGCAGCATGCGGGTGGCGATCAGGGCGCCGGACTTGCGGGGGAAAGCGAAGCTCGGGGCCGCGACCGTCAGCTCCGGCTTGGCCGGGCCGGGGGACGGGCCGGAGAGGGCCGACCTCGTCCACTGGGCGAGATCCGCCGGTGGCGCCAGGAAGGCGTGGATGGCGTCCACCACGGGCCGCCCTCGCAAGAACATGGTCAGGGCCATGACGCCGGTGGCGTTGTCGACCTCCCGCGCCTCCTTGCAGACCTGGACGTCGAAGCGCTCGCCGGAGATCAGGTTGCGCAGCTCCTCGTACTGCTGGAGCAGGTACTCCATCTCGCTCGAGTAGAGGGCCTTCTTGCCGTCGAAGGGATCCCAGAGCCGCCAGGCCGCAACCTGGCTGGGGCGGTAGAGGACCAGGCGGGGCCCCTCCTCCCAGCCCGAGAACTTGCGCGGCGCCTTCAGGCCGGGGTCCCTCGAGCCCGGCGGGTTGGCCGCCTGCTGGATGGCGATCGAGCGGCGGGAGGCCTCTGCCGTCGGGGCGTAGCGCCAGACCTCCAGGGGCTTGAAGGCGAAGCCGCAGTCCACGATCTGCCGGCTCTGGGGAGTGCCGTTCAGGAAGACCAGGCGGAAGCGGACGTCCGCCGGTGACTCGTTGTCGGCGTAGGCCAGAGCCTGGCGCCGGCGGATGGCTTCGGTCAGCTCGTTCTCGGGAGTGTCGGGGAAGGGGTCGGTGGCGAGGAAGTCGGCGATCCAGGTCTCGCGCCCCGCCTCGTCGAGGGCCTCGAGCTCGGCCCTCTGCTCGGGCGAGAGCAGCCAGCCGGGTCCGTCCTCGAGGAAGGCCCGTTGGGCCTCGGGCCAGGACCAGGCCGGCGGTGGGCCGGTGGGAGGGGCGGCAGACGCGGCCAGAGCCAGGGAGACACCGACGGCGAAGGTGCCGAAGCGAGCTTTCATGCGGCCGGCTGGTTGCACGGCCAATGCCAGAGGCTCGGTGCAAGGTCGAACGCCATCGGCCCGGCGGGGACGATAGACTCTCGCACCGGAGCCAACCCATGCCGCCCAAGCGCAACACCCCCATCGCCAGCTGGGAGTCCGGCGACCAGGTCCAGGGCTTCGCTCTGGTCAGCCGCCGCGAAACCCGCCAGGACAAGAACGGCAAGCCCTTCCTCGACCTCGAGCTGTCCGACGCCTCCCGCTCGATCGCCGCCAAGGTCTGGGGCGACAGCCCGGCGATGGAGAGCGACTTCGCCGTCTTCGACTTCGTGGCCTTCCGCGGCTCGGTCAAGCTCTACCGGGACGCCCTCCAGCTCTCGATCGACCAGTGCCGGCGGGTCACCGAGGCGGACCGCCAGGACGGCTTCGACGAGAGTCTGCTGATCCCGTCCACCCACGAGGACATCCACGATCTCTGGCGCCGGCTCACCCTCATCTACCGCGAGGCGATCATCCGGCCGGTGCTGCAACGCTTGGCGCGAGAGGCCCTCGAGGTCCACGGCAAGGTGCTCCAGGAGCATCCCGCGGCCAAGGCCATGCACCACGCCTACCGGGGCGGCCTGCTCGAGCACGTGGTTTCGATGGCCGAGCTGGCGCTGGCGGTGACCGGCCACTACCAGGAGCTCGACCGCGACTTGATCCTCGTCGGCGTGTTGTTCCACGACCTGGGCAAGATTCGCGAGCTGGGTGCCATGCCGGCCAACGACTACACCCCCGAGGGGCGCCTGGTGGGGCACGTGGTGATCGGTCGCGATCTCCTGCTGGAGCGGACGGCCGCGATTCCGGACTTCCCCGCCGACCTGCGCCTCCATCTCGAGCATCTGGTGCTCTCCCACCAGGGCAAGCGCGAGTTCGCCGCGGCGGTCGAGCCGATGACCGCCGAGGCCCTGGTGCTGCACTTCATCGACGACCTCGACGCCAAGCTCAACCAGCTGCGCATCGCCAGGAGCAACGGCCAGGGGCTGCAGTTCATGAAGGGCTTGGGGCGCTATTTCTACCTCGATGGGCTGACCTCGCCGGCCGAGGTCGAAGCGGCGCCCGCCGCCGAAGAGGACCTGGGCCCCGCCCCCGAGGAGGCCGAGGTGGAGCCCCAGTCGCGGCTGTTTTGAGATGGGAGGGCGCCCGGCCGTGCGCCCCCACGGATGCCAGGGACCTACCGGCCACCTGCATCCTCGTTCGGGCAGGCCCCCGTGCCTGTCCTCCTACCGCCTCTTCTCGAAGGCCGCAATCCGCCGGTCCGCATCCCTCACCAGCGGGTGATCGAGCGGCAGCTTGCCAACCAGCCCCTGCCTTCCCCGGGTGAGGAGCTCCGTCGCTTCGGCCTCGCGACCCAGGCGGCCGAGGCAATCGCCCAGCAGCACCTCGGCCCGCGCGGTCGGGAAGGCCCCCGGCGCCTGGTGCTGCTCGAAGAGCTCGAGGCTCCGGCGCAGCGGGAGCTCGGCCTCGGCGGCCAGACCGGCGTCGAGCAACACCACGCCCAGGTTGCGGTGAGCCGACGCCATCTCGGGATGATCCCCCGCGAGCAGCTCCTGGTAGAGGACCTGGGATCGCCGCGCCAGCTCGAGCGCCTCCTCGTGCCGCCCCTGCTCGGAGCGCACCCGAGCCAGGTCACCGAGGGCACGGGCGACCAGCGTGTGCTTCTCACCGAACACGGCCCGCTTGGTCGCCAGCGACCGCTCGTGGAAGGGGCTCGCTTCCGCCAGCTTGCCCTGGCCCTGGAGGGCGTTGGCGAGGTTGCCGACCATCACCGCGGTGTAGGGATGCCCGTCTCCTCGCAGCGCCCGCTGGCCGTCCACGGCCTGGCGCAGGAAGCTCTCGGCTTCGGCGTACTTGCCCTGGCGCGACAGGGCCAGACCGAGGTCGTTCAGGGTCAGCAGAAGGTCCGGGTGGCCCGGCGGGAGAGCCTTCTGCTGGGCCTCGTAGGCGAGGTGCAGCTGCCGCCCGGCGTCTTCGAGCTTCCCCCGGTCGAGCAAGATCAGCGCGAGGCCGCGCCGGGTGAGAGCGGTTTCGGGATGGCCCGCCCCGCGCACGCGCTCGTTGATCCCGAGGGCCTGGCGCATCGATCCCTCGGCCGTCTCGAGGTCTCCCCGATTCTTGGCCGCCTTGCCCAGGTGGACGAGGCTGGAGGCGCCGCCGAGGCTGTCCGAGCCCTCCACGGCCCGGTAGATCTCCAAGGCCTCTCGATGGATGGCCTCGATCTCCGGCAGATGCGTCCGATCCGCTTGATGGCGCTCCGAAAGCACCGTGCCAAGCAGGTTGAGGGCCCAGCCCACCCGGGTCGAGCGAGGCCCGAGGAGGCGCCTGCGCAGGGCGATGGTCTCGCGCAGGTAGCGCTCCGCCGCCTCCGACTCGCCCTTGAGGAACTTCAGCCAGCCCACCGACTCCAGGCTGTCGGCCAGCTCGAGGGAGCCCGGACGGGTCCGCTGCAGCAGCTCCAGGCCCCGCTCGAGCAGGGGCTCGGCCTCCTCGGTGCGGCCGAGGCCGAGGATCGCCTCGCCGATGGCGTCCATCAGCACGCCCTGCACCTCGGGTTCGGCCGTGAGCTCCTCGCGTACCCGCTGGGCGCCGGCCGCCAGGACCTCCCGGGCGGTCACCTCGTGGGTTCCGTCCTGTTGGTAGGGGTTGGCCTTGCCGAAGACGTCGACCAGGAAGGCCAGGGCCTGCCGGGCCTTGTCGCGCTCGCGGCGGGCATGGTCCCGCTCGGCCAGCAGGCCGACGAAGAGACCGGCGATGGCCAGCATGCCCAGTCCGGCGAGGCTCACGGCCACGCGGTGGCGGCGCACGAACTTGCCGGCACGGTAGAGGAAGCGGTCCGGCCGGGCCGAGATCGGCAGGCCGCGCACCCAGGCATCGAGGTCGGCGGCGAGCTCGGCCACCGAGCGATAGCGGCGCTGGATCTCCTTGCGCAGGGCGGTGACGGTGATGGTGTCGAGGTCGCCGCGCAGCTTGCGGGCGAGCTCCCGCGGCCGCGCCCGCCGGACGGCGGCTCGCTCCTCGAAGGTGGATGGATCCTCGCCTGCCTGAGGACCTGAAAGCGTGGAGCTGGGCTTGTCCGGCTCCTGATCGAGGATCGCCTTCTCGAGCTCGTGCGGCAGATCGCCTTCCAGCCGATAGGGGCTGCGACCGCAGACCAGCTGGTAGAACACCACGCCGAGGGCGTAGACGTCGCTCGCCGTGGTGATCGCCTCGCCCCGCACCTGCTCCGGGCTCGCCCAGCCCGGGGTCATCGGCCGGAGCTGGGTTCGGGTCAGACCCTCCCCCGGCTCTTCGGAGAGGACCTTCGCGATGCCGAAGTCGAGCAGCTTGGGCTCCCCTTCCGCGGTCACCAGCACGTTGGCCGGCTTGATGTCGCGGTGGACCAGCAGGTTTTGGTGGGCGTAGGCCACCGCGTCCAGGAGCTTGCGGAAGAGGCGCGAGCGCTCGTCGAGGGTGAGCCGGTTCTGGTCGCAGTAGACGTCCAGGGGCAGGCCCTCGACGTGCTCCATGACCAGGAACGGCACTCCCGCTTCGGTCTCCCCGCCGTCGTAGAGGCGGGCGATCCCGGGATGCTCGAGACGGGCGAGGATCTGTCTCTCGGCGAAGAAGCGCTGACGCGCCGCGGCGTCGAGGCGCTCCGGGTGGAGGAGCTTCAAGGCTACCCGGCGCTCGAAGTGGCCGTCGTCCCGCTCGGCCAGGTAGACCGCCCCCATGCCGCCCCGGCCGAGGAGACGCACGATGCGATACGGACCGAAGCGGTAGCCGGCCTCTGCCGCCTCGGCCGGGCCGCCGTCGCGCAGCAGCCACTCGGCCGACTGCTCGAGGAAGGCGTCGGCTCGGGCATCGGCGGTGAGCAGGACCCAGACCTCTCTCTCGAGGTCCCGATCTCCCCGGCAGGCACGCGCGAGGAAGGCCGCACGCTCCTCGGGCTGCACTTCGAGCGCTTCCTCGAAGAGGGCGTCCACACGGGCGAAACGATCGGCGTCCATCTGGAAACTTCTCGCTGTCACTGTATACGCGCGAAAGGACGTGAAGTCCCTCACCCCCTCGATCCCCTTCTCCCGACCCACCCGCCACTCCCTCCCGGGAGAGGGG
>JBIOYC010000021.1:0-4121 GCA_044869955.1 Thermoanaerobaculia bacterium | reverse complement strand
TCCCACCGCCCTCTACTACAACCCGGGCGGGCTGGCCCTGCTCAAGAAGAAGAAGGCCGTGGCCGGGGGCTTCACCGCCTATCGGCTCAACGAGGGCCTCTACCAGGGCCTCGCTCCCGGCCCCGGGGACGGCACGACCGGCGAACAGGAAACTCCCTTCGAGCTGCCGGCTCACCTCTACGTGGTGCTGCCCCTGGGCGAGAAGGCGGTTGTCGGGGTGGGGGTCTTCTCCCCTTTCCTGCTCAGCACCCAATGGAGCGACAAGGACGGCTTCGCCGGCCGCTACGTCGCCCTGCGCTCGGAGATCCGCACCTGGGACCTGAACCCCACCATCTCCTTCGCCGCCACCAAGAACCTCGGCCTCGGCCTGGGGCTGATCTATCGCTCGTCGGACCTCTCCCTGCTGCGCCGCTATCCCGGCCTCAACCCCTTCACCGGCCAGCTGATCGACGCCGGCAGCCTGGCGGTGGACAGCGACACCGAAGGCGGTTTCGGCTGGAACGTCGGCCTGCGACACCGTGTCGGCAACCGCTTTTGCTGGGGCCTCGCCTACCGCAGCGCGATCGAGATCGACCACCAGGGGGTGGGCCAGCTGACCCAGATCTCGACCGGCAACCCCCAGCTCGACCAGCTCTTCGCCGCCAGCCTGCCCTTCGGTCCCGAGGTGGGGATGGAGACCAGCCTCACCTACCCTGACGTGGCGAGCCTCGGCGTGGCCTTGGGGCTGTCGAAGCTCTCCTGGCTCGCCTTCGACGTGTCGCGCACCGGCTGGGACGAGGTCTCGGCCCTCGACTTCCGCTTCCCCTCCGAGCCGGAGCTTGACCAGACCATCTCCCTGGCTCTGGAGGAGAGCCTCTCCTACCGCGCCGGCCTCTTGCTCGGCACGCCCACCGGCATGCAGTTCCGCTTCGGCGTGGCCTTCGAGGAGACCCCTCAGCCGGACGCCACGGTCGGACCTTTCCTCGCCGACGCCGACCGCTCGGTCTACGCCGTGGGCTTCGGCCTCGACTGGCTGGACGTGGCCTTCTCGTGGACGACCTGGGAGGGTCGGGTGGTGACCACCAACGTCGACGAGATCAACGGCAACTGGCGCACTACCGCCTGGCGGTTGGCGCTGACCCTCAAGAAGTGAGCTTCAGGCCGGCGGCGTCTTCGGCACCCTCGCCTCGACCACGATCGCGTCCTGCTGCTCCTCCCGCCGGAAGGCGCGGGCGGCGGCGCTGGCCTCGGCGCGGCTGGCGTAGCGGCCCACCAGCACGCGGTAGAGGAAGCGGTCGAGGGAGCCGCGGTCCTTGACCACGTGGGGCTCGAAGCCCCGATCGAGGAGGTCCGCGACCGCGGCCTTGGCGTTGTCCTCGACCAGGAAGGCCGCAACCTGGAGGCAGTAGGCGCGGGGCACCAGGGGGGCGGCGGCCGGAGCTGCCGAAGCCTCGGCGGCCGGAGCCTCCGCGGGCGCAGCTTCGGCAGCGGTTGCCTCGGCGGCCGGGGCGAGCTGCGCCGGGCTCGGCGCGGGCACGTTGGCGGCATTGGGCTGGGGCTTCGCGGCCGGAGCGGCCACGGGCACGGCCGGCAGCTTCGGCTGGAGGGGCAGGGGGACAGCCTGAGCTCGGGCGAGAGTTTCGGCAGGGGGGGCCAGGCTGCGGGCGAGCACCACTCCGTGCTCCACTCCCACCAGCCAACCACCGGCGAAGATCAGCAGGGCCAGCACTAGTGCCCCGACGGCGACGGCGATGACGCCGTTTCGGTGCAGGCGGAAGACGTACATCCTGTGCTGCACGGCGCTCTCCTCATCGCCCCGGCAGGGGGCGGCCCTGCTCGTCGTGGGGCAGGGGCGGTCCGGCCGGCTTGCCGGCGGCGAAGCGCTGGGTCTCCCGCACCGTGCCGTTCTTGCGGTAGCGCACCACCTCGCCCTCGAGCTTGCCGGCGCGCAAGGTGGAGCGCTCCCGGACCTTGCCGTTCTCGTAGTAGTCCAGGACCTCGCCCTCGAGCTTGCCGTCGACGTAGGTCCCGGTGCGGGCCAAGAGGCCGCCGGGGGCATACCAGGAAGCCGGGCCCTCGAGCTCGCCACCCTGGTAGTGACAGACCAGGGTCGGCTCGCCGTCCTCGCCGTAGAGCGAGGACTCGCCCTCGCGCTGGCCGTGGCGGTAGGCGAACCGGGCCTGGGGCTGGCCATCCTCCAACAGCTCGGCGGGGCCGTCGAGCAGGCCCTCGGCGAAGGTGAAGCGCTGGGCGAGCCGGCCCTTGACGTCGAAGACCCGGTGCTCGCCGTGGGGGCGACCAGCGCGAAACTCCGTGCGCGAGAGCACCCGCCCCTCCGGGTCGTACTCGAGAGCCTCGCCTTCGAGACGCCCCGCCACGAAGGTCTGGCGCGCCGTCACGCGACCTTCGCCGTCGACCTCGGTGACCTCGACCGCTTCCGTCATCGACGAATCCTCAGGGATGGATCGGTGATCATAGCGCATGAAACGGCGCGCTATACTCGCCGGCCATGGGCAACCCGGCGGCGCGGTTGGGCGACATGGTGCTCCAGGACGCCCCGCACTGCCACGCCCCGATCCATCCCGCCGCTCCGGTCCCCACCCCGGTCCCCCATCCGGCCCTGCCCCTCACCCTGATCAAGGGCGCCGGCACGGTGATGATCGGCAACCAGCCCGCCGCCCGGGTCAGCGACACCACGACTCCCTGCACCCTGCCCGGCTGCGTGCCCGGTGGCCCCGGCATGGTCGCCCTCGGCGCCTTCACGGTACTGATCGAGAACCTGCCGGCGGCGCGGGTGAACGACATGACCGCCCACACCAGCTGCGTGGCACCCATCCCCAGCCCGGTCGGCAAGGTGCTGCCGCCCGGCTGCCCCACCGTCTTAATCGGAGGCTGAGGCCCGTGCGCCGCGGGCACCTGGCGGCCCTGGAGCCCCTCTGCCCCGTCTGCCGGAGCCACGGCGAGGTGGCCCCCCTCGAGCTGGCTCGCGCCCTCCGCGAAGAGGGGGAGCACCTGCTCGAGGGCATCCTCCACTGCCCGCGGCCGGAATGCTTGAGGGAGTACCCGGTGATCGACGGCGTGCCCCTGCTGATCGCCGACCTCCGCGCCTGGGTAGGCAGCCAGCTGCTGCCCCTGCTCGGGCGCGAGGACCTCCCGGCCGAGCTCGAGAGCCTGATCGGCGACTGCTGCGGCCCGGGCTCGGCCTTCGACACCACCCGCCAGCACCTCTCCGCCTACGCCTGGGGCCACTGGGGGGACCTCGATCCCGAAACGGCCGGGACCCTCACCCCTGCCCCGGGGGGGATGGATTCCCGCTTGCGCGGGAATGACGACCGGGAAGCGGCCTCCACCTCGGGCCTTCTCGACCTCCTCGCCATCGGTCTCGACCTCGGCTCCCCCTTCCCGGACGGCCCCGTGCTCGATCTCGGCTGCGCCGTGGGCCGCGCCACCTTCGAGCTGGCGGACCGGCTCGGGCGGCTGGCCGTCGGGGTTGACCTCGGCGCCGCCTTCCTGCGCACGGCGGCGCGGGTGCTCCAGCGAGGCGAGGTCCTCTACCCGCAGCGGCGGGTCGGCCTGGTCTACGACCGCCGCCGCTTCGCCCTCGCGCTGCCGGCGGCGTCTCGCGTCGACTTCTGGGCCGCTGACGCCGCGGGCCTGCCCTTCGCCGACGGCCGCTTCGCCGCCGTCTTCGCGCTGAACCTGCTCGACTGCGTGGCCTCGCCGGTGGCCGTGCTCGGGGAGATCGCCCGCGTGCTGATACCCGGCGGACGGGCGGTGCTCGCTGTGCCCTACGACTGGTCCCCCGCCGCCACCCCCTTTACGGGCTGGCTGGGGGGCCACTCCCAGCGCGGCGAGGGCGAAGGGGCGAGCGAGCCCTTGCTGCGCACCCTGCTCACCCCCGGTGGCCATCCCGCTGCGCCGGGCCTGCGGCTGATCGCCGAACGGCACGCCTTGCCCTGGCAGGTGCGCCTCCACGAGCGCGCCACCATGAGCTATCAGGCGCATCTCCTGGTGGCCGAGAAAGAACTAGGAGGGCCGACACATCGGTCGGCCCCGACAGAAGAGCCCTCCGGTCTGTAGGGGCGGACCAACGTGTCCGCCCTCCGGTCCGTAGGGGCGGACCAACGTGTCCGCCCTCCGGT
>JBIOYC010000020.1:0-12311 GCA_044869955.1 Thermoanaerobaculia bacterium | reverse complement strand
GCCGGGCTCGACGAGCTCGACGCGGCCCGGGCCGCCTGCCGGGAGGCGCTCGGCCTCTGGCAGGCCCTGGGCGAGCCGGCGGGCCAGGCCTCGACCCTGATGACCCTGGGCCTGCTCGCCACCCGCGAGGGACAGCCGGCGGAGGCCCTCGCCCTGCTCGGTCAGGCCGTGGACCTGCGTCGCGACCTCGGCGACCGGCGCGGCCTCGGCCTCTCCCTCACCCAGTTGGCCCGGGCCCACCTCGGAGCTACCCGTCCGGCCTCGGCCAGGCCGGCGATCGAGGAGGCGCTCGGGCTGCTCGAGGGCATTGGGGACAGGGCGGGCCGCGCCGAGGCTCTGTTGGTCGCCGCGCAGGTGGCGGAGGCCCTGGGCGACCCCCTCGGCGCCCGCGTCCAGGTCACCACGGCCCAGGCCCTGGCCCGCGAGGGCTCCGATCGCCCGCTCAAGGTGCGTGCCGGCGTGGCCCTGGCCGGGCTCGAGAAGAGGCAGGGCCGGTCGCGGGAGGCCCTGATCGAGGTCCTGGCGGCCCTCGACGGCCTCGAGGGCCTGCGCCCGCTGGCTGGCGCCGGAGACCTCGCCGCCTCCTTCGGCGCCGTCCAGCAGTGGGCCTACGACCTGGCGATCGGGCTGCTGATGGCGGCCCACCGGGCCGAGCCCGCGGGCGGTTGGGAGCGCCAGGCCCTCGCTACCGCCGAGCAGGCCAGGGCGCGGGCCCTGCTCGACGTGCTCGCCGCCGCCAAGGTCGACCTGGGCAGCGGCGGCGACCCGCAGCTCTTCGCCCGCAAGCGCTCCCTCGAGCGCCAGCTCGCGGCCCTCGGCGCCCGCGCCCTGGCCGAGCGGGAGGCGGTGCTCGCCGAGGAGGCTCGCCTGTCGACCGAGCTGGACCTCACCGAGGCCCGGCTGCGCGCGCTGAGCCCGGCCTATGGCGAGCTGACCCGCCCCCGTCCCCTCGTCGCGGCGGAGATCCAGGCCCGGCTCGGTCCCTCGACTCTGCTGCTGGTCTACCGGTTGGGCGAGGAGGAAAGCCACCTCTGGGCCCTGACCGGGACGGACCTCGAGGCCTTCTCCCTGGCGCCGGCGGCGGAGATCGAGGCCGCCGTGCGCCGCTTCCACCGGCTGGCGGCTCGCTTCGATCCCGCCGACCGAGCCGAGCAGGCGGCCCAGGCGGAGCAGCTCTCCCAGCTGCTGCTCGCGCCCTTGGCGGGCCGGCTCGGGGCTCGGCGGCTGGCCATCGTCCCGGATGGTGCCCTGGCCTACCTGCCCTTCGCCGCCTTGCCGCTGCCGGGTGCGAGCCCGGGGCGAGGCGAGCTCTTGGTGGCGGGGCGCGAGCTGCTCTCTTTGCCCTCGGCCACGGTGCTGGCGGCGGCCGAGGCGCGGTTGGCCGGGAGGGCGCCGGCACCCCGGCGCGCGCTGATCCTCGCCGACCCCCTCGCCGCCGAGCTGTCCCCCCTGCCGGGCACCCGGCGGGAGGCGGAGGCGATCGCCGCCCTGGCCCCGGCGGGCGAGGTCACGGTGCTGGCCGGGCCGGCGGCCCGGCGGGAGGCCCTGCTCGGGCCGGACGTGCGTGACTATCGGGTGCTGCACTTCGCCACCCACGGCCTGCTCGACAGCGCCCGGCCTGCCCTCTCCGGGCTGCTGCTCGCGGACTCGAGGGGAGATCGGGAAGGCGAGTCTGCCGTCATTCCCGCGAAAGCGGGAATCCATCCCTTCCGGACGGATGCGACCGACAAGATGGATCCCCGCTTTCGCGGGGATGACGACCGGACCCATATCCCGGAGCCCGGCTTCCTGGGGCTCAAGGACCTCTACGGCCTCGATCTCAGGGCCGACCTGGTGGTGCTCTCGGCCTGCCGCACGGCTCTCGGCCGGGAGGTCCGGGGCGAGGGGCTCTCGGGCCTCGCCCGGGGCTTCCTCTACGCCGGGGCGCCGCGGGTGGTGGCGAGCCTCTGGCCGGTCGAGGATCGGGCCACCGCCTTCTTGATGACCGAGCTCTACCGGGGCCTGTGGCAGCGGGGCCTGGCTCCGGCCGCGGCCCTCGCCGAAGCGCAGCGGGCCGTGCGGGCCGAACGCCGCTGGCAGGACCCTTACTTCTGGGCCGGCTTCACCCTCCAGGGAGCCTGGTGAGCGTGCGACTCTCGGGCTCCCGGCCCCACCTACCGAACGAGAACCCCCTGAGATGAGGAGGACCCGATGACACAGAACAGCGTGGCGGATTTTGTCGGCAACTGGCAGATCAAGTGGAGCCAAGGGGATGCCGGGATCTGGAGCCCGGGCTGGTGCCTGCTCCTCGGCACCGGCAGCGCTGGGGACTCGATCCCCTGGCTGAACGGCGAGTACCAGACCTGCCTCGGATGCGCGATCCTCAAACCGAACGGGGAGAGCTTCGAGCTGGTCTACTCCACGGAATCCTCGACCGACAACCAGCCCGGCGACCTGCTCTTCGCTGGCGGCGTGCTGCGGGGCCTGATCTGGTGGGAGCAACAGCCGACCTGGATCTTCATCTCTCTCGCCCGGCTCGAGCTCACCAGCAACTCGACCTACCGCTTCCTCTACGGCACCACGGTCTGGGGAGACCCGGACCAGGTGGGCGTCTGGGGCGCCGAGCCGGTGCCGACTCCGCCGGGGGGGTGAGGCGGCCGCCGAGAGCTGGGTTACGCCGCAGACGGCTAACCCAGCCTACGCGTTACGTTTAGCGAATTGAGTAGGCTGGGTTAGGCCCGGCAGGGCCGTAACCCAGCTCCTGGCTGCTAGCATCCACCTCTCTGTCACACCCCGACGAGGGAGGCCCCGCTGAGCCCCGACCCGCCCGCGACCGATTGCGGCCCCGAGCCGATCCCCGCCCTGGTGGCGCGGATCCGGGCCGGGGACCGCGAGGCCGAGGGCGCCTTGGTCGCGCGCTTCGGCAAGGGCATCGCCCTCCTGCTCGATCGCCACTGCCGGGGCGGCGACGCCGAGGACCTCTTCCAGGACTCCTTCCGCCTGGTGATCGAGAAGCTGCGCCGCGGCGAGCTGCGCGAGCCCGAGAAGCTCCCCGCCTTCCTCGCCCAGGTGGCGCGCAGCCTCGCCATCGAGCACTACCGCAAGGCCGCCCGCCGCAAGACCGAGCCGGACAGCGAGGCGCTCGCGTCCGTGCCCGCGACCGCCGCCAGCCCGCTGACCGAGCTGCTGGCGAGCGAGAGCTCCGCCCTGGCCAGGCAGGTCGTGCGCGAGCTGGGCACCGCCCGCGACCGCGAGATCCTGCTGCGCTTCTACCTCGCCGAGGAGGACAAGGACGCCATCGCCGCCGATCACGGCCTCTCCAGCCTGCAGTTCAACCGCGTGCTCCACCGCGCCCGCCAGCGCTACAAGGAGCTGTACCTGGCCCGGGTGGGGGAGGGAGCCGGGCGGGGTCGGGCCGTCCTGGACGCCCTGCTTGCGATGATCGTGAATCTGGTCCCACTATCCCGCTAGGGAGAGAGGTCAGCGAGCCGCCGCCATGGACCACCAGCAGATCGTCGAGCAGGGTTGGGTCGAGCTCTACCGCCGGGGGCAGCTGCCCCCGGAGGTGGAGGCGCGCTTCGAAGAGCACTTCCTCGACTGTCCGGAATGCCAGCTGGAGCTCGACCTCGCCCGCAGCTTCGAGCGGGGCCTGAAAGCCATGGCGGCCCAGGAAGTGGCGCGGGCGACCGTGGGCGCGGCGTTCGCCGCCTTCCTCACCCGGCGGATCCGGCTCTTCGCCGGGGTGGTGGCGGTGACGGCGCTGGCCGGCCTGGGCGCCGCCCTCTACTCCTCGCTCGATCGCAACCGGGAGCTCGCCAGTCTGGCCAGTGAGCTCGAGAGCGAGCTCGACGAGCGCGAGCTGGCCCGCCGCAAGCTCGCCCAGGAGCTCGCGGAAGGCCGGCAGGCAGCGGCGAAGGAGCGGCAGGAGCTGGTGGCCAAGATCGCCGCCCTCGAGGCTGCGCCGCGACTCGAGGGCCCGACCCTGCTGTCCTCGGTCTACCTCATGGCCGTGGTGCGGGGTGAGGAGGACGAGCCGGCGGCGACCATCGACCTGGCCCGGGCCGCCGAGCCGATCACCCTCGCCGTGCCGATCGATCTCGAGCCGCAGGTCCACCGCTATCGCCTCACCCTCAGCGAGCGGGCCGGCCAGGTGCTGCTCTCCCGTGGCGACCTCCTGCCCAACCCCCTCGAGACCCTCCTGCTCGCCGTGCCCCGGGCCTCCCTCGCCCCCGGGGACTACCTGCTCGCCCTCGACGGTCTCGCCGCCGACGGTACCGCCCTCCCCCTCGAGCGGTACCGGCTGCGGGTGGTCGGGCGGCGTCCCTGAGCGCTGCCGCTCCGGCCGGCTCCGCGGGCACGGAGTCGGCATAATCGTCTGCTGAGCATTAATCAGAAGCTTAAATTCACACCCTGCTCTCCGCCGCGTCGTTCGCTCGGGTCGTAGTCCACAGAGCGTTTGATCGGGCTGAGCACCGCTCCTCGAGCGAGCCGGCAGCTCTCCGTGCCCACAGACCGGATGGGCTGCGACCCCGCGCCGAAGAGGAGGTGAGGGGTTGTGTGTTCGCTTTGAGGAGGCTCGGAGCCAGGTCTCCGAGCAGCAGGAGAGGGATTGCCGCGGCAGCCTATCGGGAGAGACGGCCTTCGGGGAGCTGTGGCAGCGCCACGCCGCCGAGCTGTTCCAGCACTGCCTGCTCTGGACCGGCGGTCGCCGGGCCGAAGCGGAAGAGGCCTTCAGCCGGGCGAGTCTCCAGATTTTCGTCAAGTACCAGAGCCACTGCGAGCGGCTGCGGGACCCGCGGGCCTGGATGCTGCGCATCGCCCGCAACACCTGTGCGGACGTGTTCCGGGAGAGCAAGCGGCGCCGCGAGGAGATCCTGAAAGACGAGGAGGAAGTCGGGCCGGCGGTGGTGGCCCTGAGCGTGTCCGCCACCGCGGATCCGGAGCGCCTGCTGCTCGGCAAGGAGTTGCGCGCCTTCCTCCACGGCTCGATCGAGGAGCTACCCCACCGCCTGCGCGAGACGGTGCGCAGCCACCTGGACCTGGCCGATACCCGGCGCACCGCCGACCACCTGGCGATCAGCGAGGTCAACTTGAGGAAGCGGCTGCAGCTCGCCCGCGACCGGCTGCGCGAGCGGCTGGCCAGCTATCGGGCCGGGCGGGCCCGGCTGCCCGACCCCGGTGAGACGCGGGTCCCGGCCGCCCTGGCCGCGCCCTGGCTGGGCCGGGTGGAGGCCCTGCGCTGGCTCGACGGCAGCGGCCTCGGCGCGGGCGGCTCGGAGCATCTGCTGCGCCTGCGCTATCGGCCGGCGGAACGGGTGGGCGGCAACCAGCGGGCCCTCGAGCGCTACGTCCGCGAGCACCCGAGCGGCTGGGCTCGCCGGCTCGACCTCGGTCGGGAGCGGCTGCGGGAGGGCCAGGTCGAGGACGCCGCGGCCCAGCTCGAAGCCGTGGTGGCGCGCCAGCCGCGGCGTCTCGAGCCCTGGCTCGAGCTCGCCGAGGCGCGGCTGCTCCTCGCCGGTCCGGAAGCTGCCGCCGGGGTCTTGGCCCGCGCCCGCGAAGCGGTCCGCACCGAGGGCCCCCGGCTCTACCTCGAGGGTCTCGAGGCCCGGCTGGCGGGACGCCGGGAGGAGGCCGCGGCGGCCTGGCGAGAGGCCGGGGCCGCGGCGCCCGTCACCGCCGCGCCCTGGATCGCCCTCGCCGAGCTCCACCAGGAGGCGGGCCGTCCCACCGAGGCCGTCGAGAGTCTCGAGATCGCGCTCTCCCTCGATCCAGACGACCAGGCCGCGCTCTCCCTCGGCCATTGCAGCCTGAGACTCGCCGGCCGCCGCTTCGAGGGGCAGCGCCGGGACGAAGGGGCTCTGGAGGGGGACGAGGCGAATCCCGTGGCCCTGGTCCGCTCGTTGTGCGCCGGCGCCCGCAGCGGCGGGGGCATCCCGGCGGTAGCCGGCCTGGCGGAAGGCCGCCACCATCGCCTGGCGGACCTGGCGGTCCTCTCGACGGCGGCTCGCCGGGGTCTCGCCGCGGTCCACCTGGCGGCGGGGGACCCGGTCGCCGCCGGCCGCCTGCTCTCCGCACTGGTGGTGGAGAGGCCCGAGGACTGCCACGGCTGGGCGGCCTTCGCTCGCCTGCTCGAACGCCAGGGCCGGTTGGCGGAGGCCTGGACCTTCCTCCGGCGGGCTCGGGAGGCCGGGCCGGAGAGCCGGGCGCTGGAGCTCTTCGGCTGCCGGCTCGCGGCGCGAGTCCGCTCGGTGGCGGCCCTCTCCCGCTTCGTCGAAGAGCAGCTCGCCCGCGACGGCGAGGCCTGGGACGTGCTCTCGACGGCAGCCTGGAGCCTGTCCCTGCTGGGGGGGCCGGGGGAGCGCGCCCTGGAGCTCTCCCACCGGGCGCAGCGGCTACAGCCCCGGCTGCCCGCCGCCTGGATCGAGCACGGGCGGGTGCTGGCCCACGTCGGCCGCTGGCAGGACGCTGTCGAGGCCCTCGAGACCGCCTGGAGCCTGCTGCCGGCCGGCGACGGCTGGGACCTCGCGGCGCCCCTGGCCCTCGACCTCTGCCGGCTGCACCTGCGTCGCGGCGACGCCGTGGGCGCTCGCCGCTGGCACGCCCTCGCCCTCGGCGCGGCCGAGGCCCTGCGCCCCCACGACCCTCTGCGGGCCGAGAGGGTGTTGCGGGCCGCCCAGGCCCTGTCCTCGCCAGGCCGGGTCTCGGCCGAAACGAAAGGTTTTCTCCGCGAGCCCCTGCTCGCCGCGGCGAGCGATGACTGAGGTCACAGCCTGGCCTCGAGGAAGTTCACACCTTCGAGGCACTGGTCGTCTTGAGGTTGGAACGCAGTTGACAGGGATCGATCGATCGGGCGTGTGCGGGCGTCTCGCCTCATGCGCCAACCCAACACCCCGCTGGGGGGAGGAGAGAAGCTCATGGCAGGTTCCGTAACGTATTCGCTGGTCTTCCAGAACAACTCGGTCAACGCCGGCTCGGCTGCGGTGTACCAGACCGACCCCAACATCGGCGTGCCGAACGTCATGTCTCTGGCCTGGTTCTCGAAGTACGCCATGCCGACCACCAACGTGGTCTTCCAGTGGTCGATCGACTACAGCTTCGTGTGGTCGCAGACCGGCACGCTCAAGCCGGGCGTGGTCTTCCTGGCCTCGCAGAACTGGGCGGCGGACCTGTCGTCCTCCAACGCGGTGACTCTGACCTACCAGAACTCGCCGCAGGGCGGCGCCTACACCTTCCAGAACCAGGGCGCCGGCCCCCAGCAGGGCACCCTCTACATCACCGAGGACGGCACGGTGCCCCTGAACCAGGCCTCCGTGGGCATCGGCATGTCCGGCGCCGGTTCCTTCGTGGTTCAGGCCCAGCCGAACCTCAACCTCACCTTCACCCCCCACCCCCTGTACTGGATCACCTTCGGCAACTACTTCCAGGGCCAGGTGCTCGACATCGGATCGATCACCAACCCGGGCTCGATCCAGTTCCCCCCCGGCGTCTACTCGATGACTGCGATCCTCAACCAGAACAACTCCTGGACCATCCAGCCCACGCAGTCGGTGAACATGGCCTTCCTCGAGGCCAAGAAGCGCGAACCCAAAACCCTCTGGGCCTGCCACGAAGTCTGACCAGCCTTCGAGTAGCGAACGTGTCGCCGCTCGCCGATGGGGCGGCGGCACATCCCTTCAAAAACCTTTCTATTCTCGTTGAGGAGGCTTGAAGCATGCTCGTACTGTCTCGACTCCGTCATCGGGTAGCGGTCCCGACCCTGTTCGCCGTCGTGCTCGGCGTGGCCTGCTCGACGCCGGCTCCGGCACAAGCGCCGACCCTGTCGGCCAAGCTCGAGGTCGTCCACGTCGACGCGGCCCGCAGCCAAGCCAACGTTCGCTTCACGCTCAAGAACGACGGCAAGAGCCGCGTGCACTTCCTGAAGTGGCACACTCCCTTCGAGGGCTTCCGCTCCGCCCTCTTCAAGGTCGTCTGTGGCGGGCGCGAGGTTTCCTATCACGGGCCGATCGTCAAGCGCGGGGCGCCCGGACCGAACGACTACCTGGAGATCGCCGCCGGCGAGTCGCTGGCCGCCGTGGCCGACCTCGCGTCGGTCTACGACCTGCCGCCAGGCGAGTGCACGGTCAGCTTCGCCGGGGCCATCCTCGACGCCGTGGCAGCGGACTCACCGCCCCGGAAGGCCGGGATGGCCGGCCACCCGCTGAGCCTGCGGGTGGGCTCGGTGACTCTTCCGGCCCGCGGCACCGGGGAAGCCACCACCCAGGCCGGCCTGTCCTACACGGGCTGCACCGCTAGCCAGCAAGCCACCCTCGGGGTGGCCGTACCCGCGGGTGGTGGCTTGGCGACCAACTCCCAGACCTACCTCAACAACGTGCCGGCCAAGGACCGCCCCACCGACCGCCGCTACGCCACCTGGTTCGGTACCTACGATGCCGGTCGCTACGGCACGGTGAGCGGCCGCTACGGCCAGATCGCCGCGGCTACGGCCGGCACTCTCACGCTCAACTGCAGCGGCAGCGGCAGCTGCGGCGGTCACACCGTGACCTGTGACCCTGGGGACTTCGCCTTCACCTGCGCTGGCGGGGCGGGGCAGACGCTCTGGTTGTGCAGCGCTTTCTTCGCCGCACCGGCCACCGGCTACAACTCCCAGGCCGGCACCATCGTTCACGAGCTCTCCCACTGGTACGGCACGGACGACCACGCCTATGGCTGCGCCGCCTGCCAGGCCCTGGCCGCGAGCGACCCCGTGCAGGCGGTGGGCAACGCCGACAACTGCGAGTACATGGCGGAGAACTTCGGCCTGGTCTGCCCCTAGGCGCGATCCGGCGCCGGGGATCCGGGGAGTCTGAGCGGGGCGTCGGGCCGATGGCTACCTACCAGTACTCGTTGCTGTTCCAGAACAACTCGAGCAACAGCGGGACGGTTTGCGTCTATCAGCTCGATCCCGGCCTCGGGGTCCCCGGCGCCTTCTCTCTCGCCTGGCAGACCAACTACAACCACCCGACCACCAACGTCGTCTTCCAGTGGAACGTCGACTACGACTTCGTCTGGTTCCAGTCGGGAAAGCTCGGAACGGGCACGGTCTTCCTGGCCTCCCAGGTCTGGCCGACCGATGGCTCCACCAACAACCAAATCACCCTGACCAAGCAGGGCGGCGCCTACACCTTCAGCAACCAGACCAAGGGTGCCCAGGCCGGCATCCTCTACATCCACACGGACGACACCATCCCGGCCAAGGAGGCCTCCACCGGCATCGGCATGTCCGGCACCGGCACCTTCGTGACCCAGGCCCAGCCCAACTGGAACTTGCAGTTCACGCCGAGCCCCCAGTACTGGATCGCCTTCGGCAGCTACACCCAGGGTCAGGTGCTGGGCAGCTCCGCCCTGCCAGGCTCGCAACAGGTGGTCTACGGGGCCAACGTCTACTCGATGACCGCGATCCTCAACAGCGACAACTCCTGGACCATCCAACCCACCGCGCAGACCAGCACCGCGGCGATCCTCAGTGCCCAGCCACCTCGGTCCGCTGGTTGAGGGAGGGGCGGAGATCTGCTACGGTGGACAGCGGAGAACGATCCGAAAATTTGCGAGTGAGCCTCACCGTGCTCCGTGAAGCACGGTAGCGCCTCGCGGGCGTAGAGCGTTCCACTCGCCCAGGCCCCGGGCTCGGGGAGGAGAGAAGCCATGGCAGGTTCCGTCATCTACTCGCTGACGTTCAAGAACAACTCGACCAGGTCCGGGTCGGCCGCCGTCTACCAGACCAGCCCGAACCTCCCGCCGGGCGCCATGTCCCTGGTCTGGTTCTCGAAGTTCGCCAACCCGAACACCCAGATCGTCTTCCAATGGCAGATCGACTACAGCTTCGTGTGGGCGCAGACCGGCGTGCTCAAGCCGGGCGTGGTCTTCCTGGCCGCGCAGATGTGGCAGGCGGATCTCTCGAGCTCCAACCAGGTGACCTTCAGCCAGCAGGGCGGCATGTTCACCTTTCAGAACCAAGGCCCCGGCCCGCAGCAGGGCACCCTCTACATCCTCGAGAACAACACGATCTCCCTGAACCAGGCTGCCGTGGGCATCGGCATGTCCGGCGCCGGCACCTTCGTCGTCCAGGCCATGCCGAACTACAACCTCTCCTTCACGCCTCACCCCCCGCAGTACTGGATCACCTTCGGTAACTACCAGCAGGGCCAGGTCCTCGACGTCGGCTCGATCCCCAGCCCGGCCCAGGTCGTGTACCCTGCGGGCGTCTACTCGATGACCGCCATCCTCAACCAGGACGACACGTGGACGATCCAACCCTCCGGGTAGCGGGCCCTCAGTGCCCGTCCGCCTCGTCCGGCACGGTGAGCCAGCGGGCGGCGAGGAAGACGCCGGCCATCAGGGCGTAGCCGGCGACCCAGGGCCAGGCCGGGGTGAGGGAGACCACGGTGTCCGCCGGGGTGAAGCGGTAGGAGTGCAGCAGGCCGGCGGCCGAGAGCAGGGCCGCGGCGCCACACCAGCCGGCGGCCACGAAGAGCTTGCGCTCGATCAGCGCGACGGTGACGGCGGCGAGGATCATGGCCGAGAAGATGAAGCCCTGCTCGAGGGCGAAGACGCCGTGGATCCAGGTGTCAGAGGCCAGGAAGGCGGGAATCAGCTGCTCGCCGAAGGCCGGCCCGCCGGGCAGGCCGGTGCCGGCGGCGCGCAGGCCGTTCTTGGCCATCAAGGCGCCCCAGGCGGCCACCCCCGGCAGCAGGCCCACGACCACCGCCGGTGCGTGCTCCCGGGGCGTGGCGGAGAAGGCCTGGGCGGTGATCACCAGCCCGATCCACAGCACGATCGCCATGCCGGCGTCGATGGGCACTGCCCAGGCGATGTAGGCCAGGGTGCCGCTCAAGCCGACCAGGGTGAAGAAGACGGCGTTCGCCACCGAGTAGCCGGCGCGGGCCCCCATGGCCTTCCAGCCGGGATGTCCGATGTAGATGGTGGTGGGGAAGCAGGAGCCGAAAAGCGCTCCGCCGAGAGTGCCGAGGCCGTTGGCGGCCAGCGAGGAGCGGGTGGGGTAGGAGTCCCCCGCGGCCTCGGCGGACTCGAGGTTCTGGAGGGAACCGACCACGTTGAACAGGCCCATGGGCAAGATCACCGAGAAGTAGGCCAACAGGTCGCCCCGGCCGATGGCGGCGAATACGTCCCCGAGCACCGGCACGGGCGGGAAGAAGCCGGCGCCGCCTTCTGGCAGGGAGCCCACGGGAGCGAGGCCCGTCATCCAGGCGAGCAGGGTGCCCACGCCCACGGCGATCAGCCCGCCCGGCAGGCCGCCCTTGAAGCGCACCCGGCCGAAATAGACCAGGAGCACGATGGCCAGGGTGGTGAAGCCCACCACCGGTCGGGCATAGGTGCGGAACAGGAAGCCGATCGAGATGAAGGTCAAGGCGATGCCGGCGAGGGTGGCGAGCAGGGCGGCGCGCGGAGTGGAGCGGCGCAGGCGCTCGGCCACGAAGGCTCCCGCCAGCTCGATCAGGCCCGAGCCGAGGCAGGCGGCCAGCCCGGCCTGCCAGGCCACGCGGGCCGGATCCGGGTCGCCCGCGGCCTGGGCCGCCAGCTTGGCCGGCAGCATGACCAGGAAGACGTAGGCGAAGAGGGAGACGGTGTTGATGCCGTAGGGCAGGGCGCAGACGTCCGTGCGGCCGCTCTCCCGGGCCAGACGCATCGCCTGCCAACCGTAGAAGAGGTTGCCCACCACCAGGGACAGGGCCGCCCCGGGCAGGATGCGGGAGTAGACCAGCTCCGCCGGAAAGCCCAGCACCGTCCGACAAAGGGCGTCGATCAACAGCAACTGCACCAGGTTGTCGAGGGCCAAACCAAAGAAGCCGTCGACGTCACCGCGCACGAAGGGGCGCATGGGCAAACCTCCGAGGGGAAAGGGACGCGGGGAGATTAGCAGGAGGGGGCGGCGCCGGGTTCGGTGCGGGGCCTCCGGCCACGCTGGTCACCGACGAGGAGGCCCTAACAACCCTGCCGGGTGCGGTCACGCCGCTCCTCGTCTGCCCGCGAGGAGCGGTCTCCCGAAAAACTTCCGAAGCGTGGCCGTCCAAGAGGAGGTCGGGAGATGGCTTCCGGAGATGGCCTCCAGGAGTTGAGCTCACCGCAGAGGTGGACCTCATGACCCGTGAGTCCCGGTTGAGAACCCCAGAAGTGCTGTTCGCCCTCGCCCTACTGGCGGCGTCCCCGAGCTGGGCGGCCGACAAGAAGCCAGCCCAGGGAACGGAGCTGAGGAGCCGCGAGGAAGCCTGCCGGGACCGAGAGCCTTGTGTGGTCTACGACCATGCGAGCCTGTCCTTCGTAGGGCCCAGCTCAGT
>JBIOYC010000019.1:0-8347 GCA_044869955.1 Thermoanaerobaculia bacterium | reverse complement strand
AGTTGAAGAAGACCATGGAAGACCCTCGTCCTCGGCCCGTATAGCGGAGGGTCGATGAACTTAGCACCAACCCCTGGGGCGGTCAAGGCAGCCGTAGTCTGGTAGATGGATATTACGAAGCGTCTTTCGAAGCAGGAGGGGCGGCCACGGGGGGGCCGCCCCTACGGAGAGCGCGAAGCGACAGCCGGAGTAGGGGCAGGCCCCCGTGCCTGCCCTCCGGGCTACGGGGTGATGACGACGGGGTTGCCGTCGAAGTCGGTGAACTCGTAGCCGCCGCCTTCGTTGAAGGTGGCGAGGTGGTCCTTGAGGACGCCGATGGCGACCTGCTCGCCCATCTTGAGCGAGTTGATGCCGTCGGTGCGCCAGTGGACTCCAGCCTGGTTGCGGCCGGTGGCGACGTTGGAGGCCAGCTTGTTGAGCTCGCCGCCCACCGTCAGCGGGTCGCCCACGTAGGCCACGAGGCCGGTGCCGGCGTTGGTCGGCACCACCGGGTTGGGGACGATGAACTTCTCGTCGAACAGGGCCTTGAGAATCGTCACGCAGGCCCCGGCGACGGTGGCGTGGCCGGCACCGTAGGCGGGGTGAGTGGGCGAGCCTTCTGGGAAGGTCATCGGCAGCAGGTAGGTGCCGTACTTGTTCTTCACCCGGGCGAGGGCCTCGGAGTCGAGCACGTCGGAGTGGATCGGGAAGGAAGCGGCGCCGGTCTTGTGGACGTGCACGCGGCCTCCGAATGCCTCCGGACGCAGGCGCCTGTGGACGAACCACTTCTGGTGCCACACCGCCTTCAAGGCGCGGGTAGCGACCTCGCAGAGCACGGCCTTGATGGCGGGGCCACCCCAGGTGCCGAACGGGTCCTGGGTGGCCGAGCTGACGTAGGGGTTGCCCGGGTTGAGCGGGGCGCCGATGCCGCCGAAGCTCGGCGGATCGTAGGTGTTGGGAGGAGTGCCCAGAATCAGGCAGGCCTCGAAGTAGGCCTGGAAGAGCACGTCGATGTGCACCCACTGGCCCAGGTCTCGCCCGTTGCGGATGTACCGGCGGGTGGCGTCGAAGTTTTCGCCCTCGGGGACGTTACCGTTCTGGACCGCCAGCCAGTTGTCGAAGGTGGTCATCTTGTTGGTGCCGGGCAGCAACGTGCGCATGCGGCGCTCGACGAACTCGGCGCCGAACGGCGTGCCCTTGAGCATGAACTGCGAGATGTACGGCCCCTCGGTGGCGCCCGGCAGGTCGTCGCGGAAGAGGGTCTGCGCGGTCACCTTGCCGTCGATCTTCGGGCCACGGAAGTCGGAAACGTCCGAGAGCTCCTTGGCCGCGGCGGCGGCCAGGGCGCTGCCGCCGTAGGCGGTGAAGCGGGTGTCGCGCAGCAAGGCCATCCAATACAGCTCGACCATCTCGCCGGCTTCCTCGGCGCTGTCGAACTTCGGCGCCGGCGGCATGGCGAACTGGTGAGGGTCGCAGCCCTCGGTGTCGAAGGCCAGGCCGGACTGCGGGTTGGTTTGCTTGCGGGCCCCGAAGTTCGGCAGGCTCTCGAAGTCGGCCGAATTCCCCGAGGCCAGAATGCCCAAGAACGTGGCGTAGGAGGAGGGCTCCACCAGGCCGGTAACGGGGTCGTGCTCGAATCCCTTCGAGTAGTTGCCGATGGCGACGGGGAAATCGTCCTCGTCACCGTTACAGGTCTGGGCCGGGATGCCCTTGGCGAGCAGCCGGTCGGCGAGCTCGATCTGCAGGTCGTAGGCTGCCTGGAGGCGGTCCGTGCCGATCAGCGGACCGATCTGCGCGGCCTCGGCCTCGCTGCCGCCGAGCAGGGGCTCGAGCACGAGCCCGCCCAGGGCTCCGGCCGCGGCGACGCCGCCCAACGAGCCCAAGAAGCCACGCCGGGAGAGGCCCCCGCGATCCGATTCCACCTCGGCGTCCGTAAGTCTGTCTGCAGTCTGCGGTGACGGTCTTTCCATCGACTCCTCCTCTGTGGGACGAGATTAGGTTCTCGAGCCTGCAGACCCGATCGGGCGAGGAGTGATGCTCGCCGCCAGCTTCGCCGGGCTTCGTTCTCGCCTTCGGTCCGATCCGCCAGGTCTCTGCCCATAGGGTGCTTCGGTTGTACGAAACAGAGACAAGTGTTTTTATCCGCACAGATTAAGATTATGAATATAGAACCATGTGGTCCCTCGGAGACGATCCTGCCTAGTGAACGAACGTCGCCAGCAGGCTCGCCAGCTTTTCTTGGGCGGGTGTCAGGGGTCTGCGGAAGCCGAGCTGGCGCAGGGATTCCCGGGCCAGGGCGAGAGCGAAGGGCAGGGCTGCGGGGTCGCGGCCGGCGAGGGCGGTGAGGGCCGCCTCGACCGTCGCGGTATCCCCCCGAGCCACCGGGCCGGTGAGCGCAGCGGTCGGGTCGGCCCCGCGGCCGACCTCGTCCAGGGCGCCGCGAGCCAGCTCGGCATAGCCGGCCAGCACCTCGGGCGGCACGCCGGCACGGGTGGCCAGCGAGGCCGCCGCGGCGAGCAGGGTGACCAGGCCGCCGGCGGCGAAAGTCGCGGCGAAGTGGTAGAGACGCCGCGCCTCCGCCGGGACCTCGACGGTCTCGGCCTGGAGGGCCTGGGCGAGCCGTCGCGCCAGGGCGAGGGCCACGGCATCACCGTCGATACCGAAGACCACGCCGCGCGCGCAGAGCGGGTCGAGCAGGGGCCGCGGGAAGGCCTTGAGGGGATGGAGGGAGCCGACCGCCGTGCCCTGCTCGCGCAAGGGGCCGAGCACCGAGGCGTCGAGGCTGCCCGAGGTGTGGAGGGCGACGGTGGGAAGCGTGGCCGTCGCGGCGAGCTCGGCGGCGACCTCCGGCAAGACCGGGTCCGGCACCGCCAGCAGGAGCAGATCGACCCGCGGGAGAGGCGGGCGCGGGTCCTCGTGCCGCCCCACGGTGAGCTCGAGCCTTCCGCCAGCAGCCGTCAGCCAGGAGGCCAGGCTTCGGCCGACCTTGCCGGGACCGGCGAGGGCGAAGCGCAGTCCTTCGAGGGGCCGGCTCATGGCTGCTAGAATACCTGGCCGCAAGTCTATTGTTTTTATGACGTTTGCGATGGCACCCGAGATGACGCAACACACCGACCCCCGGCGCATCGGCAAGCGAGATCGCGAAGTCCTGCGCGACGTGGTCCTGACCTACATCGGGAGCGCCGAGCCGGTCAGCTCGCGCACCGTCGCCCGCCACGGTCAGATCGCCCTCTCCGCCGCCTCGATCCGCAACACCATGGCCGACCTCGAGGAGGCCGGCCTGCTCTACCAGCCCCACACCTCGGCGGGCCGGGTACCCACGGCGGCCGGCTATCACCTCTTCATCGACGCCTTGATGGAAAGCCGGTCCCTGACCCCGAAGGAACGCCGTCACATCGACGACGTCCTGGCCAGCACCCCGCCCGAGACCAAGCAGCTGCTCGAGGCGGTGGTCTTCCTGCTCAAGGACCTCTCGCATCAGGTCTCGATCGTGCTCGCCCCGGCCCTCGAGGAGACCGTGCTGCGCTCGATCGAATTCGTACCGGTGGCCGACCGTCAGGTGCTGTGCGTGATGGTCTCCGCGGCCGGGGTGGTGGACAACAAGCTGATCGAGGTGAGCGAGCCCCTGACCCGCGAGGAGCTCACCCGGATCTCGAATTACCTCACCGAGAACTTCGGCAACCAGACGCTCGGCACCATCCGCGAGCGCCTGCTCACCATGATGGCCGAGGAGAGGGCGCGGCTCGACCGCATGCTGGCGGTCTCCCTCGAGCTGGCGCGACGGGGCCTCGCCAGCCGGGAGGAGCGCCAGGTGCTGGTGGAGGGCACCAGCGAGCTGCTGGCCCAGCCGGAGCTCGCCGACATCAGCCGGGTGCGTCAGGTCTTCGAGACCTTCTCGCGGCGGGCTCAGCTGGTGTCGATGCTCAACCAGTTGCTGGGCCGGGAGGGTGTGAGGGTGCTGATCGGTTCGGACAGCGAGCTGACCTCCCCCCTCGACTTCAGCTTGGTGGCCAGCACCTACGGCATCGGCAGCCACCCACTGGGCGGCATCGCGATTTTCGGCCCGTCGCGGATGGAGTATCCTCGGCTGATTCCTTTGGTCCGTTATCTGGGCGATGCGCTATCGCGGATCCTCGCTGCGCGCACCGCCGGCTCCGCGGAGGAGAAGCGAGAACGATGAGTGACGAAGCGAAGACGCCCCTCGGCGCCGAGCCGCCCGTCGCCGGCGGCCCCGGCGACGACCTCGCCGAGGGTCAGATCGAGGTGGTGTGGGTCGAGGGAGAGGATCCCGTGGTGGAGGAGGAGCCGCCCGCGGCCGAGCCCGAGGCCCCTGCCGACGCCGCCCGCCTCGCCCGTGACCTGGCGGAGGTCAAGGATCTCTGGCTGCGCACGGTCGCCGACCTCGACAACTATCGCAAGCGCAGCGAGCGTGAGATCCGGGAAGCCAAGCGTTACGCCCTCTTCGAGCCGATGCGGGACCTGCTCGCGGTGGTCGACAACCTGGAACGGGCCCTCGGTGCCGGCGGCAAGGTCGACGACCTCAAGCGCGGATTGGAGATGATCCTCCAGCAGCTGCGCGAGATCCTGCGCCAGTACGGCGTCAAGGAGATCGAAGCGGCGGGGGCCGACTTCGACCCCGCCGTCCACGATGCCGTGGCCCGCTTCGAGGATCCCGGCCTCACCCATCCGAAGGTCGCCGACCAGCTGCAACGAGGCTACCTGCTCCACGAGCGCCTGCTGCGCCCGGCGCTGGTGAGGGTGGCGGTGCCGGTCGCGGTGGCCGAGACTGCCACCCCGCACAAGGGCCGCGGCCCGGATCGGTCCCACTGAACGCCATGGCGAGGGGAACCCCCACTTGAGCAAGATCCTCGGTATCGACCTCGGCACCACCAACAGCTGCTCGGCCCTGGTGGAGGCTCTGGCCCCGCGGGTGCTGGCCAACCGAGAAGGCAGCCGCACCACCCCGTCGATCGCCGCCTTCACCGACGACGGCGATCGGCTGGTCGGCCAGATCGCCAAGCGGCAGGCGATCACCAATCCCCAGAACACGATCTTCGCCGTCAAGCGGCTGATCGGCCGCAAGTTCGAGGATCCGCAGGTCCAGAGGGCCCGTCACGTGCTGCCCTACCCGCTGGTCCAGGCGGCCAACGGCGACGTCCGCGTGCTGGTCGGGGATCGCCAGTACAGCCCACAGGAGATCTCCGCCTTCATTTTGACCGAGATCAAGACCTTCGCCGAGGAGGCCTTGGGGGAGACCATCGAAAAAGCGGTGGTGACGGTGCCCGCCTACTTCGACGACGCCCAGCGGCAGGCCACCCGCGACGCCGTGAAGATCGCCGGCCTCGAGGCCGTGCGCATCATCAACGAGCCCACCGCCGCGGCCCTCGCCTACGGCCTCGACAAGCAGAGCGGGGAGCGGACCATCGCCGTCTACGACCTGGGCGGCGGCACCTTCGACATCTCGGTGCTCCGGCTGTCGAGCGGCATCTTCGAGGTGTTGTCGACGGCGGGCGATACCTTCCTGGGTGGCGAGGACTTCGATCAGGTGATCATGGACTGGCTGATCTCGGAGTTCCATGCCGAGACCGCCATCGACCTGCGCCTGGACCGCATGGCCCTGCAGCGGCTGAAAGAGGCTGCCGAGCGCGCCAAATGCGATCTCTCGACCTCTCAGGAGACTTCGATCAATCTGCCCTTCATCTCGGCAGACGAGCGGGGCCCCCGCCACCTGGCCCGCAAGCTGACTCGCAAGCAGTTCGAGGCGATGGTGATCCATCTCGTCGACCGCACCGAAGCGCCCTGCCGGGACGCCCTGGAGCAGGCCGGCCTGCGCGCGGACCAGATCGACGAGGTGCTGCTGGTGGGTGGCCAGACCCGCACGCCGCTGGTCGCCCAACGAGTCGAGCGGATTTTCGCCCAGCCCCCCAACCGCGAGATCAACCCCGACGAGGTGGTGGCCATCGGTGCCGCCATCCAGGGCAGCATCCTGCGCGGTGACATCAAGGACCTGGTGCTGCTCGACGTCACGCCGCTGTCCCTCGGCATCGAGACCCACGGCGGCCTGTGCACCCGACTGATCGAGCGCAACGCCACGATCCCGACCAAGAACACCCAGATTTTCACCACCGTAGTCGACAACCAAGACACGGTGGAGGTCCACGTCCTCCAGGGTGAGCGCGAGATCGCCAGCGAGAACCGTTCTCTCGGCTGTTTCGACCTGGTGGGCATCCCGCCGGCTCCCCGCGGCGTGCCGCAAATCGAGGTCACCTTCGCAATCGACTCGAATGGCATCGTCAACGTCTCGGCGCGCGACTTCGCTACCAACCTCTCACAGTCGATCGAGATCAATCCGGCGGGCGGTCTGTCGCCGGAGGAGATTAGTCGCCTGGTGCAGGAAGCGGAGGAGTTCCGTCAGGCGGACCAGCAGAAGAAGGAGATCCGTCGCCTCAAGAACCGGCTCGAAGGTTTGATCCACAACAACGACCGCGTCTACCGTCAGTTCCAGGACGTCCTCGCCGACGCCGACCAAAAGCGCGTCTCCGACGTGCTCTTGCGCTCGCGGCTGGCGCTCGCCGAGGACAGCCGCGCCGAGCTGGAGGCGGCGATGTACGACCTGAACGCGGTCTCGAAGGTCCTCTCGGAGGCGATGCTGCGCCAGACCGGTGGCTGAACCAAGATGAAGCGTGACTATTACGAAGTGCTCGGCGTCGCCAAGACGGCCGACGGCACACAAATCAAGTCTTCCTATCGCAAGCTCGCCCTCCAGTACCATCCCGACAAGAACCCGGGAGACAAGGAGGCCGAAGAGAAGTTCAAGGAGGCGGCCGAAGCCTACGCCGTGCTCTCGGACGCCGAGAAGCGGGCCCAGTACGACCGCTTCGGTCACCAGGGGGCCCAGGGCTTCGGCGGCTTCGACCCCAGCGTCTTTGGCGATTTCTCCGACATCCTCGGCAGCTTCTTCGGCTTCAACGTCGGACGCCAGGGCGGCCGGAGGGCCAGCCGCGGCGCCGACCTGCGCTACGACCTGGTGATCTCCTTCGAGGACGCTGCCTTCGGCACCGAGGTCAAGCTCAAGATCCCCCGCCTCGAGCGTTGCGAGACCTGCCGCGGCACGGGCAGCGCCGGGGGCACCGCTCCCTCCACCTGCGCGGCCTGCCGGGGCCAGGGCCAGGTGCGCTTCAGCCAGGGCATCTTCACCGTCGCCCGCACCTGCCCGCAGTGCAACGGCGAGGGGGTGGTGATCTCCGACCCCTGCCGGGACTGCCACGGCGAGGGGCTGGTCGAGAAGGAGCGGGAGATCGAGGTGCGCATTCCCGCCGGAGTGGACGCCGGCTCCCGCCTGCGCCTGACCGGTGAAGGCGAGCACGGCCGCCTGGGCGGCCCGTCCGGGGACCTCTACGTAGTGCTGTCGGTCGACCGGCACGACCGCTACCGCCGCGAGGGCGCGGACGTGATGGCGGATCTCGAGATCACCTACACCCAGGCGGTGCTCGGCGGCGACGTCGAGGTACCGACCCTGCACGGCGCCGAGCGGCTGGAGATCCCAGCCGGCACCCCCCACGGCCACCAGTTCCGGCTGCGCGGCAAGGGCATCCCCCGGCTCGACGGCCGCGGCAAGGGGGACCACGTGGTACGCACCCGCATCCGCGTGCCCAAGCCGAAGGAGCTGCCCGAGGAGCAGCTCGACCTGCTGCGCTCCCTGGCTGCCCTCGAGGGCTCCGACGTCAAGGAGGACCGCGGCGTGCTGTCGAAGGTCAAGGACCTGTTTGGGTGAGGAGAGGGCGTTGCGAGGGGGAGGGGCGAATGACCGCCCGTTCCTACCTCGTCCTCGTCCTCCGCGTCCCGGCTGACCAGGAAGACCCCTTCGCCGCCGCCCTCTGGCAGGCCGGCACCCTCGGCTGCGAGGAACGCGACGACGGCACCCTCGCGGCCTGGTTCGACGGGGAGCCCCCCGGCCTGGTCGCCGCCTGGGCCGAGCGCGGCGTCGCCCTGGTCGGCCGCGAGACCGTCGTCGAGCAGGACTGGCTGGCCGCCTACCGGGCCGCCGTGGTGCCCTTCGAGCTGGGGGTGGGCTTCTTCGTCGACCCCCGCGAGCCGGACCTGCCCGCCGTCGCACCCCCGCCCGGCCGGCGCCTCCTGCGCCTGCCCGCCCGCACCGCCTTCGGCATCGGCAGCCACGAGTCCACGCGCCTCGCCTTCGAGCTGCTCGAAGGGGCGGATCTCGCCGGCCGGAGCGTGCTCGACGTCGGCACCGGCACGGGCATCCTGGCCTTCGCCGCCCTCGCCCTGGGCGCCGCACGGGTCGTGGCCTTCGACCTCGACGTCGAGGCCGCCTGCGCGGCCCGCCAGAACCTCGACCTCAACGCCG
>JBIOYC010000018.1:0-8223 GCA_044869955.1 Thermoanaerobaculia bacterium | reverse complement strand
CCGACCTCGGTGTCGGCCTCTCTACCCTGGACTACGCGCCGATCGCCGAGGTCATGGGGCGCAGCCCCTTCGCACCCGAGGTCTTCAACTGCAACGCCCCGGACACCGGCAACATGGAGGTGCTCTGGCACTACGGCTCCGAGGAGCAGAAGCGTCGCTGGCTCACCCCCCTGCTCGCCGGGGAAGTCCGCTCCGTCTTCTGCATGACCGAGCCGGACGTGGCCTCCTCGGACGCCACCAACATGCGGGCCACCGCCCTGGTGGAGGGCGACGAGGTGGTGCTCGAGGGCACCAAGTGGTGGTCCACCGGCCTGGGGCACCCTCGGGCCGCCGTCGCCGTCGTCCTCGCCCACACCCCGAACCCCGACGCCGACCGCCACCACCAGCATTCGATGCTCCTGGTGCCCCTCGACGCCCCGGGGGTCGAGATCGTGCGCATGCTGCCGGTGTACGGCGACTTCGACCCGCCCTACGGCCACGGCGAGGTGCGCTTCCGCGGCGTGCGCCTGCCTCTCACCTGTCTGATCGGGGGGCCCGGTCGCGGCTTCGAGATCGCCCAGGGCCGCCTGGGACCGGGGCGCATCCATCACGCCATGCGCTGCGTGGGCGCCGCCGAGCGTTCCCTTGAGCTGGCGATCGACCGCGGCCTCTCCCGCGCCGCCTTCGGCAAGGCCTTGGTCGACCTGGGGGGCAACCGCGAGCGCATCGCCGAGGCCCGTTTGGCCATCGACCAGGCCCGGCTGCTGACCCTGTGGGCGGCCTGGAAGCTCGATCAGCTCGGCGCCCTGGGGGCGATGACCGAGATCTCCGCGATCAAGGTGGTGGCCCCCAACGTCCTCGCCCGGGTGGTCGACGACGCCATCCAGCTCCACGGCGCCGCGGGGCTCTCTGAGGACACGCCGCTCGCCGCCTTCTTCGCCCAGGCCCGCAGCCTGCGCCTGGCGGACGGCCCGGACGAGGTTCACCGCGCCCTGATCGCCCGCCTCGAGATCGCCCGCCGCCAGGCCGCCCGCGCGGAGGCCCGGTCCCGGTGAAGAGCGGCGACGCGGCCGCCGTTCCGCCTCCCCTCGACGAGGGTCGGCCGGTGCGTCCGGGCGAGGAGCTCGAGGTGGCGGCGGTGGACGCCTGGCTCAAGGCGCGGGTCCCCGACCTGGCCGGCACCCCGACGGTGCGGCAGTTCGCCGGCGGCGCCTCGAACTGGACCTACCACCTGGCCTACCCCGGCAGAGACCTGGTGCTGAGGCGCCCGCCCGCTGGCACCCGCGCCCGCTCCGCTCACGACATGGCCCGCGAATTCGGCGTCCAGCAGGCCCTCAAGGCCGCCTACCCGGCGGTGCCGACCATGGTCGCCCTGTGCGAGGACTTGGGCCCGCTCGGCGTGCCCTTCTACGTCATGGAGAGGGTGCCGGGCCTGATCCCCCGGGCCAGCCTGCCCCCGGGCGTGCAGCTCGACGCCGACGGCACCCGGCGCCTGTGCACCAACGTGCTCGACAAGCTGATCGAGCTGCACCGGGTGGACTACTGGGCAGTGGGGCTGGGCAACCTGGGCAAGGGGGCCGGCTATCCCCGGCGACAGGTCGAGGGCTGGTCCGAGCGCTACGTCAAGGCCCGCACCTGGAACGTGCCCGGCCTGAAGCCGGTGCGCGACTGGCTGGCGGCCAACACCCCGGACGACGTCGCCACCTGCGTGATCCACAACGACTTCCGCTTCGACAACGTGGTGCTGGACCCGGCCGAGCCGACCCGGGTGATCGGCGTGCTCGACTGGGAGATGGCCACGCTGGGAGACCCGCTGATGGACCTCGGCGGCGCCCTCGCTTACTGGGTCCACGCCGACGACGACTGGCTGACGCGTCGCACCCGCCGCCAGCCCACCCACCTGCCGGGCATGCTGCGGCGCGAGCAGGTGGTCGCCTACTACCTCGAGCGTACCGGCCTCGAGCCCCTGGACTGGACCTTCTACGAGGTCTTCGGCCTGTTCCGGCTGGCGGTGATCGCCCAACAGATCTACTTCCGCTACCACCACGGCCAGACCAGGAACTCGACCTTCCGGAGTTTCTGGCTGCTGGTCCACCACCTCGGGCGACGCTGCCGGAAGCTCATCGCGCGAAGCCACGGCGGCTGAGCGCCTGGCTTCGCCCTCTGGGAGGGTGGCGAGCTGTAGCCACTTTCGAGACTGCAAAGCAGCGCCGAGGCGCCGAACTCCACAGGCCCTACTTCGCCGAGAGCGTGACCTTCTGGCCTTCTGTCAGGGTGAATGGAACCCGGCGGCCGGCGAGCTCGACGGTGTACCTGCCGGGCGGCAGGGGGATCCGGCTGCCGAAGCTGCTGACCTGGCCGACCTTCTTGCCCGTCACGTCGTAGATCGGGTGGCCTCCACCCGCGGCCCCGCTGACCTCCAGGATGCCCGGGCGCAGGGTGGTGGTCACGCCACCGTCGAGACGGACGTGCGGCCACATGGCGCCGTCGAACGTCACGTCGTAGAGGCCCGGCAGGAAGGGCCGGGTCGACTGGAACGAGGAGAGCTGGTCGAGCTCGATGCCGGTCTCAGAATCGAGCACCTTGTGCCCGCGGGGCGAGGCCCCTTCGATCGAGAGCACGGCCGGCGTAAGGGTCGTGGTGCCCTTGGGCCTCACCTCGACGCCCCGCCAAACCCCATTGCCGAAGGCCACGTTGTAGACCCCGGGCGGCACCTTGATGAAGCTCTTGAAGCTCGAGATCTCGCCGACCTCGGCGCCGCTGGCCGCGTCTCGCACTTCGTGCCCTCGCGGGTCGGCGTGCTTGATCTCGAGATTGCCGGGCTCGGAGCCCATGGGCCGCACCGGCTCACCGCCGCGCACCGAGGCTTCGCCCAGGGCCTTGGCCAGGCCGTCGACCCCGGCGGCGTCGAAGTAAGCCCCGCCGGTCGCCTGGGCCAGGCAGGTCAGCTCGCCGCGCGCCGCGCTGTCGACCTCGAAGCCGATGGCGTGGATCACCAGGGACACGTCGGCTGCCTTCAGGGCTCGGGCCGTCGCGCAGGGGTCGGCGTCGCAGGTCTCCTTGCCGTCCGAGACCAGGAGGATGACCCTCTCTCCGCTCTTCCCCGCCAGATCCCCCGCGGCCAGCCGCAGCACCCGGCTGATCGGCGTGTAGCCCCGGGCGGTCAACCCCTCGGCGGCCCGCACCACGGCGGCGCGGTTCGCGGAGAGGGCGCCGAAGGGCACCAGCAGGGCCGTGTCGTTGCAGTCGTGCTTTTCGCGCGGCGACTGGTGGCCGTAGGCGCGGAAGGCGAGGCTGGTGTCGGCGGGCAACGTCGCCGTCAGCCGCGCCACCGCCGCCTTGGCCGCAGCGATCCGCGTCTCGCCCGCGGGCAGCCGCGCGTTCATGCTGCCCGAGGCATCGAGCACCAGCTCGATGGTCTTGCCAGGGGCGGAGGCGGCAGGACCGGCCGTGCCCATCAGCACGACGGCGAAGAGACCGAGGAAGGCGTGGCGCATGGCGACCTCCCGGGATGGCTGCGAGTTGCTGGGATCTTACGGCGGTTCGGCCCGGAGCGATCTCTCGGACGTTCGCTAGGGCGTGCATCGGTGGCTCCGAGTAGCCACCGCGTCGCGGGAGCTGTCGACTTCGACGCTGTCTCTCCGAGTCTGACTAGGCTGGGCGGTTGCCTGATCTGCAGAATGTGGATAGCCTTCTCGGCGATTCCAGAGGATCGCGGGAATGAAATCGGACCGAGGCACCGTCCAGGTGGCGGGGTTGGTGGTTGCCCTGCTCGCGCTCGCGGCGACGGTCGTGGGAGTGTGGATCGCCTACGAGCAGCTGGTGGTGAGCCAGGAGACTCGCCCCACCGAGACGTCTCCCTTCCCCGGATCACAGGCTGGGAGCGGCGGCACCACCTCACCGCCCTCAAATACCCCGACGACGGATCCCGCCAGCGGCCCGAAGCCCGACTCAGAGCGCGGGGGCTCCGGGCCGGCTCCCTACGAGCCCGTCGACCCTTCGGTATCAGGGGCCCTGTTCAACGCCCGTCTCACCCTCTTCGCCGGAGATCTCGTGACCCTCGACGACGGCCGGATCTCGCTCCGCAGCTCTACGGTCAAGATCGGGTCCTCCGAGGAGCCTGAAGTGCGAATGCTGGTGGACGGCGAGGTTCTCAAGTGCGCGGTCACCACAGCGCCCCAGGACTGCGGAAGCTTGAAGGTCGCACGAACTTCCTATCGACTGAGCGTGCTCGAGGTCTCACCTGAAGATGGCTCGCTAATGGTTGCGGTGGATGAGGTGCGATGAGATGAGCAAGCCGAGCCCAGTGTACGAGCGGCCCAGCCACACGACGATGAGGATTTCTGCCGCCGCCTTGGCCGCGCTCTTTCTCGCCACGGGTGTGGCCGCCCAGAAGTCCCTCCCCGAGGCCGGACAGGAGATCGCGGACCGGGTCGCGGAGAAGGTCGTCTCGAGGTTCGGGGCACAGACTCCCCTGCTGATCGCGGTGGTGCCGTTCGCCCTCCAGAAGCCCTGTCCGGCCGGCGCCAAGCCTTCGACGGCCCTCTCCGACTACTTGGCGCGTTCCATCCTCACTTCTCTGGCCGACAAAGGACGCGTGCGCGTGGTGGAACGGGCGCAACTGGACCAAGCCCTGAAGGAGCTGAAGCTCGGCGAATCGGCGTACTTCAGCGACGAGAATGCCCGCCGGATTGGCCAGCTCCTCCAGGCGGATGCCGTGGTGCTCGGTGAGATCGTGCCGCTGGTCTCGTTCATGGAGGTCTTCATCCGCGTCATGGACGTCGGCTCGGGCGAGCTGGCCGGCGGCACCAAGGTCCAGATGGTCTGGGACGACAACCTGCGCCAGATCTTCGGCACCGGATGCGAGGGCGTTGACACCAGGAGCGATGACCCCAAAGACTCCGAGCCACCTGTACCCGACGGGAAGGACCGCAAGGCCGGGATTCATGGGCTCACCCGAGACGGCTTCCGGTTCCGCGTGATCGAGTGCTTCGTGAAGGGAGACGCCGTTCACTGCGCCTTGGGAGTCACCAGCCTGGAGGAGGACCAGAAGCTGCAGTGGGACGTCTCGAATTGCTGTGAGATCCAGAATGATCGTGGTGGGATCTTCTATTCGACCTGGGCCATGGTCAGCGGCCGGACCCTGAGCCGTGACCAAGTTTATTCAGCCGACAACGAGGTCCGGCTGACCATACCGTTTCTGCAAGCGAGCGACGGGGCTGGCCTGATCAATGTTCTGTACGTCCGCTTCAAGGACCGCTCTCAGCTCAAGTTCACCGAGATCCCGATCCGGAAGTGATCAGGAGCGTTCTGGCCTCGACTCGGTGCCTCGGACCAATGGGCTTTCGCCGAGAATCTCCCGCAACTTCGGCACCAGCGGGGGCAGGTCCCGTTGCACAGTGTCCCAGATCGTCGCAAGGCTGATCCCAAAATACTCGTGGACGAGCAGGTTGCGCATGTCGCGCATCTCGGACCACGGCAGCTCTGGATAGCGCTCGGCGATCTCCACCGGCATCAAGCGTGCGGCCTCGCCGATCACCAGGAAGTTGCGGATGACGGCGTCCACCGCCATCTCGTGCGCGCTGAAGGTAGCGGCGTCGAGCCCCCGCGTGTAGCTTTCGATCTTCTCGATGCTCGCGAGGATGTCCTCTACCCGCAGGCGCCAGTTTCTAGGCTGCAAGCACCAGCTCCCCGAGGATCCGCTCCCGGAGCTGGGGTCGGAGGGCATCTGGAGTGACCAGATCGACCGAGCACCCGAGCAGATCCTCCAATCGGCGCTTCAACCTCACGAACCCGAACAGGCCGACATGCGCCTGCTGCGCCAGCTCCACCAGCACGTCGACGTCGCTGTCCGGCCCGGCCTCGTCGCGAGCCACCGAGCCGAAGACTCCCAGAGAGACCACGCCGAAGTCGCGCGCCAGCTCTCCGCGGTGTTCAGCGAGGATCTCGAGGGCGGCCTGGCGGTTCACGGGTCTTCCTTTGGCGTGGTAGCGCCAGACGATGGTACACCCGCGGCCTTGCCCGCCCCCACCTTGAGCGCCCACAGCTTCGAGCCGGTGACGACGTAAAGCACGCCGTCCTTGGCCGCCGGGGTGGTGTAGATGGCGTCGCCGAGGTTGGGCTCGGCGAGGACCTTCAGCGTCTTGCCGGCGGCGAGGATGGCGAGGTCGCCGTCCTCGTCCCCCACGTAGACCTTGCCGTCCGCCACCAGGGGCGAGCCCCAGATCGCCGCGAAGGCGTCGTGCTTCCACAGCGGCTGGCCGGTGGCGAGGTCGAGGGCGTGAACGAAGCCGGCGAGGTCCGGGGCGTAGACGACGCCGTCCGCCACCGCCACGGACGAGAGGGTGAGGCTGAAATCCTCGCCGCCGAAGCTCCAGCGTATGGCGCGGCCGGTCACGTCGCCCTCGAGCGTGGCGTCTACGGCCCACAGGCGGCCGTCCCCCGCCCCCTGCTCGGGGTCTCTGCCGATGCCGATCAGCACCGTTTCCCCCACCACCACCGGCGCTGCAATCAAGCTGCCCTGGGAGCGCGGAGCGTCGACCGCCGACGCGGCGTTGGCGTCGAGCTTCCAGGCCAGCTTGCCGCTCGCCGCCTCGAAGGCGTAGACCCAACCGTCGCCGCCGGGGAAGATCGCCAGCTCACGGCCCTTGACCTTCGCCACCGAGGGGCTCCCCCACTGGCCCTCGAGGATGCGCTCGCCGGGCGAGGCGTCGGACCACAGCAGCTTGCCGGTCGCCACGTCGACGGCGACGAAGCTCGGTGCCTGCGGAGCCGTCACCTTGCCGCCCTCGCCGACGCCGTTGCCGGTGACGGCGAAAAGCCGCCCCCCGGCCACGACCGGCGACGAAGCGGTCATGAAGTGCGGCACCACGCCCAGGGTCGCCAAGTCCAGGGTCCACACCACGTCGGCGTCCCGCTCGCCCTTGCGGGTCTCCGCCGTGAAGGGGCCGTCGTTCTCGCCGTCGCGGAAGCCCTCGGTGTCCAGGGCCACCACCTCGCCGCGGTTCGAGAGGTAGAAGAGGCGGTCGCCCACCACGGCGGGCGTCGAGCACACCCCCTGGAGGGGCCAGTCCACCGAGCGGCCGGCGGCGAGCTTGTCGTGCGCCATCTGCCAGAGGAAGCTCCCATCCAGGGCAGAGAAGGCCATTACGATGCCGCGATCCCCCTCCACGGCCGGGTCCCGCGGCCGGGCGTTGTTGGTGCCGACGAAGACCTTGCCGCCGGCTACCACCGGCCCGGCATAGGCCTCCGACCCCAGCTCCGCCGACCACAGCACGTTGGTCCTGGCGGCGGTGTCGAGATCCGCCGGCAGGCCTTTCTCGGCAGAGACGTTGTTGCGCTCGGGGCCGCCACCCAGCATGGCGCTCTCCTCCGCCCCGGCGAGCGAGCTCAGGGCGAGGAGGGCGAGGCAGCTCGCGGTGAGAGACCGTCTCACCGCGCCGGCTCCACGGCCGGGGCGGGCTTGGCGGGGGGACCCTGGGCTGGCCGGTAGAGGGTGACCAGGAAACCGCCCAAGGCGGCGAGCAGGATGCCGGCGAAGAAGGGCCAACGGATCGAGGAGAAGCCGCCCGGCGGTGGGTGGATCAGCAGGGCGACCACCGAGTTCACCACCGGCGCGCCGGCGAAGACGATCGACATCACCACCGCCGGGTTGCCCTTGGCGCCGAAGGCGAGCAGCACGCCGAAAGCCCCGACGGCGCCCACGATGCCGGCGACCAGGGACCAGATCATGCCCTTGGCCGGGAAGGAGAAGCTGGCGCCGCGGGCGAGGAGGAGGATCAGGGGGGCGACGATGGCGGTTAAGAAGTAAGCGAGACCGACGAAGAGGAAGGCCTTGTAGCGGCCGTTGATCGGGTCCGCCATGTTGAGCTGACCGGAGTGGAGGAAGAGGCCGTAGATGCCCCAGGAGACGACGGTCAAGAGCGCGAAGCCGAGCCAGGCGAGGCCGGCGGTCTGGTCGGTGGCCATGGAGATCCCCTTTCCGATCGAGGCGCGGCGAAGTTAGCACAGGGGGGGAGGAGCCAGAGGCCGCACGGCCCGCCTCGACGCGCGAGGGGGCTCGCGAGGGGCTCAAGCCCCACGCTGCGTAGACACGTCCCAGGCGGGACGGGGGAGGGGGAGATCCCTCGGCTTCGGGCCTCCGGCCCTGCGCTCGGGATGACAGCAGGGCAGCGTGCCAGTCAGACCCCTTTGTCATCCTGAGCGCAGCGAAGGATCTGGTCGGGGGCTCTGGATCCCTCTCCC
>JBIOYC010000017.1:0-6874 GCA_044869955.1 Thermoanaerobaculia bacterium | reverse complement strand
TCTTTGTCGATGCGCGGCTTGCCTCGGCCGCGGGTGCGGGCCTGGCTTTTCTTCTGGAAGAAGTCGTCCAGGGCGGTGTCCTCCTCACCGAGGTCCCCCCCCAGCTCCTCCTCCAGCGTCTCGGGGTCCTCCCCGGCCTCCAAGCGGCGCAGCATCTCCTCCATCTTGGGGCCCGGCTCCATTCCCGCCACCTCGCCGAAGCGGCGCAGCATCCTGGCCATGGCCTTGGGATCGTCCTCGCCACTCTCCCCCATCTCCTCGAGAACCGACGCCATGGCCCCCTCCATGCGCTCGTCGTCGAGACCGCCGAAAGGCCCATCCGTCTCCGGCTCCGTGCGTCCGGCCTTCACCAGGGCGAAGGCCGAGGGTCGCCGGGGCAACTCCGGCCGGGCGCAGCAGGGACAGGCCGGCTGCTTCTCGGTATCGATGCGGGGGGAGAGGAAGGAGAAGACGGTGTGGCAGTCGGGGCAGTAGAACTCATAGATGGGCATGGCTTTACGGGCTCCAGAGGGGCCCGCCGATTGTCGCCGGCTCGGATGGGGAGGTCAACCCTCCTTGGTTTCGAGAAAAATCTTAGCTTTTGCCTATAAGATTTCTGCGATCGCCGGGAATAGACGCCAAAATCTTAGTGTTGTGGACTAACGATGAACACCGCTCTCGGCTGTAGACCGCGAGCCAGCGAATCCCAGAAGGAGAAAAGTATGACCAACCGTGCTCTCGCCACCCGCAACGTCTCGCCCCTGCCCTTCGGTGATCGTGACCCGTTCTTCACCCCCCTCTTCGAGCGCTTCTTCAACCTGGATCCCTTCCGGACCGACCTCGCTCCGTTCAGCGGCGAGGAGCTGGCCACCCGTAACTGGATGCCGGCCGTCGACGTCAAGGAGACCCCCGAGGCCTTCCTGATCCACGCCGAGCTGCCGGGCCTCACCAAGGAGGACATCCACATCACGGCGGAGAACAACGTGCTGCGCCTGTCCGGCGAGCGGAAGTTCGAGAAGAAGGAGGAGAAGGACAACTACCACCGGATCGAGCGGGCCTACGGCACCTTCAGCCGTGCCTTCACCCTCGGCACCGGCGTCCTCGCCGACAAGGTCAAGGCCGAGTTCAAGGACGGCATGCTGACCATCACCGTGCCCAAGGCCGAAGAGGTCAAGCCGCGGCGAATCCAGGTCGCGTAAGACCGACCTAGCTCCGCTCGGCCCCCCTGTCTCCGCTCGAACTAAGGGCCCGCCTCACGGCGGGCCCTTTCGTTTTCGGAGAGGCCCTCGCCTACGCCAGCACCGGCAGCAGGGCCCCGGCAGAGACCAGGTCCCGGTTGGCGGGGGTGAGGGAGTGGCGGTAGCGCTGGGCTAGGGCGGCGGTGTCCTCGCGGGTGACGATGCGCTCGTAGAGGTTGGTGCGCTGGCGCGGCTCGAAGCCGGCGGCGCGGATCAGGTGCTCCATCTCGTCCTGGCTCATGCGGTAGGCCGTGCCGGCCGAGGAGACCACGTTCTCCTCGATCATGATCGAACCCATGTCGTCCGCCCCGAAGCGCAGGGCCGCCTGGCCGATCTTCTTGCCCTGGGTGACCCAGCTGGTCTGGAAGTGGACGACGTTGTCGAAGAAGAGGCGAGTGGCGGCCAGGGTGCGCAGGTACTCGTCGGCGTAGGTCTCCGGCAGGTGCGCCATGTCGGTGTGCTCGTGCTGGAAGGTCCAGGAGATGAAGGCGGTGAAGCCGCCGGTCTCGTCCTGGAGATCTCGCACCCGCTGGCAGTGCTCGACGCGGGCCACCAACTCCTCCCCCATGCCGTACATCATGGTCGCCGAGGTGCGCAGGCCGTTCTTGTGAGCCTGCCTCATGATGTCGATCCACTCTTCGGCCGAGCACTTGGGTAGGGCGAGGACCTCCTTGCGAATACCGTCCGAGAGCAGCTCCGCCCCACCCCCGGGGATCGACATCAGGCCGGCCGCCTTCAGCCGGGCGATCACGTCGTAGAAGCTCATGCGCTCCTTCTTGGCGATGAACTTCACCTCCGGCGGGGAGAAGGCGTGGACGTGGAGGTCTGGATAGGTCTTCCGGATGAAGCGCAGCAGATCCTCGTAGTAGGACAGGGGAAGGTCTGGGTGGACCCCCCCCTGCATCAGGATGCCGGTGCCGTTCAAGGCCAGGGTCTCTTCGATCTTCTGGCCGATCTCCTCGTGGGAGAGGAGATAGCCCTCCGGGTCCCCCGGCGTGCGGTAGAAGGCACAGAAGCGGCATTTGTAGACGCAGACGTTGGTGTAGTTGATGTTGCGGTCGACGTTGTAGCTGGCGAAGCGGGGATCGTTGAAGCGGTTCCTCACCGCATCGGCGGCGAGGCCCAGCTCGATCAGGTCCCCCTCGAGCATCAGGGTGTGCAGATCCCCGGCCGAGATGCGCCGGCCAGCGACCGCGTCGTCGAGAATCTGGGAGACGGGGCGGTGGGAGGGTGCGAGGTCCATAGCGGGCGAATCCTAGCATCCCCTCCTCAGAACCCCACGCGGCGCATCACGGCCCGGGGCAGGAGGCGGATGACGGCCATCACCCAGCGCCATGGCCAGGGGGTGTAGACCACCGGCCGGCCGGAGTCAATGGCTCGCAGCACGTCCTTCGCCACGCCCTCGGGCTCGCCGGCGAAGGGGGGTGCGGGCAGGTCAGCGGTCATCCCCGTGCGCACGAAGCCGGGCTTGATGGTCACCACCTTCAAGCCCGCGGCCCGGAACCTGTGATCGAGGCCCTCGAGGTAGCGAGTGAGCCCGGCCTTTGCGGCGCCGTAGAGCACCACCGGCTTGCGGCCCCGCTCGCCGGCCACTGAGCTGAAGACGCAGAGGGTGCCACCCCCTTGGGCGAGCAGCCGCTTGCGGGCTTGCTCGCAGAAGAGCACGGTGTGGGCGAAGTCCACGGTGAGCAGCCGGCGGGTGAGCCCGGCGTCCGCCTCCAGCTGATCCTGCGTGGCGAAAAGCCCGGCCGTCACCACCACGGCATCCACCCGGCCGAGCGCCACCCAGGCCTCGTCGAGCGCCGGAGCGAAGCCCTCCGGTCGCTCGAGATCCAGGTCCGCGGTGCCTGCCACGGCATCCGCCGCGCCGCCCCGCGCCACGAGGTCCGCGGAGCTCCGCCCGAGGTCACCGGCATCCCGCCCGAGCAGGAACAACCGGTCCCCCCGCTCTGCCATCGCCCGCACCAGTGCCCGACCCATGCCTCTGGTGGCACCGAGAAGGATGACGTTCATCAGGTTCAGCCTTTCCCCGCTCGCTCTTCCGAGCAGAAAGAGGTTGCTATGATCCACCAACCAATGACTCCACGCGATGGCCGCCCGGGTCATCCTGCCGCGAAGGGACCGCTCATGCGACTCTTGGCCCTCAAGCCACTCGCCACCTCGCAGCCGACCAACTTGCAACCCTTGCTTGCCAGGGAAGGCAGCGAGCAGCGAGCCGGCTGCGGTCCCTTGCCGGCGGATCTCCTCAGCCACGATCAACGGACGGAGACAGATCGGCTCGCGGCAGAAGGCTACCGTTTCTACAGCGAAGAAACTCTGGAGTTCGCCCAGGCGAGCGCGAAGGCCGTTGCGGAGGCATTGGGGGATGACTGGGCCTCGCCGTGAGATCTGCGACGAGATCACACCATCAACCGCTCGTACTGCGCGCTCCGGATCCTGCCCTCCGGATCCCACTTCCGCTTCGCCTCCAGGAAGCGTTCTAGGCGTTCGCCTTCCATGGCGCGGAAGTGCTCGCGGCGGGTGAAGGCGTCCTTCGCGAGGTAGATCCTCCCACCCTCGGCGATCACCCGCTCGTTGAGGGCATCGACCAGGGCCTGGGTGCCGGATCGTACGGGGAGATCGACGGCGATGGTGATCCCCGGCCGCGGGAAGGACAGCAGGCCCTCGCCCTCGGCGCCGCAGTCCTTGATCACGCAGAGGAAGGAGGCGCCACCCCGGCGGGTGAGCTCATCGAGGAAGCGCTCCGCCGCTCCTGGCCGCTCGTCCTCCGGCAGCACGCACTGGAACTGGGTGAAGCCGCGGGGGCCATAGATACGGTTCCAATGCGGGACCACGTCGAGGGGATAGAAGAAGGAGAAGGGGCTGACGATGCTCAGCTGGGGGCGCCGGCCATGGGCCCGATAGCACGCCTCGTTGAACAGGCGGACCGCCGGCCGGGAGAGCACCCAACCCGGTAGCTCGAACGGCACGGCGGGAAGGGACCCCGCGCTCGGCAGATGGTGGGGCGCGCGCTCGCCTTCGGCCCAACGGCCGCGGCCCAAGAAGCCCCGGCCGAGGCCCCGACCTCGGGAGAGGCAGTCGATCCAGCCCACGGTGTAGGGCCACTGCCGGGCGGCTTGGCGCAGCTCCTCGATGAACCGGGCCAGCCCATCGATGCGCACTGACTCGCTCTCGATCCACGACGAGGGTACCCGCTGCAAGGCCACCTCGACCTCGAGGATGTGGCCGGTCAGGCCCATCCCTCCGAGGGTGGCCCGGAACAGCTCTGGCTCGACCTCGCGCGAGCAGGAGATCACCCGGCCGTCCGCCAGCTGCAGCAGGAGCGAGCGGACGTGGCGGCCGAAGGTACCGTCCCGGTGATGGCTCTTGCCGTGAACGTCGGCCGCCACCATGCCGCCCAGGGTGACGAAGCGGGTTCCGGGCGAAGAGGGACACCAGAAGCCTCGGGGCAGGAAGAGCCGGATGATCTCCGCCAGAGAGAGGCCGGCCTCCGCGCGCAGCAGGCCGGAGCCCGGGTCGAAGGCGAGGATGCAGTCTGCCCGGCGGGAGCCAGCGACCTCCAGGGCGCCCTTCGGGGGCAGGGCGGAGTCGCCGTAGGCGCGCCCGAGGCCTCGAGTGAGCACGGCATCGCGGGTCAGCGCCGCGAGATCCTCCCCTAGTCGTTCGTGGCCGGGCACCGCGAGGCGCCCCCAGCCGGAGAGGGTCTCCTCGCCGCGGCTCATCCCACCGCCGCCGCCTGGGGAGCGCTCTGCCAGAGTGTGAGGGGTCGGAACGCCTCGATCAGACCGAGCCGGGCGGCTCGCCGGTAGTAGGCCTCGAGGGCTGCCAGCTCGTCCGGGCCCAGGTGGTAGGAGAGGTACTCGGTCAGGTAGCGCTCGACCTCGCCCCGATCGAGGTCAAGCTCCTGGCTCGCCTCGGCCACCAGCCGGTCCATCGCCGCGAGCCCCCGGGCCAGGCTGTCCTCGAAGTAGGAGGGCAGGTCCGGCAGCTCGACACCCGGGCGCACGGCCCAGACGGCGAAGACGGCCGGCAGGCCGGTCAGCGCTCGCCACTCGGCGGCGAGGTCGAGGATCTGATAGCGCGAACGGTCGACGGCCAGCGAGGGGTCGCCGATCACCAAGGCGGCGTCGGCCTCCCGGAACATCTCGTCGAGGTCCGGTCGGGCCTCGACGTATTCGGGCTCGCGGCCGAAGCGGTCGGCGAAGAGGATTTTCACCAGGGCTGCGGAGGTCCGGCTGTTCTCGTCGAGGGCCACGCGCCGGACCCGTTCGAGGGGTTTGTCGAGGACCAGGAGCACGCTCCTTACCTCGCGAGTGGCGGCGACGCAGAGGCCCCGGAGCACGGAGAGGCGTGGGATCCGCTGCACCTCGATGGCCGGGATCAGGCCGATGTCGAGCTGGCCGTCGGCCAGACGCCTGGCCACCTCGGCGGGCGGGTAAAACGTCGCCTCGAAGAGGTCGGCGTACCGCCCTTCGAGGAAGCCCCAGGCGAGGGGACGGCTGTTCAGGAACGCGACGATGCCGACGCGGAGCTTCGCCAAGGCGGGCTCCTATTTGGACATCGCGTTCAGGAACTCCGCGTTCGACTTGGTCTTCGACAGCTTGTCTTGCAGGAGCTCCATCGACTCCACGGTCGACAGCGGGTTGAGCACCTTGCGCAGCACCCAGATCCGGCGCAGCTCGTCACTCTGGATCAACAGCTCTTCCTTGCGGGTACCCGACTTGTTGATGTCGATCGCCGGGAAGACGCGCTTGTCGACCAGCTTGCGGTCGAGGTGGATCTCGCAGTTGCCGGTGCCCTTGAACTCTTCGAAAATCACGTCGTCCATGCGGCTGCCGGTATCGACCAGGGCGGTGGCGATGATGGTCAGCGAGCCACCCTCCTCGACGTTTCGTGCCGCGCCGAAGAAGCGCTTCGGCCGGTGCAAGGCGTTGGCGTCGATACCGCCGGAAAGCACCTTGCCCGAGGGCGGCTGGACGGTGTTGTAGGCGCGCGCCAGGCGAGTGATCGAGTCGAGCAGGATCGTCACGTCGCGGCCGCCCTCGACCAGCCGCTTGGCCCGCTCCAGCGCCATCTCGGCGACCTTGGTGTGGTCCTCGACCGGCTCGTCGAAGGTGGAGGAGATGACCTCGCCCTCGATCGAGCGGCGCATGTCGGTCACTTCCTCGGGCCGCTCGCCGATCAGGCAGACCATCAGGTGCATGTCGGGGCAATTGGCGGTGATGCCGTTGGCGATCGCCTTGAGCAGCATCGTCTTGCCCGCCTTCGGCGGCGAGACGATCAGACCGCGCTGACCGCGCCCAATCGGCGCCACCAGGTTGAGCAGGCGGGTCGAGAGGATGTTGGACAGGGTTTCGAGGTTGATCAGCTCGAGCGGGAAGATCGGCGTCAGCGTGTCGAACGAGGGGCGCCGGCGGGCGGTCTCGGGATCGACGCCGTTGACCACTTCGACCCGCAGCAAGCTGAAGAATTTCTCGTTGTCCTTCGGCGGTCGCACCTGACCGGAGACGCGGTCGCTGGTCCGCAGGCCGAAGCGGCGGATCTGCGACTGGGAGACGTAGATGTCCTCCTGGCCGGGCAGCAGGCGTTCGCCGCGCAGGAAGCCGAAGCCATCCTCGATGATCTCCAGCACGCCCTCGCCGTAGTGGTTACCGGCC
>JBIOYC010000016.1:0-5999 GCA_044869955.1 Thermoanaerobaculia bacterium | reverse complement strand
CCTGGTTCCAGGCCAACAAGGCCCGCTACGAGGAGGCCGCCCGCGATCCGGCGCTCCAGTTCGTGAGCGACCTCGGGCCGGAGCTGCGCAAGGTGAGCCGTGCCTTCGTGGCCGACCCGCGGCCGGTCGGCGGCTCGCTCTTCCGCATCTACCGTGACACCCGCTTCGCCAGGGACAAAAGCCCCTACAAGACCCACCTCGGCATCCACTTCCGCCACCGGGACGCCAAGGATGCCCACACCCCAGGCTTCTACCTCCATCTCGAGCCGGGCGGCTGCTTCGCGGGAATCGGCATCTGGCGGCCCGATGCCCCGAGCCTCGCCAGGCTCCGCGCCGCGCTGGTCGAGAACCCCAAAGCCTGGCAGAGAGCCCTCGGCGCCGAGCCCTTCCACTCCGCCTACGAAATCTCCGGCGATGCCCTCAAGCGCCCGCCCAAGGGCTTCGACCCCGACCACCCGCTGATCGAAGACCTGAAGCGCACCGACTTCGTCGCCGTCGCCCGCCTCACCGACAAGCAGGTCACGAGCCCCGGCTTCCTCGCCGAGTACGCCGCCCTCTGCAAGGCCGGAACGCCGTTCATGAAGTGGGTGTGCGGGGCGCTGGGGGTGGGGTGGTAGGGGAAGCCCCGGTTACTGATCGCGGGCCTCCGGTGTCACCAGCGATCGAGGAGTGAGCCCGTTTCGGAGCTGGCGGGCACAGGGAGGTGCTAGCACCGAGTCGCAGGTAATCCGGTTGCTAGCTCGGATGCCCCGATTCAGGGCCGGTCGGACTGGACTGGCCGCACTACTCCGTCTGCGCCTCGAACACGCCGTGGCGGAGGCGGTGGCGTCCGAGTGGCCGTCGGCGAACCGTCGGTCGCAGGGTCTCCGATCGGAATCTCAGAGCGCCAGGAAGGCAGGAGAGTTGTAGGGAACTTTGTCGTGCCACAGACCTCGATCGAGTGAGGGACGTAGTAGGGTCTCTCCTTCTTCGCGAATCGAGCTACGTTCCGAGCCTTCAGGTGCTCCTCGAGTACAACGATCTCGGCTTCGCAGTCCATCGGGAACGGCAGAGGGGCCTCGTACTGCGTCGCGTGCGGGATTACCTGATAGATCGAATCGGGCTCGGTGTGCGCGAGGTGATAGAACGCGCGGTAGTGCTGGCTGGCGAGGGGGAGATGCCGCCTGTGCCTCCTCGGTCGGCGGTCCTCGGGCACCACGGCGACGTTGGCGAAGAGAAGGGTGATGACACCGCGGAGGTTCGGTGGACCCAGCGGGATGTCGATGTACTTTTCCTCCTCCAAGTAAGAGACGTGCAAGACTGGATCGTCCCCTGGCACCATGATGTCTACGACGACCGCGTCCGCCACTGCCTGGAGAGGATCCTCGAGGCGTGGGCGGGCGCCTTCTGAACGAAAGGAGTAGGCGATCGCGTTGGAAAGGGCAGAAGCGTCGTTCCGCGCAAGAGGCGCCGCGTAGCTCCTGAGCGGAGCCTCGGCGTATTGCATCTCCTCCCTCGGGATGTGAGCCAGATGACAAGCTCTTACCTCGCTCTGCCACAGGCGAAAGACTGCGGAAATGGGACATTCTCTGGGGTTCACCAGGCACTCGGCACGGATTCCTGCGGATTCCGGGGCGATGCCGGTGATCGAGGGTGACCATGCGAAGTCGCGTGTCTGGGAAGCAGTAACAGGCAGAGGCTGCAGCGGGTCGGCGTCGCTAGGTTGCAGATCCTGGGCGATCTCGATCGGCTCGGCGAAGAACGGATACGCTTCTACGTATGCCCGTGGCGGGTGCTCGGGGTCCCAGTAGGGCAATGCCGTGAGCTTCAGGCCCGTCTTGCCATCCTCGTACGTCTCGACTTCTTCGACGACGAACGCGAGCGCCAGGTGAGAGTCCTCGTCAGTGTGCGGTCGAGCGGATTCGACGCGGTTGGGATCTGCGAACAACACCAGCATCCCTTCGCCGTTGTTGCTCGGGACGAAGGCCATCAGCCCATAGAAGATGATGCGAAGAGTGATCACGAGACGAAATCTCCTTACTGGATTCTCAGCTCCGTGGAGTAGAGCTGGAAGGAACCCCACTCCAGCGCCGCACGCGCCGAGCGCTGACTGGCTGCGAGCCTTCGCAACTGAGAGCCGCGGAGAGCTTCCGTGGCCTTGCCGGTCGTCTTGAGCTCCCGGTAGAAGTCTCGGAGGAGGCCAGCGGACGCGTCGTCCGCGACCGATCGGTTCGTCGCGATGACCTGCGGCACGCCTTTCGCCAGCAGAGGCCATGCAAGCCCCGCGACCCCCTCCGACGAGGCCGGGCCGGCCGAGCGGCACGCCGCGAGGATCGCCAGCCGCAGATGCCCGAGATCCATGTCCAGGAGATCGAGGCCGCTCACCGTGCCCAGGTCTCGGCCCGGCGTGTCGGGAGCGAGGATGAGCGTCGATTCGAGAAACCGGTCCGGTGATGCCAGGGCATGAGCGCCGACGTGCAGCACAGCATGACGGGCGACCTGTCGCCGTAGCGTGCTCGGCGACGCCTCGGCTCCGCGGTAGACGCGCGAGCCGTCGAAGAGCGCTGCGACCTCCTCGACCTCGGCCTCGGTGCCGGCGAGATCGGCAAGGCCTGGGAAGGCCGTGCGGTCGAAGCCGGGGTTGACGAGGGCGAGGACGGAGCTCTGCCCCTCCAGCCGTGTGACGGCGCCTTGGCTCGCGAGTCGCAGCGCCCGGAGGCTCGGTGCGACCACCAGAGCGTGCTCCTCGGCGAGGAACCGACCCGAGGCGGGATCGACGAGGGCCGCGAATGGCACGTCCTGCAGTTCGTCGTCGAGAACCAGAAAGACCGGATTCCGCCCCGTGAGTCGGTCGTGGATAGGACCGATCAACGCGGCATGCAGAGCGGCGAGGGCCTTCGTGATCGTCTCCTCGCTCGCGCCGCTCTCGGCGAGGCTGTCTGAGGCGAGTCGGATCTGCGCTCGGCCCACGGGGGCGACGACCAGCTCGACCTGCTGTCGGCGGCTCACCCAGATCAAGACCTCTTCTGCCTTGACCCTGTACTCGACGAGGGTGATGCTCAGCGGAAGATCCGCTGCCGGGCTGCTCGGCCTCTCCGCGGCGCTATGTCTACGCGGCGACGCGAAAGTCTCGGCCGTGCTCCGGCCTCCTCCCAGGGAGGCGACGAGTGCGACCGACCGGCTCCGGTCTGAATACTCCAGGCCCTCCTCGTACTTCCCGGCGCGGACCTTCAGGTCGACCATCTGGTCGACGATTGGGTCGAAGGCTTCGAGGAACGCTCGACGAAGGTGGCCCTGTCCCACGGTCGGAGCCAGGCTCTCGGCTTCGCCGAGGGCCTCTTCGAGGACGTCCTCGGCCTCGCCGGTCGAGCCGGCGAGCTCGAGACAGCGAGCGCGGCTGGCAAGAACGCCCGGCAACAGGGCCCGTGGGCCGTCTCGGTAGGTGGCGGTGACGGACTCCAGCATTCCGGCGCAGCGAGACGGGTCCGACTGCTCGATGTGCCTCGCCTCGACGACGTCGAGCCCGCGCTGCGCCAACTCTCGGAGTCGATCGTCGCGCAGTGTTTGGAGCTCCCGGCGCGACGATTCGAGCGCCGACGCGGCAGCTCGCGGATCGAGCCTGGCCAGCAGGTCCGCCTGGTTGCGAAGTGCGACAGCCATGAGCAACGGGTCCGAGACGGCGGAGGCGCGCACCATGGTTTCGGAGAGGAAGTACCGTGCCGCCTGCTCGGCACCGAGGCCCAGGGCGCCGTGTGTCACCTCGAAGAGCGCAGGCAGATAGTCGCGACTGGTTTCGAGCCCTCGGAAGGCACGCAGCGCAGCAAGCCGATGCCGCCACGCAGCAGCCGGCTCGCCCAGGTCCGTCAGCACTGCGGCCAGTCGACCCCGCAAGCCGGCACGGAGGGCAGGCTGCTTGCCTCGTCCCAGCGCCGTCAGCGCTCCTTCGAGCGTCGCTCGGGCGGCCGGGGCCTGGCCCAGCAGGTGCTGTGTGCTTGCGACGGTCAGCGCGAAGCGGCCATAGAGCACCGGCCAGCGTCCGGCTCTCGCCATCGCGCCCTCGGTCACGGCGAGGCGAAGAACCTCGGAATATCGCAGCGTTCTGTAGGCGCAGCGCAGCATGCCCAGCCGCGCAGATGCCTCCAGCGGGTTGGGCCGAGGTCCAAAGAACGCAGCGGCGCGGGCGAAGTGCGCTTCGGCGAGCGCATAGTGGTTCTCGTCGAACAGCCGCTGCCCGAGGTGCAGGTGCTCGTAGGCGGTGGCTAGCCGGAGCCTGTCCTCCGGCAGAGCAGGACGACCCATGCTCGTGGAAAGGGCTCGAGCAGCCTCGGTGTAGAACGGATCACCATGGAGCTCGCTGAGCAGGTCCGAGTACCACTCCGCAGCCTCGAGGCTCGAGCTGGCGCCTTCGACGTCTCCGGCGAGCGCAGCCTGGGACCAACTCGTCAGGAGCTCGCCCCAGAGATCGTCCTCGGCATCCAACGGATCGGCCTGGATCGCGACCCGCGCCAGCTCACGGTTCCGGTGCGAGATCGAGCTTCGCAGGCGGGCCCGAGTCGGCTCCGACCTCGGGCCTCCCGCCCGCGGCTGCACGAACACCTCTCTCACCGCCGTCCGGTTCCCCAACACCTCGGGGAGGTCGGGGCTCGCCAGCGCGGCGCGCTCGGCCGCGTCGAGGGCGCGCACCAGGTCACGGGCGTCGTCGGTCTTGGCGGCGCGGGCGGTGAAGGCCGCGGCGAGGTCGGAGAGGATGGCGCCGTTCTCGGGCTCGACCCGCGAGGCGGCCTCCAGGTTCCCGATCGCAGCGTCGAGGTCGCCGCGATCGCCTTCCACCGCGAGAGTCCAGAGCGCTGCGAGGTGCCGCTGCCGGGGTTCCGGCTGCCGGCGTGTGTAGCGTGAGAAGTCGTCCCGCAGAGCGGTCAGGCGTGCCTGCGCCTCTCGCGAACGTGGAGGCGTGACACAAACGAGCTTCGGCACCTCGTCTTCTCCCGCAGCAGCCCGCTCACACGGCGCATACGGGAACCCTCCCGACAGCCGTGCCACGAACGGCCGTGGGTGGGGGAGGGCAGCAATCAGGTCGGAGAGGTCGGCCCCGCGCGGCCGGTCGACCCAGGCGAGAGCAGCGAGGGTGAGGGCGAACGCTGCCAGCAGGATGGAGCCGAGAACCAGCCAGCCAGGGGGTTCCCTGAGCCTGGAAGGCGAGGCGGCACCAGGCCAAGCCTGCACCAGGGCTCCTCGGCCGATCGGCTTCAGAAACGCACTCCCTCCTGCAACGGTTGCGAGGGGCGCAGCATACCGCTGAACGAGGGTAGGTCGCTGGCTTCGCGCACGCATCGCGATCCCCGGTGAGGCGAGCCTCACCACGTGGGACGGACACGAGGCGGCGGTTTCTCGGAGGAAGCCCGAGATGCCGCCGGCCCACGCTGGGGCGGGCAGGCCGGCGGCCCGCCCGCGCTTCAGTTCGCCAGCGCTTCTCGGGTCTCGACGAAGTGGCGCTGGGGGACGAAGAGCGCCTGGGTGAGGGTAGCCGCGGGTCGGCCGGCGGAGGGGGCGAGGGTGAGGCGGTGCTCGTCCCAGGGCTGCGCCTCGAGACCCTGCCCGAGCTTCAGCACCTGGATGCCGAACTCGAGGTCGGAGAGCACCTGACCGTCGCTGCCGGCCGGCTCGAGGCCCAGCTTGGCGCAGCCCTGAAAGGCGGCGTCGCCGGCGGCCAGCGCTTCGTTGTAGCGACCGAGCTCGTAGGCGGCGCGGCCCACCAGCCAGTGGCGGCGGGTGTCATACCAGAGGTCGAGGCGCAGGGCGGGGGCGGCCGCCTCGTCGTCCAGGACCTGGGCGGCCTCCTCCGGACGCCCGCTGGCGAGCAGGTAGAAAGCGAGGTTCTGCTGCGCGCACAGATAGAGGCCGGGCTCGGCGCGCCGGTCGATCTGCAGCAGCGCTTCCTCCGCGGTCTTGATCGCCGGCGCGGCCTTGCCCGCCGCGGCGAGCACCGCCGCCTTCTCGACCATCACCGGCCCGATCACCTC
>JBIOYC010000015.1:0-6556 GCA_044869955.1 Thermoanaerobaculia bacterium | reverse complement strand
GAGGTGATCGGGCCGGTGATGGTCGAGAAGGCGGCGGTGCTCGCCGCGGCGGGCAAGGCCGCGCCGGCGATCAAGACCGCGGAGGAAGCGCTGCTGCAGATCGACCGGCGCGCCGAGCCCGGCCTCTTTCTCTGTGCACAGCAGAACCTCGCCTTCTACCTGCTCGCCAGCGCGCGTCCCGAGGACGCCGCCCAGGTCCTGGGTGACGAAGCGGCCGCCCCTGCCCTGCGCCTCGACCTCTGGTACGAGACCCGCCGCCACTGGCTGGCGGGCCGCATCGCCTACGAGCTCGGCCGCTACAACGAAGCGCTGGCCGCCGGCGACGCCGCCTTCCAGGGCTGCGCCAAGCTGGGCCTCGATCCGGACGGCAGCGAAGGCCAGGCGCTCTCCGACCTCGATTTCGGCTACCAGGTGCTCAAGCTCGGCCAGGGCCTCGAGGCGCAGCCCTGGAACGAGCACCGCCTGACCCTCGCCCACACCGCCGGCCGCGCCGCTGCCACCCTCACCCACGCGCTCTTCGTCCCCCAGCGTCACTTCCTCGAGACCAGAGAAGCGCTGGCGAACTGACGCGGCGGGGCGGGAAATCGCCGCTTCGGGTCCGTCCAACCGGGTGAGGTTCGCCTCACCCGGGATAGCGATGCGCACGCGAAGCCAGCGACCTACCCTCGTTCAGCGGTATGCTGCTCCCCTCGCAACCGTTGCAGGAGGGAGCGCGCTTCTGAAGCCGATAGGCCGAGGAGCCCTGGTCCAGGCTTGGCCGAGTCCGGGCTTGCCTTCCAGGATCAGGCGCCGTCTTGGTTGGCTGGTCCTCGGCTCCATCCTGGTGGCGGCGTTCGCCCTCACCCTCGCCGCTCTCGCCTGGGTCAACCGGCCGCGCGAAGCGACTCTCTCCGACCTCATCGCCGCCCTCCCTCACCCGCGGCCGTTCGTGGCGCGGCTGTCCGGAGGGTTTCCACTCGGAGCGACCGACCGCCCCGGCCTCGACCGGGCCTTCGAGCGATACCTGCGGCGCCAGCCCGAGACAACGCGACTCCACTTGCGGGCGCAATCGGCACTCGCCGCGGGCGGCAGCGGGTCCGTCCTGGACGGCGCCGTTCGCGACCTCGAGGCGGCGTCCGCGGTAGAGCGCCACAACGGCGCCATCTACTCCGACCTCGCCCTAGCCTACGCCGCGCGGGCGGCCGAGGAGGACCAGCCGCGCGATCTAATCGGGGCGCTCACGGCAGCCACGAAGGCGGTCGGTTACGCGCCGGGCCTCCCACAGGCTCGTTTTCAGTATGCCGAGGCGTTGACCCGCTTCTCCCTGCGCTCGCAGGCGATCCCGGCCTGGGAGGCGTACCTCGAGGAAATGCCACTCGGTAGCGATCCCTACGCCGAGGCGAGGCTCGCGAAGCTGCGGGAGCCCACGGCGCTCGAGCGCTGGCCCGAGTCCAGGAAAGAGCTGGTTGACGCCGCGCTCGCGGGACGCGCGGACCAGGCGGCTGCGATCGTGCGCGAGCATCCCGCCGGAGCGTTGGAAGAAGCCGAAACCACGATCCTCGGGGCTTGGGCGGACGCGGCGTCGGAGCGCGACTCCGCGACGGCTGGCAAGTCTCTCGGCGCCGCCCGGATCGTAGGCGAGGCGCTGGCAGCAGAGAATGGCGACTTCCTGCTGCTGGACGCCGTGGACTGGATCGAAGGCGCTCGCCACAACGCGTCGAGATGCCTGCTCCTGGCGAAGGGCCTTCGGGACTACGCGGAAGGAATGCGCAGCATTGCGGCGCAGAACTACGGCGCCGCCCATCCCAAGCTCCTCGCCGCCTCGGGCGCCCTGGACAGCGTGGGCAGCCGCTTCGCGCTGCGAGCCGACTTCCAGCTCGGCCTTACGACCTTCTACCAGCCCGACTACGAGACCGCGGCTGCGCTCTTCCAGGAGGTCCTACGTAAGGTCAACGCTCGACGAGAGGGCCTGCTGGCGGCCGCGAGCTTGAGAATGCTGGGCCTCGTCCACAGGCAGAGGGCGGATCATCGTGCGTTGATCTCAGTCTACCGCCAGGCCCTGGCTCTCTCCGAGCGTGCCCACGATCGGGAGACTGCCGCCGACACCCACCGGCTGCTGGCCGGGACCCTGCAAGACGTCGGGCAACCCGAGGCCGCCTGGCATCACGGCTTCGAGGCTCTCCAGGCCGCCGGCCGCTTCCGGTCGGCGCGAGCGCTGATCAGCTTTTTCGGCCGCTCGGGAGACTCCCTCGCCGCCCAGGGCGAGATCCAGGCCGCCCTACTCTTCCAGAACGAGGCCGTCTATCTCGCAGAGAAGCACGGCAGCCCGCTGGAGCAAGTGGTCGCGACGCGCTCCCGGAGCCAGGTCCTGGCTCGCGCCGGAGAAGGCGATCGGGCCGTGGCCGACCTCGAAGCGGCCTGGGCTGCGTGGCGCCGGATCGAAGACGGCAAACTGAAGACATCCGCTCGAGCGGAGATCCTGCGCGCCGAGGGGGATCTTCCGCTCGGCGAGGATCTCGACGCTCGGCTCCAGCGCCAAACCCAAGCTCTCGAGTTCTTTCGAGCGACCGGCAAGGCGACCTACCTGCCGGACGGCTATGCGGCGCGGGCCCGCGTCGAGCTCGCGCTGGGAGACGTCGCAGCCGCGGAGAGCGACTTTCGCGCTGGGGTCGCCGAGGTCGAACGGCAGCGACAGACTATCTCGGCCGAAGAAACCCGGATCACTCACCTCGGCCTCACGAGGCGTGCCCGCTTGTTCACCGACCTCGTGGAGCTGCTGGCGCTTCGGCGCGGAGCGACCGACGAGGCCTTCGCCGCTGCCGAAGCTGGCCGCGCCCGAGCGCTCCTGGATCGGTTGGACCCCGCGGGCGCGGATGCCGCGGAGCTGGCTTCGACGCCCAACCATCTGCGCGCGATCCAGGAAGCCCTGGCAAGCGACTCGGCTCTCGTGTTCTACGCCGCGCTGCCGCGGCAGCTCCTCGCCTGGCGAATCACCCAGGAAGAGACGAGGCTCTTCGTGCTCCCCGTTCCCGAGGACGAGCTCGCTGTAGGGGTTCGGGAACTGCGGGAAGCCATCGCGCGCGGCGAGGACGACGACGATCTGCGGCGCAGATCTGGCCAGCTATTTCAGAGCGTCCTCGCGCCGCTGCTCGAGGGCTGGCCGGTCCCTTCCCGAGTTGCGTTCGTGCCCGACGGCCCTCTGCTCGGCCTCCCCTTCTCAGCCCTCTACGACGAGGACACCCAGCACTTCCTCGTCGAGCGGACGGCGGTCGTGCTCGCGCCGAGCGCCCGCGTCTTCGTCGAGGCGTGCCAGCGGCAGCGCCGGCGTTCGACCCGCCAGCCGAGCACGCTGCTCGCCGTCGGAGTGAACGAAGCGGACCGCGAGCAGTATCCCCACCTCCAGCCGTTGCGCGCCGCGGAGCGGGAAGCGAGCCACGTTGCAGACCTCTACCCGCAAGGTGCCCTGCTGCTCGGCGCCGACGCCACCGTGCTGAAGGTAGTCGCATCGGCTCGGGACTTCGAGCTTCTCCACTTCTCCGGCCACGCCGTGGCGAACGACTCGTACCCGAACCTGTCGAGCCTCGCCCTCGCCTCAGGGCCGGGCGTCTCCGGAGCGCTCAAAGCTCACCAGATCGCCGAGCTCGACCTGCGGAAGACACGGCTGGTGGTCCTTGCATCTTGCCGCAGTGGCTATGGACCTCGCGCCCGCGGCGAGGGCGTGCTCTCGCTGGCCCGCGCGTTTCTGGCAGCTGGCAGCGCTGCGGTCGCCGCGACGCTCTGGGACCTCGACGACGGCGATTCCGCGGATCTGTTCCTCGACTTCCACCGCCGAGTGGCGGCCGGCACCGAGCCGGCCGAGGCGCTTCGCAGGACGCAGGTCGAGCTGATCCACTCCGCGGACGAGAACCTGCGTTCTCCTCGGCTCTGGGCCTCGGTCGCGTTGGTGGGCGGGTCCCACGGGCAGGACACGGATCGCATGCGCTGACAGGAGACTTGGCGATGGACTTCGCTCTTCGCATCATCTTCTCTGGCCTGCTGACCTTCGTCCCCGTCGACACCAACGGGGACGGAAGGCACGACTCTGCATGGGTTCTCTTCGTCGACGCGCGCGTGCCCAATCCTCCTCGGGACGGGCTCCTGCAGCTTTTCGAGGCTCATGTACCGGCGGTGCGGGTGATGCGGACGAACGTCGATGCCGGTGGCCGGCAGCCGCCCGCCTGGTTGGGCGCAGGCTCCGAACAGTACGGGATCATCGCTCTCGACGAAGAGGACCTGACCATCGTCACGACCGGAAGCCCTTCGGCGTTCGAGCTGGTGACCGGAAAGCGCCCGGTGGGCGGCGATGGAAAGCCCAAAGCACTCCCCTGTTGCACCGACTCGGTGTTCGATCCGTGCAGAACGGAGCCCGATACTGCTCGGAGATGCCACGGGCACTCGGTGCCGGACTCCGAGCAGATGCGCGACTTCCAGTGGCTGGCCTCGTTGAGCGAGCTGGTCCCCGCCGCGCGGCTCCGCGGATCGCTCCTGAACCCAACGCCCGGACCTGCGGGGCTCCTGGCTGCGCGGCTGAAGGTGGGGGTTGGAAGACTCGAATCCGCTCTCCTGGCAGGGATTGCGGATGCGACTCCACAGCCTGAACGCTACCAGCTGGCGGTCCTCGTCAAGTTCGACAGCCTCCCGCCAGCGACCAGGCGGGCGGTTGCGAGAAGGCTCGTGCTCACGATCGGAGGGCTGAAGACGAAGGTTTCCCTCGTGTCCAAACGGTTCGGAGGCGCGACTCCCGCGTTTCCCGACCTCGTGCTCGCTCCCGACGCAGGCTGCACCGCCAACTGCATCGTCACGATCCACATGTTCGACTCCATGCTCTCCGAGATTCACGAGCCCGATCAGGTACACGTCCACACCGGCAGCAAGCGGCACTTCGAGCTGCTCTGGAACCTGGTCGATAACTTTTCGGGAACCCGACTGGCGCCGTCGCCCGTGACCGGGCCAGACGACGATCTCATCTGTCCGTCGGCTCGGCCTTGACGAAGGTGACCATACCCAGCCGTATGCAGATCCAGTCCGATCCAGAGGTGATCGTCCAGCTTGTCGGAGATCCAGACCTCATAGTCGGCTCGAACACCGTGAGGCAGCTCGTGGCGCTGGTCATGCCCGGCCTCTCGCCGGCCGTCGAGCCGAGTTTTCCCGGACCCGTGGAGCTCCTGCGCACGCTGTGGACCACCGCCCAGGCTCGGCTCGGCCGGCCGGTGGATCCGCTCAACAGTTTCTTTCGTGTCAGCCTGGCTCATGACCAGGAGGAGGTGGCCCGGCTGCTGGCAGCGCTGCTGCGCGGGCAGCCGGGCGTGAAGGTGGCGGTGGTAGCGCCGAGGGCCACTGTCGAGCTTAGATCTGGAGCGACCCTGCCGCCAGGATCGATGGCTCAGACTCCAAACCTCGAAATGCACCAGGGCTACCTCGAGGACAGCGCCCAGGGCGGGATCGGCGCTCGACGCGCTTGGCAGCGCCCCGGGGGCGATGGCGCAGGGATAAGGCTATGTGACTGCGAGGGCGGCTTCGACGGAAGACACGAGGACCTCCCGCAGGTGAGGGTCGTGTCTCAGCGGGGCAACAACCTCGGCTTCGACGCGGACCACGGCACCAAGTCTCTAGGCTTGATGACCGCTCGACGCGACACCAAGGGAGTGACCGGCGTTGCCCATGCAGCAGAGCCGCTTTTCGGCTCCGAGGCGCCTGACAGGGCCACCGGAGTTTTCTTCCGAACCGCAGCCATCAACGACTCCCTCCGGCACTTGAGGAACGGTGATGTGCTGGTCCTCGAGATGCACGCTGATTTCAAACTAGCGAACGGGACTGTGGTTTCCGTTCCGGCCGAGCTGGATATCGCCGTCCATGCCGCGTGTGTCACGGCAGCGGGAAATGGCATTACCGTGGTGGCGGCCGCGGGCAACGGCCCTGTCGACCTCACGCCGCTCAGGGACGGCAAAGGGCGCTCGATCTGGGCGTGGCCCACGGCGCCGACCGACGACTCCCTGGCGGTGATCGTCGGCGCAGGCTTCTCCATCTCGTCGGGGATGCCTCAAGTCAGGATCGAGACCTCCAACCACGGCAGGCGCGTGACTTGCCAGGGGTGGGGCGACTTCGTCGCGACCTGTGCGATCCAGAACGGTGGTCTGTTCGACGGAGGGATGCACAGGCGCTACACGAAGTTTTTCGGACAGACCTCGGCGGCGACGGCGATGATCGGCGGCTTGGTTGCCTGTCTGCAGGGGCGAGCGAAGAACCGCGGGCAGCCTCTCGATCCCCGCCAAGTGCGGACCCTGCTGAAGGATCAGTCGAACGGGCTCGCCCAACCCGCGCACGATGCCGTCGTCCGCGGGCCGATCGGCCCGCTGCCGGACCTAATCAGCCTGTTCGCGGCCGCGAGGATTCCGTGAGCGGACCACCGGCGGTGCTACCATCTCCCCGCATGCCCACCAACCTCGAAGCGGGCTTTCTCCTCGATCGCCAGTGGCACTGGCTGAGATCGGAGATGGAGACGACGAAAAAGCCAGACCTCGTGGCGCTCGCGCGGGTG
>JBIOYC010000014.1:0-5389 GCA_044869955.1 Thermoanaerobaculia bacterium | reverse complement strand
CCGGCTGGGATCCGACAACCAGCAGCCTGATCGCCGAGGTGGAGATGACCGAGGAGCCCGAATGGGGGAATGGCCCCGGTGGGGACCTCCTTCGATCGTGCCCGGACGTTCCTGGACCGCGGCCTCCTGCCTCCCCAGGAAGAGGTGGACATCGCCGCCTTCGTCAACGCGGTGGAGCTCGGGCCGGCCTCGCCGGAGGCGCCGGTCGACCGGCTGGAGCTCGAGGTCGAGGGAGCGCCGGCCGTCTTTCCCGGCCGGGGAGAGCGCCGGTTGCTGCGGGTGAGTCTGCGGGGGCAGGGGACGCCGGCAGAGATCGACGTCCGCGTGGAGCTCAACCCACGGGTCGTCTCGCGCTGGCATCTGCTCACCCAGGGATCCCCCGAGGTCGAGCCGGCAGCTCTCCCCGGCACCGGGGCAGCCGGCATGCGCAGCGGCGCGGCGAGGCCGGTCACTGCCCTCTATGAGATCGAGTTGGACTCCCGCCCGATGCCCACGGAGATCTTGGCCACGGTCTATCTGCGCTACCGCGAGCGAGGCGTCGAGAAGCCGGTACGGCAGAAGCGCATCGTGCACTTGGCGGATTTCGCCCCGACCTGGCAAGAAGCGTCGAGCGGGATGCGACTGGCTTCTCTGGCCGCCGAGCTGGGGGACCTGTTGCGGCGCACCGGGGGAGGCCGCTCGGCAGACTCCGGCGAGATCTCCCGCCGGGCGCGTCAGCTGGCGGCCGAGCTGGTGGGCCGGCGTGACGCCGCCGAGCTCGCGACCCTGGCCGGCAAGGTCGCGGATCTGCTGTCGGGAGCAGCGGCCGAGGAGCCGCGGATGTGAAGTAGGGGCGCAGCATGCTGCGCCCCTACCGTGTCACGCGGCCGACAGCCTGGGGGCCAGGATGGCCTCCACCTCTCCCGGATCCGGGAAGCGGTGGACCTCGTTCTTCGAGAAGATCAGATCACCGTCGACCTTCACTTCGAAAGCGCCCTTCGAGCCCTTGATCAACTGCGCCTCGATGCCGAATTGTTGCTGGAGCTTGTCCGCCAGACCGGCGGCACGGGGGTAGTAGTTTCAAACCACGCAGTATTCGATCGTGATCTTCTCGGCCATGGGTCCTCCTTGACGGAGGCGATTATATGGGGTGGGGCTCGTCCGGCCGGCGGCCGCACACGGCCCCGGTGGTGAAGGCCGGGAAGACCTCGCGGATCTGCGCGAGGTCGGGCACCACGGTCACTTCGACGAAACCGACCGCCTGGAGTGCGGCGCACCAGGTCTCCGCCGTCAGGAAGCCGGGATGAGGCCGCAGCTCCAGGTCGAGGCGGACGTCCGTGAAGCCCGGGAGCAGCTGAAAGGCCATCTCTGCCGTGAGGTGCTGCCCCGGGAAGGGGCGCAAGCACTCCCCGATCACCAGCCAGCCGCCCGGCACCAGGCTTTCCCGAGCCTGGACCAGCGTCGCCGCCAGATCCTTCGCGACATGGAAGACGTTGACGCCAAAGACCAGGTCGACGCTGGCAGGCTCGACGCCCTGCTCTCTCCATGGCCGATCGATGTCGAGGTCGGCGAAGCTCAGAGGCAGACCGGGCCACGCGGCGGTCAGGGCGCGCTGGCTGCGGCGGCGAAAGAACGGCGAGGGCTCGGTGACCGCGTAGCGGCTGAGCCGGCCGGTCGTGCCCTGTCCGGCTAGGGCCGCGAGCAGCGCCTCGGCGGCGCTGCCGCCGCCGGCTCCCACTTCGAGCACGGAGCGAGACCCTTCTGTCGGCAGGCGGTGGGCCGCGGCAAGCGCCGCGATCGAGTTGTTGAAAGCGTACAGAGGGTTGGCGTTGCTGAAGTAGCCCGCCCAGAGCGCCACTCCCGCGGGGCCCAGCAGGGCTTCTTCGCCAGCCTTCTCGTTGATGGCCGCCGCCGGGTAGGCACGCCCGGCCGCGTCGAGCAGGTCGAAAGTACTGGCGAGCGCGGGCTCGAGGGCGAGGCCCTCGGCCCGGCGGCCGGCGAGGTCCGCGGCCGGTAGCTCGCTGCGCAGGAGCCAGCGGGAGTCAGGCTGGCCGTCCACTCGGGCAATGAGGCCGCTCGTGGCGAGACCGGAAAGCACCCAGCCGAGGGCCGTACCGAAGCCTGGCAGCCAGCCCCGGTCGGCGAGGATCTCGGACACCGTCGCTCCCCTGCGCAAGAGAGTGGTGAGATCGAGCCGATGGGCGAGATCCAGGGCCCACTCGGCGCCGTACCGCTCCACGAAGAGCACGCCCGCCACCAGCTCGGGCGGAAAGAGCGAAGCGGGTAGCTCCCCGAGGAGCTCATAGACCCGCGGGTCGGCGACGGCAGGGGAGACCGGCATCTTGGAGGAGTGGATTGTAGGGTAACATGAGCCTCCCTTGCGATGCGGAACCCCGGATCCCTTCCCCATGAGGCGCCTCTCCATGCGGTCGCCGACGTGCGAGCTGACCCCGACGAGGGTCCTCGCGTCGAGCGCATCGCCGCCCACGTGCGGGGCATCCTGACCGAGCTCGGCCTCGACCTCCACGACCCCAACCTGCAAGAGACCGACCTCCGGGTGGCCAAGCTCTACCTGGAGATGTTCCATGGGCTGCGCGAGGGTTCTCGCCCGAAGGTCACCACCTTTCCCAACGACGAGACCTACAGCGGCATGGTGATGGAGAAGGAGATCCCCTTCTACTCCCTGTGCGCTCACCACCTCGTGCCCTTCTACGGGCACGCACACATCGCCTACATCCCGCGGGAGAAGATCGTCGGCCTGTCCAAGCTGCCTCGCATCCTCGAGTTCTACGCCAAGCGGCCGCAGCTCCAGGAGCGGTTGACCGAGCAGGTGGTGACCTTCCTCGAGGAGGAGCTCGCGCCCCTGGGTGCCATGGTGGTGATCGAGGCTCGCCATCTCTGCGTCGAGATGCGAGGCGTCAAGAAGGCGGGGGCGGTTACCGTGACTTCAGCGATTCGCGGCTCGTTCCTGAATCGGCCGGTACGCCAGGAGTTCCTCGACCTGCTCCAGCGCAAGTAGGGAGGCCGTCGCCGTGAGAGTGCTCCGCTCGGCCTCGACGCTCCTCCTCGCTGCGCTCGCTCTTGGCGCCGGGGCCGTGGGCGTGAAGCCCCAGTCCGTCGAGGAGCTGATGAACCCGCTGCTGTCGCCGGACCTGGCCCTGTGGCTGGTGGGGCCGATCGCCGAGATCGCGACTCGGGAGGAGATCCAGGGCTACCAGCGGTTGTCCTCGGACGAGCAGGCGCGAGCCTTCATCGAGCAGTTCTGGAAGCAGCGGGACCCTGACCCCGCCTATGCCCGAAACGCCCTGCGCGAGCGCTTCGACGAGCGGGTGGCCGAGGCCGACCGGCGCTTCGCCGAGGCCGGGCTGCCGGGGCGGCGGACCGACCGGGGGATCGTCTTCGTGCTCTACGGCGAGCCTGGCAAGGAACGCTTCGACGTCTCCGACCATCCCGACGATCCACCGATCCTGATCTGGGAGTACGACACCAAGGTCGGCAAGGGGCTCGACGGCAAGCGCCCGGACCGCACCTACCGCTTCATCCGGCGTCAGGATCTGACCACCTTCTACACCCCGAATCGGCGGCCCCCCCGACCGCGGGTCGGTCGCCCCCCCTTCTGAAGGAGGCCTTCATGGCTGCTCTCCGCGCGGTTCTGGCCGGCACCGGGATCGCTGTGCCGCCGATCGAGGTAACCAACGAGATGCTCTCGCGCATTGTCGAGACCAGCGATGAGTGGATCCGCGAGAGGAGCGGCGTCGCCACTCGCCACTATGTCGAACCGGGCACCGGCTCGGCGGACCTGGGCGCCCAGGCAGCGCGCGCGGCCCTCGAGAATGCCGGAATCGACGCCGCCGAGGTCGACTACATCGTCTGCGCCACGATGACCCCCGACTACTACTTCCCGGGCGCCGGCACCCTGATCCAGCAGCGGCTGGGGATTCGGCCCCTGCCGGCCCTGGACATCCGCCAGCAATGCGCCGGCTTCGCCTACGGGCTGCAGCTGGTCGATGCCCTGGTGCGCTCCGGAGTGGCGAAGACCGTGCTGCTGGTGGGCGCCGACGTGCACACCGCCCTGATGCCCTTCTCCGAGCGGACGTGGAAGGTGCTCTACGATCCGGAGGCCGAGCCTCTTTCTGCCGAGGAGCTGGTCTGGAACTCACAGTTCCGCCACCTCCTGGTGCTGTTCGGCGACGGCGCCGGGGCGATGGTCTTCCGAGCCCGGCCGGCGGAGGAGGGCCGGGGCATCCTCGGCGCCATGCTCTATGGCGACGGCAACGAGTGCGAAATCCTGCACGTCCCCGGCGCCGGCTCGAGGCACCGCCCCTGGGTGACGCCCGAGATGATCGCCAGGGGCGAGACCGTACCGGTGATGGACGGCCGCGCGGTGTTCAAGCTCGCGGTGACGCGGATGCCGCAGTGCACTCGCGAGCTGCTCGCTCAGCAGGGCTACTCCCTGGCGGACCTCGATCTGCTGGTCATGCACCAGGCCAACCTGCGCATCAACGAGGCGGCCCAAAAGCAGCTGGGCCTGCCGGACGAGAAGGTCCACAACAACATCCAGAAGTACGGCAACACCACCTCGGCCACCCTGCCCCTGTGCTTCCACGAGGCGAAGCAGCTCGGTCGCGCCCCGGAGGGCTCACTGGTGGCCTTTGCCGCCCTTGGGGCGGGACTTCATTGGGGCTCGGTCCTGATGCGGGTGTGATGGCGATGGACGAGCCCGCGGCCGTCCCCGAAACGCGGCTGGAGCTACCCGGCTGGCAGCTCGTCTGGGCGCGGTTAGGCCAGAGCGGCGAGCCCGGCACTGCCCTCGAAGGCCTCGCCCGGCGGGTGGCCGAGACCACCCGGGCGACGCGCGCCCTCGACACCCTGGCCCAGGATCCGGTGGTGGCCGCCCTGCGCCGCCTGTTCAAGGAGGCCGGCTGCGACCCCTCCCGCTATCGCCCTTCCTCCGAGGCCCTGCTGCGGCGGGTCCTCAAGGGGGAAGACCTGCCGGCGGTGCACCCCTTCGTGGACGTGAACAACGCCCTTTCGGTGGAGCTGGCGGTGCCCAGTTGCGTGATGGCCGCCGGCACCTTCGGCGAGCCGGTGGTGTTGCGAGCCGGCCGCGCGGGCGAGGTGCTGGACTCGATGCGGGGTCCCCTCGACCTCGAGGGCAAGCCCTTGCTGGCCGATGACACCGGCCCTTTCGGCACGCCGATTACCGACAGCCACCGGGTCAAGGTGAGGCCGGAGACCCGCGAAGCCTGGCTGGTGGCCTACCTGCCGTCGGGGCTGGTTTCGGTCGAAGAGGCCCACGCCACCCTGCGGGCGCTGGCGGCGGAGTCGGGCTGCGTGCGGGTGGGGTGAGGCCGTAGGGGCAGGCCCCCGTGCCTGCCCTCCCACCCGGGCGGCCACTGGGGGCCGCCCC
>JBIOYC010000013.1:0-5404 GCA_044869955.1 Thermoanaerobaculia bacterium | reverse complement strand
AAGCGCTCGCGGCCCTGCTCACCGAGGTCTCGGCCGAGGGCCCGTTGTAGCCGACGGTCCGCGGCGTGTAGTGATACGCCGTGCTGCCCGAGCAGATCCAGGGGTGGTTGGCGTAAACGTAGCCGGTACCCAGCGACGACCCGATCAGCAACGCGATGGCCAAAGGCAGTACTCTCCTGGCAGTCATCTGAACCTCCTCCGACTTTCAGTCGGTGACGGGCGCCGCGGCAGTCGCGGCGCCCAGGCATTGCGGGCACAAGAGCTCGAGGATGTCGCCCCGTTCGCCCGCCTCGAGAGGCCGGTCCCAAAGGGCGGTGACCCGGCCCTCGGTGTCGACCACGGCGGCGAGCGGAATCTGCCCGATGCCGTAGCTCTCGATCAGGTCGCGGCTGGGGAAGGGCACGACGGGAAAGGGCAGGTGGTGCGACCGGCCGTGCTGAACCGTAGCGTAGGAATCGGCGACGGACAGGCCGATCACCGGCGCCGCGGAGCCCTGCGCTCGCAGGTCTTGATAGAGCCGGGTCCAGGTCGGCATCGCGGCCTCGCACAGCGAGCAGGAAGGGTCGTAGATCAGCAGCAGGCTCGGCCCGCGGCCGCGCACGGCGACCTGCAGAACTTCGCCCTCGATGCTGCGCGCGGTGAGCTCCGGGAGCTGCTTGCCCACCGCCATGGGCTCGAGGCGTGGCATGCCCGCCTGTGCGGCTGCGCCGTGGCAGGAGTCGATCTCGAGTCGCAGCAGGGCGATTGATCGAGCTTGATAGACGGCCACTGCCACCAAGACGGCGGCCAGGGCCCAGGGAAGCACACCCCGGGCTGAGCGGGCGAGTCGACGTAGGGTCAACCCCTGCACTGCGGAACCTCCGCGGCTAAGAACGGTCGCTGGAAGAAAGGGTGTCCGGCGAGGCCGAAACGGAGACATCGTCCGGCATGCAGTCGACCGGGGTGGGAGAGAATCCCCGCCAGGAGGAATCTCAATGCGCCCCGCCCGCCTCAACGCCGCCGCCCTCGCCCTCGTGCTCGCCACGCTGGCCCCGGCCCTCGCCCACGCCGCCGAGCCTGGACCCAAGGTCCTGGTGGTCACCGCCCACCCGGACGACGACGCCCTCTTCTCCGGCACGATCTACAAGACCACGCACGCTCTCGGTGGCGTGGCCGACCTCGCCATCCTGACCAACGGCGAGGGCGGCTACCGCTTCTCCACCCTGGCCGAGCCGATCTACGGCCTGAAGCTCACCGACGAGGCCGTGGGCCGGGCCTATCTGCCGGCGATCCGCAAGCGGGAGCTGATGGCCGGCGGCGCCATCGTCGGCTTCCGCAACTACTTCTTCTTCGACCAGGTGGACAGCGGCTACACCAAGGACATGAGCGCCCTCTTCGCCACCGAGTGGGACCTACCCTTCATCCAGAAGCGCTTCGCCGAGATCCTCGCCAAGGGCGGCTACGACTTCGTGCTGGTGATGCTGCCCACCCCCGAGACCCACGCCCACCACCGCGCCGCGGCGATCCTCGCCCTCGAGGCGGTGGCGGCGCTGCCGGAAGGCTCCCGCCCCGTGGTGCTGGCGGCCTCGCCGCGCTCCACCCGCTTCCCCGAGCAAAGCCCCTACCTCGGCTTGCCCGAGCATCCGGTGACCAAGGTCCGGGAAGGCGCTCCGCAGTTCGTCTTCGACCGCACCCAGAAGTTCGGCCTGGACGGCCGCCTCGACTTCCAGATCATCGCCAACTGGGTGATCGCCGAGCACAAATCCCAGGGCACCATGCAGCTGCTGATGGGGGCCCAGACCGCCGAGGTCTACTGGTACTTCGAGCTCAACGGCGAGGCCGGCGCCGCCAAGGCCAAGGCCTTCTTCGACCAGCTCGCGGCGGCGCCGCCGTTCGTGCGCTAGCAGCGTCCTTTCTGCCACGTCGTGGTGGCCTGGCTGCTGGCGGGGTTGATCCTGGCGAAGTGGGGACGGACGGGCTAAAAATGGCCGAGCCGTGGACGTCCAGAAACCTGAGGTCTCGCTAAGGCCCCGGGGGGTTCGCATGAGGGGCTATCCCTTTCACCGGAAGCCGGCTCGCTAGGAGTCCCCGCGGAGGAGATGAGCTCGGCCCCTCCGCGCCTTCGTGGGGATGACCCCAAGTTCCACAGAGCCCAGTTCCCCCGCCTCCCCCCGCGCCGCAGCCTCCTTCTGATCCCCTCTCCCCCGCCAGGGGGAGAGGGCCAGGGTGAGGGGGCTCCTTCCGGTCGCGCGTATCGTCTTCCCGCAACTTCCCCGCCCCTCCTCCCCCTCTTCCACCCGCCCCGCTCCGGCCGTTTGGCGGCATACTGAGAGCGACAAACCCTTGCTGGACAAGGCCGGAGCGATGCCCGCGCCGGCTGGAAAGAGGAGGAGTTATGACGCGGATGATGAAGCCGTTTATCCGTGCGATCGCTGTGGCCCTGGTGCTCGCTCTGGCCCTGCCCGCCGTGGCGGCCCCGGAGCGCTGGGTGAGCCCTTGGGAGTGGGTGGTGGGGTGGATCGAAACGTGGTGGGCCGGGCCGGACAAGAGTGGGCCGATGAGCGACCCTCATGGCGAGCCCCTCCCCAGCCCGCCGGCCCCCCAGTCCGCACAGATCCCCGGCCAAGCGTGACCAACCCTCGGAAGGCGCGAGAAGGGGTGTCTTCTTCCCGCGCCTTCCGTTTTCCGCTATCCTCGCATCCAAGATCGCACAAAGCGGGAACCGTCAACGGAGAGCGAGGAGCTGGGCATGAGCCGTGATGCCGAGCTGAAGGCCGCGTTCGAGAGGGCGCTCAAGAGCGTGCTGCGGATGCAGGAGAAGCCCCTGCCCCCGGCCGAGGTGGCCGAGCTGGCCGCCAAGGTGCGCCGCCTGCGGCAGGATCAGCTCCGCTTCTACATGGCGAACAGCCGCAAGGCCGCGCGGGTGGAGGTGGTGAAGCGCCTGCTGGCCGAAGCCGCCGAGGCCGTGCAACACGGCCCGGAGGAGGCCCGTGCCGCGGCCGAGGCAGCCGCCGAGGCGGCGGAGGCGCTCCCGGCTCCAGGGGCGCTTTCCGCCCTGAAGCAGGACCTGCGTGCCGAGGCCCTCTGTTACGTGGCGAACGCCGAGCGGCTGGCTGAGCGCTATGACGCTGCAGAGGCGCTCTGGCAGTGGGTTGGCGAGGTGCGGCGCGACGGAAGTGGCGACCCGCTCCTCTGGGCGAAGCTCGAAGAGTGGAAGGCGTCCCTGCGGATTGACCAACAGCAATTCAACGAGGCCAATCGCCTGCTGGCAGGAGCTGTTCGAGTGTACGAACTGCTCGCTGAGACCCAAGCGTTGGCGATCGCGACCCGCGTCGCAGCCCGCTGCGCCTTCCTGGCCGGCGAACCGGAACTGGCCTTCAGGAAGCACTGGCAAGCCATCGAGGCAACTCCCAAGGACGACCTCGCCACCCGCTACATCATCTGGTCCGACATGGTTCTCGACCTCGAAGGCATGGGCATGAAGCGCCAGGCCTGGGGCCTGGCCGAGGAGATGAAGGAGCTCTGCGAGATCTACCTGCCTCCCATGCTCCGCCTGCGCGCTCGCTGGACCCTGGGCCGCCTGCGCTGCGGCGCCGGGCTGCTGGAAGGCGCCCGGCGCCTGCTCGAGGACGCGCGCCGCGAGTTCCTGGATCAGGGCTTGGCCTTCGACGCTGCTCTCGTGGCTCTGGACCTCGCCGTGGTCCACGCCCAGGCCGGCAACCCGGACGCCCAGAAGGCCCTGGCCGAGGAGATGCTCCCGGTCTTCACCGGCCTGAGACTCCACACCGAGGCCAACGCCGCCCTGCTCCTCTACGTCAACGCAGCGCGCAACTACCGCGTCACCCGCGAATTCATCAAGAGCCTGGTCGGCCGCTTCGAGCCCCTTCGACGCCTGGGGCCCGGCGAGGCGCCGCTGCCGGGCTAGTCTTCGCCCTTCTCGTCCGCGCCCGGCGGGGCGGGCTCCAAGGCGGCAGCTTTGCGGTCGGCGGCCTCGGTGGCCCCGGGCTCCAGGTCCTTCACGATCTCGTCGAGCATGCGCGACCAGGTGATGCCCGCAGCGAGGTTATCTCCTGGGAAGAGCACCTCCCAGAAGAAGCGGCCGGGGCTGGCGCCGAGGATCGCGAGCGCGCCCAGGACGTGCGCCGCAGTGAGCTGGCTGGCGCCGCGCAGAGCCTGGCCGAAGGCGGTGGGGCCGAGGCCGAGCCCGAGGGAGACGGCCTTCTGCGTGGTCCCGCGGGCGCGGATCAAGTCCCGCAGAACGAGGGAGACGCGCTCCGTCCAGTCCCAGGGGGTGTAGGCCCCCAGATCCTCGTAGAGGCGAGCCATGTGGCGGGTGCGGGCGGCCAGCTCGGCCATGCCGGCCGGATTGGTCTGCTCGTCCCCTCGCAGGCGCACCATGCCGGTGCCGGCGAGCGGGAAGTAGAGGTGGAAGAAATGCCAGGGATTCATCTGCACCAGCGCCAAGATCTCGAACACCTCGCGGATCTTGAGCCGGTAGCGGCCGGAAAGGACGCGAGCAAGGTAGTTGCGGTCGTGGGCGAGCTGGCGACTGGCTTCGGCGAGCGGGAGGCGGGCACGGCGGAGCACCTCGCGCAATGCGGCGCGCAGTTCCGCGGTCAGCGGCTCGGGGTCCATGAGCCGACAGTGTAGGCCAAGGGCGGGCGGGGGACAAGTAGTCAGGAGGTGTTATCGATGAAATAGACCTGCGATCAGTATTTAGCATCGCGTCGTTCTGAAAAGAGCCGCGATGCTACCAGCCGCCCAGCCGAGCCACCGTACACCCTCCCCCTGGTCCTCAGCTCTCGCTCTGATTCCCCCGGAAGCCCCTCCTGCCGACCCTCCTCTCCCCGACAACACCCCTACCGAGCTCCTCCCCCTCTCCGAGGTCCGCCGCGACCTCGCCAGCCTGCCCGGCTGGCGGCTGGCTCGGCGGGGCCAGGCCCTGGCCTGGAGCCGCACCTTCCCGGACCGGCCCAGCGCCGCCCGCTGGGCCGCTACCGTGCTGGTGACGGAGGGCCAGGAGGAGCCGGTGCCCGTGCCGGGCTTCGAGGGCGCAAGCTTGACGATCCTGCTCGCGGAGCCCGGCCGAGCCGGGATCACCTCACGGGCCTTGGCCAAGGCTGGTCGCCTGGCGGGGCTGGAGAGCCAGCTGCTCCCGAGGGACCGGGGATGAGCGCCGGCACGGCGATCGAGGCCCTTCAGAGCCGTTCTCGTCGTCTCGCCGATGAGGTGGAGAGCGGCGTCCTCGAGCTGCTGCGGCTCGCCGCTGAGATCGAAGAACAGCACCCGCTCGTGGTCGACCCGCAGAGCGGCGACCTGCTCGACCCACCCTACCCCGGGTCGCTCGCCATGGCAGCCGCCTGCCTGGCTTGCGACCTGGGCGCGCCGCTCTACGGCCTGCTCTGGGGCCTGGCCACGGCGAGGC
>JBIOYC010000012.1:0-20003 GCA_044869955.1 Thermoanaerobaculia bacterium | reverse complement strand
CTCGCGGGCACGGGCTCCCAGATCAGGCGAGCGCGGTCCCCTTCGGAGAGGGCGACCACGCCCACCGGCGGCGGCGGAGCGAACTGGTCACGGTAGGACACCTCGACCGTGCGCACCAGCGCGCTCTCGACCAGCTCGCTCTCCGTGGCGAGACCGGTGATCGCATAGACGTAGCGTTCGCCCAGGCGAGCCCCCTGGTCGACCCAGGTGGTGGCTCCGGCTTCGACGCTCGCGATTGGCTGGCCGAAGGAACGCTCGGCCGCGCCCCGGCGATAGACCGCCACCGGTCCCGAGGTGGCCGTGGTCCAGGTGAGGAGCACGCCGGTCGGCGTGCCCTCGGCCTTGAGGCCGGTGGGAACGCCGGGGGTGGTCGGATGAGGAGGGAGGGTGACCAAGTTCGAGAAGTCCGAGACGTCTCCACCCTTGGCCACGAAGCGCACGCCGTAGGAGGCGTGCTGTGAGCGCACGCCGGCCGGGTCGGCCAGGGAGAGCACCATCTCGAGGTGGGCGCCCTGCGCCGCGGTGGTCAGCTCGCCGCCGCCGATCTCGGCGATCTTGAGGGCACCGAGGCTGAACTGGCGAGCGTCGATCGCGGCGGGGGCTCCGGCGGTCGTCGCGGGGCGCAGCAGCTGGTAGACCTGGACCGCCAGGAGGCCCGGCAGGGCCTGGCCGGCGGTGGTCAGCCGCGGGTAGGAGACGCGCACCACCAGCTGGTCGCCCCGCTGCCTGACAGCGAGATCCGACGCCGCTACTGGCGTGTAGCGCAGGGGCGGCAGGGGGTCGCCCTTCTTGCCGCAGGCGGCCGCGGCGAGCAGGACGAAGGAGGCGAGCAGGGCGGCGCGCCGGCGGCGCAGGGGAGTGTCAGAGGACATAGCGCGACAGATCCTGGTCCTTGACCAGCTCGGCGAGGGTACGGCGCACGAAGGCCGCGTCCACTTCGACTTTGACGCCGGTCATGTCGGGTGCCTCGAAGGATACCTCGTCGAGCAGCCGTTCGATCAAAGTGGCCAGGCGCCGGGCCCCGATGTTCTCGGTCTTGGAGTTCACCTCGACCGCCAGCCGGGCGATCTCGGCGATCGCCTCCGGCTCGAAGCTGACGTTCACGCCCTCGGTGGAGAGCAGGGCGGCGTATTGCTTGGTCAGGGCGGTCTTCGGCTCGGTCAGAATGCGGACGAAGTCCTCCTCGGTCAGCGGATCGAGCTCGACCCGGATGGGGAAACGCCCTTGCAGCTCGGGGATCAGGTCCGAGGGTTTCGAGACGTGGAAGGCACCGGCGGCGATGAACAGCACGTGGTCGGTCTTGACCAGGCCGTACTTGGTGTTGACCGTGGTGCCCTCGACGATTGGCAGCAGGTCGCGCTGCACCCCCTCGCGGGAGACGTCCGGCCCGCGGCTGCCCTCCCGGCCGGCGATCTTGTCGATCTCGTCGAGGAAGACCATCCCCGCCTGCTCGACACGGTGGCGCGCCTCGCGGGCCACTTGCTGGCGGTCGATCAGCTTCTCCGCCTCCTGCTGCCAGAGGATTTCCCGCGCGTCGCCGACGGTGACCGTCTGCTTCTTGCGGCGCCCGAAGAGCCCCGGCATCATGTCCCGCAGGTTGACGCCGACCTCCTCCACCCCTTGAGGGGTGTACATCTCGAGGCTGGGGAATTGGTTCTCCTCGACCTCGATCTCGACCATCCGCTTCTCGAGACTGCCGTCGCGCAGCTTCTTGCGGAACTTCTCGCGCGTCGCGGCGATGCTCGGATCCTCCGGCTCGTCGAAGCCGCGCAGGGCCGGAGAGGGCACCAGCAGCTGCAGCAGGCGGTCCTCGGCCCGGGCGGCGGCCGCCTCGCGCACGGCCTCGCGGCGCTCCTCGCGCAGCATGCCGAAGGAGATGTCGACCAGGTCGCGAATGATCGACTCGACGTCTCGCCCGACGTAGCCGACCTCGGTGAACTTGCTGGCCTCGACCTTGATGAAGGGGGCGCGGGCCAGCTTGGCGAGACGGCGGGCGATCTCGGTCTTGCCCACGCCGGTGGGCCCGATCATCAGGATGTTCTTTGGCGAGATCTCCTCGGCGATCGCCGGCTCCAGCTGCTGGCGGCGCCAGCGGTTGCGCAGGGCGATGGCCACCGCCCGCTTGGCGCGGCGTTGCCCGACGACGTACTTGTCCAGCTCGGAGACGATCTCGCGGGGTCGCAGATTCTCCACGAACCCGGCGCCGTCGCGCTCATGGCCGGGGCTCGGCTTCATCATGGGGACCTCTCTTCACGCCGAGGAAGCTCGATCAGAGCTCCTCGACGGTCAGCTCGTGGTTGGTGAAGACGCAGATTTCCGCCGCCACGGCCAGCGCCTCGCGGGCAATCTCGACCGCCGAGAGCGAGGTATGGGTGAGCAGGGCCCGGGCCGCGGCGAGTGCGAAGTTGCTCCCCGAGCCGACCGAGATGACCTCGTCGCCGTCCGGCTGCAGCAGGTCGCCGGCGCCGTTCAAGAAGAAGCTCTGCTCGCGGTCAGCCACCAGCATGGTCGCCTGGAGCTGGCGCAGGGCGCGATCGGTGCGCCAGTCGCGCGCCAGCTCGACCACCGCCCGTTCCAGGTTGCCGCGGTACTCCTCGAGCTTGTCCTCGAGGCGAGCCAGCAGGGCCAGGCCGTCGGCCGCGCCGCCGGCGAAGCCGACCAGCACGCGACCCTTCTCGCCGATGCGTCGCACCTTGCGGGCGCGGCTCTTGAGCACGGTGTTGTTGAGGGTCACCTGGCCGTCGCCGGCCATGGCGACCTTGCCATCCCGGCGAACGAGCAGGACGGTGGTCGCGCGCAGGCGGGGCGCCTCGTCGAACCGGTCGGATCGATCGCCGTTCATAGGGCTGGGCATTGTAACAAGGGAAAGTACCCGCACCGCTCACCGGTGTGACAGATCCCGAAATCCAGCCCGTCAGGCCTTGCGCGCGCGCGGATGGTTCTCACGATAGACCGCGAGCAGACGCTCGATCTCGACGTGGGTGTAGCGCTGGGTGGTGGCGAGAGAGCTGTGGCCGAGCAGCTCCTGGATCGAGCGCAGATCGGCACCCCCCTCGAGCAGGTGGGTGGCGAAGGTGTGGCGCAGGGTGTGGGGGTGCACGCCTCCCTGGATGCCGGAGCCCTGGGCGTAGCGGTCGAGCAGCCGACGCACGGAGCGGTCGGTCAGCCGCCCACCCCGGTGGTTCAAGAACACCGGCTCCTCGGACTCGCCCCCGCGTGCCCCCCTGACCTTCTCCCAGTCCTCCAGCCAGGCCCTGAGGGAGGCCGCGGCGGGCCGGCCGAACGGCACCATGCGTTCCTTGTTCCCTTTCCCCACCACCCGCAGGGTGCGCGCCGTGAGGTCGACGTCGCGCCAGTCGAGGCTCACCAGCTCGGAGACCCGCAGCCCGCAGGCGTAGAGCAGCTCCAGGAAGGCACGGTCGCGGCGAGCGAGGCCATCCTCCCCCTGGGCGGAGTCCAGCAGGTTCTCGGTCTCACCCGGGCGCAGGTGGCGGGGCAGGGTCTTGGGCACCTTTGGGGTCTTGACGCCGCGGGCCGGATCGGCCGTCAGCACACCCCGCCGGCAGGCCCAGCGGCAGAAGCTCTTGACCGCGGCCAGAGCGCGCCCCCGGCTCCTGGGTGCCAGACCGGCCTTGGCGAGGAATGCCACGAAAGCGCGGACGGTGGGCGGATCGAGGTCCTTGGCGGCGAGATCGCCCCGCGCCTTGCCGAGGTAGTCGACCAGGAAGACCAGCAGCCGCTCGAGGTCGCCGCCATAGGCGCGGAGGGTGTGCGGAGAGAACGCGCGCTCTTCGCCGAGGTGGGAGAGGAAATCGGTGACGAGCTGTTCGAGCGTCTGGGGCATCGTCAACGACCCGTAGTCAGCCGGAGGGCGCAAGGCCGTGCGTGTCGGCCCAGGCGAGGAGGGCGGCGTCTGCCCGGTTGGCGAAGGCGGCGCGGCGGTCGAGCTTCTTGGTGCTCTCGGCGAGGGGCTCGAATAGGCCGTAGTTGACGTTGGCCGGCTGGAAGTGTGCCGGGTCGGACTCGGTCAGGTGCCGGGCGAGGGCACCCAGGGCCGTCGTCGCCGGTAGCGGAGCGGCCTCGACGCCCCGGCGCTCGAGCGCCAGGTAGAGGCCGATGGCGAGGCCGGTGGCGGCCGATTCGAGGTAGCCCTCGACCCCGGTGAGCTGTCCAGCCAGACGCAGCCCCGGTCGCTGGCGCACGCGGTAGAAGGCGTCGAGGGCCAGCGGCGCGTTGATGAAGGTGTTGCGGTGGATCTGGCCGAAGCGCACGAGCTCGGCGTCCTCGAACCCCGGGATCAGGCCGAAGACCCGCTTCTGCTCTCCCCACTTCATGCGCGACTGGCAGCCCACCAGGTTGAAGTGGTGGCTGGCGAGGCTCTCCCGGCGCAGCTGCAGCACCGCCCAGGGCCGGCGCCCGTCCGGTCCGCGCAGACCCACGGGCTTCATCGGTCCGAAACGCAGGGTGTCCACCCCCCGCCGGGCGAGCTCCTCGATCGGCAGGCAGCCCTCGAAGAAGAGGGCCCGCTCGAAGTCGTGGAGGGGCAGCACTTCGGCCGAGATCAGGGCCTGGTAGAAGGCCGCGTACTGCTCGCGGTCGAGGGGCGCGTTGAGGTAGTCGGCGCCGCCCCCCTTGTCGTAGCGCGAGGCCCAGAAGAGCTTGCCGTGGTCGAGGCTCTCGCCGTCGACGATCGGCGCGATGGCGTCGTAGAAATAGAGGTAATCCGAGCCGAGCAGGGCGCCGAGGCTGGCGGCCAGGGCGTCCGAAGTGAGGGGGCCGGTGGCCACCACCGCATCCCCTTCCGGCAGCTCCCGCACTTCCTGCCGGCGGATCTCGACCAGCGGGTGGGCGGCGAGGGCGTCGGTGATGGTCTGGGAGAAGCGGTCGCGGTCGACCGCCAGAGCGCTGCCCGCCGGCACCGCAGTGGCACGCGCCGCGCCGATCACCAGCGAGCTGAAGCGCTCCATCTCGCGCTTGAGCAGGCCGGCGGCGTGATGGGGGTCGTCCGAACGCAGCGAGTTCGAGCACACCAACTCGGCGAAGCGGTCGGTCTTGTGCACCGGCGTGGCGGCGGCCGGCCTCATCTCGACCAGCACCACGGGGACACCCCGTTCGGCGAGCTGCCAGGCGCACTCCGACCCGGCGAGCCCTGCGCCGACCACGAAGACCGGATGATCGTGTCCCATGGCCACGATTATAGGAGCGGCTCGGCGAGGGCCAGGGGACGGCGGAAGAAACCTCCGGGCAGGCGGCGGACCTGTTCGGCCAGCTCGAGCTCGAGCAGCAGGGCCGCCACCTCGCCCAGAGGGAGGCCGGTGGCAGCGGCGAGGTCCTCAGCTGCGACGGCCTCGCCGGGAGGCAGGTGTGCGATGAGCTGGCCGCTCGGACCTTCGGGCACGGCTGCCGGCACGGCGGCCGGTGGAGCGGCCAACGGAGGGTCGAGGCCGGCGAGGATCAGAGAGGGGTGGAGGGCCGGGATGGCGCCCGCAAGCAGCAGGGCGTTGGGCCCCATCGAACCGGCCTCGAAGAGTCGCCCCGGGACAGCGTAGAGGTCGCGCCCGAGGTCGAGGGCGAGCTTGGCGGTGACCAGAGACCCCGAGCGCTCGGTGGCGCGCACCACGAGCGCCGCCTGGCAGAGGGCGGCGAGCACCCGATTGCGCACCGGGAACTGCCAGGAGGCCGGCGGCGTGCCGGGCGGGAACTCCGAGACCAGAGCGCCGCGCTCGGCGATCTCCGCAGCCAATCGGCTCTGGCCCCGCGGGTAGTCCACCCCCAGACCACAGCCGAGGACGGCGACCGTCCTTCCCGCAGGATCGGCGAGGGCCCCGCGGTGGGCGGCGGCGTCGATGCCGCGGGCGAAGCCCGAGATCACCACCGCCCCGGCCCGGGCGAGCTCGTGACTGAACAGCTCGGCGACCTCGAGCCCGTAAGCGTCCGCCCGGCGGGCGCCCACCACCGTCACGCCGGGGCCCTCGGGCAGCTCGCCCGCGACGTAGAGCACGGCGGGGGGCAGGGAGAGGCAGAGCAGGCTCGACGGATAGCCGGGGCTCATGCGAGTGAGGACGTGGGCCCCCGCCTGCGCTGCCCGGTCGCGTTCTCGGGCCGCGCGCTCCGGCGCCTCGCGACGGATCCTGAGGGCGTGCACGGCCAGCTGTTCGGAGAGGCCCCAAAAGCGGCCGAGCCGCTCGGCCGTGGGGGTGTGGCGCCAGGCCGGCCAGGCCGCGGCGAGCCGGCAGGCGGCAGGCCGAGGCAGCTCGGTCGCGGTGCTGACGGCGAGGAGGAGGTCCTCATCGAGGAGGAGGGAGGCGGTCGATCGGGTTCTGTGGGTCACTGGCACCTCGCTTGCTTCGGCGTCCATCCGTGTCTTCTCTACGGTGTAGACGGAAAAGCGCAGGGCCCGGCGAGCCGGCGGGGTGCCGCAGAGGGGTCGTATATACTGCCGGCAGGTCCGCCAGATCCTCGGAGGCAAGTGCTTCTTCCCGCGCCGGCGCCCACCGTCGAGCACGCTCGGAGAGAACGTGATGGCTCGTAACCGCAGGTGTCTCCTCGCAGTCTTCCTCGCACTCTCCCTGCTCGCCCCCGTCGCGAGCGCCAAGCCCGCCAACGACCTCAAGGCCCAGCTGCAGTTCGGGGTGCAGATGGCGCGCAGGGGGCTGTGGAACGAGGCACTCTTCCGCTTCGAGCAGGCTCGCCGAATGGACCCTGAGAACGCCCGCATCCTCAACAACCTGGCAGTGGCCTCGGAAGCCCTCGGACGCTTCGACAAGGCGCTCGGCCACTATCAGGAAGCCTTGCGCAGAGACCCCGGCAACGCCGAGGTCAAGCGCAACTACGCGCGCTTCATCGAGTTCTATCAGAGCTTCTCGGCCGGCAAGGCTGCCAAGCCGCCAGGCGAGACCCAGCCACCCGAGGGAGGGGAGGGCAAGCCATGAGAGTGAGATTCCTGCTGGCCGCGGCGCTGACGGTCCTGACCGTGGCCGGCCCGGCCTTCGCCGCGGGTACCGCCGAGGTTCGTCTGCTGCTTCCCCAGCGCGCCAAGATCGAGCTGGCCGGCAAGCGCACGGTGGCGTTGGCTCCCTTCCTGGTGGTCAGCCAGGAGGGCAGTGAAGGAGTCCGCGGCCGCAACATCGACGTCCAGAAGGAGTTCGAGCGCTACCTCTTCAAGGTGCTGCGACGCGACACGGACCTCAAGGTCCTGGAGCTCGGCGCCGTCGACTATCCGGTGTTCGACAGCGACCGGCTGGCGCGCGAGCAAGACTTCTGGGCCGCCCTCGGCGAGCGCAGCCAGGCCGATCTGATCCTCGCCGGCAGTCTGGACTTCGACATCCAGGACCGCACCGGCTATCGCACCGAGGAGTACACCCTGCCGTTCGACGGCCGCACCTACCAACGACAGGTGCTGGTCGAGCAGACCGGTTTCGAGTACGACATCCTGATGCAGGTCTTCGACGGTCGCACCGGCACACTGCTGTACACCGACAACTTCAAGGATTTCCAGAACTTCGAAGGCGAGGACGCTGATCCCTTGAAGGGGATGTTCGAGAACCTCTATGCCCTCGAGGACCGGATCGTCAACATCTTCGTGCAGAAGAGCGTCGAATCGGCCCGCGTGTTGTTCACCGAGTAATCACGCGACGTTCGCTGACCCGACAAGGAGAGTCACCGTGCCGCGTTTCCGCTCGAAGGTCGTCACCACCCTCGTCTCGACACTGGTCCTCACCGCCGTCGCCACCGGTCCCGCCCTGGCGCAGTACCGGGGATTCGGCCAGAACAAGGTGCAGTATCGAGACCTCGAGTGGATGATTTATCACTCGCCGCACTTCGACGTCTATTACGACAAGGCCTCGGAGGCGCTGCTCAACAAGGTGGTCTCCTTCGCCGAGAGCGCCTACGATCAGCTGTCGCGGGAGTTCGACTTCCAGATCCAGAAGCCGACGCCGCTGATTTTCTACCCGACCCACTCCGCCTTCGAGCAGAACAACATCATCCTCAACTTCATCCCCGAGGGAGCCGGCGCGTTCGCCTCGCCGGTGCGCAACCGGATGGTGCTGCCGGTCGACATGCCCGACCCGGAGCTGTTGAAGCTGATCCTCCACGAGCTGACCCACATCTTCCAGTACAACATTCTCTACCAGGGCAGCCTGAGCCGCGCTGCCGCCGCCCGTCCACCCCAGTGGTTCATGGAGGGCATGGCGAGCTACATGGCCAAGGACGAGGAGTCGCACGACCGCATGGTGCTGCGCGACTACGTGGTCAACGACGCCATCCCCTCCGTGGCGGGAGGAGATGCCGCCGGCTACTTCGCCTACCGCTTCGGTCACGCCGTCTTCGACTACATCGAAGAGCGCTGGGGCCGTGAGGGCTTCCTCGACTTCGTCTACGAGTTCCGCAACACCCTGGGGGCGCGCACCGAGCGGGCCATCGAGCGGGCCTTCCGGCTCACCTCGGAGGACTTCGACACCGACTTCCGTCGCTGGCTGCGCAAGAAATATCTGCGCCAGCTGGTGGAGACCGGCGAGCCGAGCGATTTCGGCCGGCCCTTCCGCGTGGACGATGAGCTGCGCACCCAGGAGACCTCCGCCGTGGCGTCGCCGTCGGGCGACCTCGTGGCCGCGTTCTCGGTGTTGCGCGGCGACCTCGACATCGTGCTGTTCGAGTCGAAGACCCGCCGTCTGGTGCGCAATCTCACCGAGGGCCTGACCACTCGCTATCGCTACCTGGTGGTGCAGGGTATGACGGTGGCTCGCCGCGTGGGTCGCGACTTGGCGTTCTCCCCGGACGGCAACTACCTGGCGGCGTTCGCGCGCCGCGACGGCGGCCGCTCGCTGCTGATCTTCGACGTCCTGCGTGGCGGCATCTCGCGCGCCATCGACATGGACGTCGAGCAGCAATTCTCCCTGTCGTGGAGCCCCGACGGGAAGAAGATCGCCTTCGCCGGCAATCGCGAGGGTGACTTCGACATCTATCTGATCGACCTCGATACCGAGCAGGTCGAGCAGATCACCAAGGACCCGATCTACGACGGGGGCCCGGCCTTTTCGCCGGACGGCCGCTCGCTGGTCTTCACCTCGGTGGTCGGCGACTTCTCCAAGCTCTTCCGGATCGACCTCGCCGACCCCAGCCAACGCTACGCGCTGACCACCGGCGAGTCGAACGACAAGGACGCGATCTACTCGCCGGACGGCCGGCGGATCTACTTCACCTCGGACCGTGCCGGGGTGGACAACATCTATAGCCTCGACCCCGCCACCGGCGACCTCAAGCAGTACACCAACGTCGTGACCGGCTGCTTCACGCCGGCGGTGGTGCCGCGCCCTGAAGGTCCCGAGACCCTGGTCTATGCCGGCCTCTGGCAGGGCGCCTACAAGCTCTATCTGACCGATCTCGACCAAGTGCCGCCCTCCCTCGAGAAGGTCGAGATCGCCCAAACACCCGCCGCTGCGGCCGAGCTGCCGATCTTCCAGCCGTCCATCGAGGTCACCCTGGACGAGGCCAACAAGGAGAAGTACGGCCGCGGCAAGTTCTTCATCACCGACGCCGATACCTACCTGGGCGTCGACGATTCCCAGACTCTCTTGGGGCGGGTCTTCGTCGGCTTCTCGGATTACCTCGGCGACAAGCGGATCCTGCTCAACCTCTCCTCCTTCGACGCCCTGTCGAACTTCGACATTACCTACCTGGACCTGTCCGACCGCACGCAGTGGGGCGCCAATCTCTTCGACGACCGCGACTTCTACTTCGTCACCACGGACCCTTTCACCGGCCAGTTGCTCGACCGCCGCGGCGAGATCCGCCTGACCGGGGCCTACGGCTTCATCCGCTACCCCTTCGGCCTCAGCACTCGGGCGGAGGTGGGGCTCGGCTACCTCTTCCGCAAGTACTTCCGTACCGTGCCGGTGTTCGCCGAGGAGGAGGAGCCCGGGGGAACGACTCCTCCCGTGGTCGTCGGCTTCGAGCTGGAGACCATCAAGGACGACTATCCCTTCCTCCAGGCGGCGCTGGTCCACGACTCGACGATCTACGCCTCGTGGGGGCCGATCGCCGGCAGCCGTTGGCGCATCGACGGCCTTTACGGGCCCGACCTGTCGACGGGTGAGTCGATCAGCTCGGAGGTCTCGGCCGATTACCGGCGCTACCAGCCGGTCACTACCCGGAGCGGCCTGGCGATGCGCGCCTTCGCCGGTGCCCGCTACGGCGACACGTCGACGCCCTTCCGGTTGGGCGGCGACAACATCCGTACCGTTCGCTACCGCTCGTTGCCGGGCGACCGCGCTTTCTTCGCCAACCTGGAGTACCGGTTCCCGCTCATCGAAGTGGTGGCGACGCCGGTCTTCGCCTTCCGCGGAATCCGGGGTCGGCTCTTCTTCGACGTCGGCGCGGTGTGGTTCGACGAGCTCGGTGCCTTGCGCCGTGACGAGCAGGGTCAGGCCTTCTACGCCCCCTTCGACTTCTGGGACAGTGACGAGAATCGCCTGGAGGACGGCATCGCGGTCTACGGCTGGGGCTTCACGGTGAACTTCGTGGGGCTCGACCTGAACTGGGACTTCGGCCAGCGGTGGGACGGCAAGAGCTCCATCGGCGACACGATCACGACCTTCTACATCGGCACCCAGTTCTGACCGGCCGCCCCTCTGCCATCCGGGCCTGCGAGCGGGCTGGCCCGGCCCCGTTCCGGGGCTACGGGTTGAGGCCGGTGCCCAGGAACGATAGAATGCTTCAAATCTATGCAGATTGAGGTCCTGGGCGCCTCGGGCGGCGAGATTCCGGAATGCAGGCTGACCAGCCTGCTGCTCAACGACACCCTGGCGCTCGACGCAGGCTGTCTGACCCGTGCCCTGTCGATCGAGAGGCAGGCATCGATCGAGGCGGTGCTGCTCACGCACTCCCATATCGACCACCTGCAGTCCCTGCCCTTCGTCATCGAGAACGTCTATCACCTGAGGGATCACCCTCTCGAGATCTGGGCTTCGGCGGCGACGATCGACGCGGTGCGTCGCCACCTGTTCAACGATGCCGTCTGGCCGGATTTCTCCCGTCTTCCCTCGGAGCTGCTGCCGGCGATGCGCTTCCAGGAGATCGAGGCAGGTCGGCCGGTGGAGCTGGCGGGCCTGAGGGTGACCCCCTTTCCGGTATCCCACCCCGTTCCCACCCTCGGCTTCCTTTTCGAGCAGGAAGGCAGCGCGGTGATCTGGTCGAGCGACACCGGGCCCACGGAGGAGCTGTGGCGGATCGCGAACCGCACCCCGGGCCTCGCCGCGGTCTGCCTCGACACCAGCTTCGCCAACGAGCTTCAGGAAGTGGCTGACCTGTCGATGCACCTGACGCCGCGCAGCCTCGATCGCGAGCTCGACAAGCTGGAGGTCGACGTGCCGGTCTTGCTCCACCATCTGAAGCCACCCTGCCGGACACGGATCGTCGCCGAGGTGGCGGCTCTCGGACGCTCGGGTCTCGACTACCTCGAGCAAGGCGCCACCTACCGCTTCGGCCGCTAAGCGGTCGCCGCCGACACCCCTTTGCAGCCCTCCCTCTTCGACCCCGAGCCTCGGCCCACCCGCAGCAGGTCGGCCGGACCGATCGACCTGCCCTTGCGGGTGGTCGTCCTGGGCTCTGGCTCCGGGGGCAACGCCGTGGTCGTCGAGTGCGGCAGCGACCGGCTCCTGATCGACGCCGGCTTCTCCTGCCGGGAGCTCGAGCGGCGGCTGGCGCTCCGAGGCCTCGTGCCGCGGGACGTCCAGACGGCCTTCCTCACCCACGAGCACGAGGACCACTGCCGCGGCATCGACCGCTTCTGCGCCAGGAGCGGAGCTTCGCTCTACCTCACCGCGGGCACCGCGGAGACCGTGACGCTGTCCGATCCGATCCGCCGGCGCACCCGGAGCGTCCGCTCGGGCGAGCGCTATGAGGTAGGGGGTTTCCTCCTCGAGCCCTTCCAGATCCCTCACGACGCCCGGGAGCCGGTGGGATTGACCGTCGAGGATCGGTGGGGGCGGCGGGTGGGTCTGGTGGCGGATCTCGGCAGCCGCAGTCAGCTCGCCTGGGCGCGACTTCTCGATCTCGACCTGCTGGTGATCGAGGCCAACCACGACCTCGACATGCTGCGCAACGGCCCGTATCCGTGGGCCTTGAAGCAGCGGGTGGCCGGTCGCCACGGTCACCTCTCGAACGCCGACGCCGCCGAGGGCACGGTGGAGCTTCTGTCCGATCGTCTGCACCAGGTCGTGCTCTACCATCTCTCGCGGACCAACAACCTGCCGGCCCTTGCCCTGGCCGCCGTGGCGGAGGCTCTCGATCGCGCCGGCAGCGGGGCGGAGGTGTTGGTCTCGGAGCAGGACCGACCGACGGATTGGCTCGAGGTCCTCTGAGCCCGCCCGCCTCCGCCGCGGGGCAGCGTTATAAGCTCTCCTCCATGAAAGCGCGAGTCACCGTGTTCCCTCGGCCCGAGGTGCTCGATCCCCAGGGCAAGGCGATCCAGGCCGCCCTCGATCGCCTCGGCTTCGGCGCCGTCGCCGATCTGCGAGCCGGCAAGAGCTTCGATCTCGAGCTGGCAACGCAAGACCGAGCGGAGGCAGAGCGCCAGCTCCAGGAGATGTGCGAGAGGCTCCTCGCCAACACCCTGGTCGAGCGCTACGAGATCGAGCTGTCGGCGGAGGGCCGGCGATGAAGTGCGGCGTGGCGCTACTGCCCGGCAGCAACTGCGACCACGACGTATACCACGTGCTCAAGCACACCCTCGGGCTGGAGACGATGTTCCTCTGGCACGAGAACGAGACGGTCGAGGACTGCGACTTGGTGGTCGTCCCCGGTGGTTTCTCCTACGGCGACTACCTGCGTTCCGGCGCCCTCGCGGCCCGCTCGCCCGTGCTCGCCGCCGCGCGGCGCCATGCCGAGGCCGGCGGGCTGGTGCTGGGGATCTGCAATGGCTTCCAGATCCTCTGCGAAGCCGGCCTGCTGCCCGGAGCCCTGCTGCGCAACCGCACTCTCCGCTTCGAGCATCGAGACGTCTGCCTGCGGGTCGAGCGTACCGACCTGGCCTTCACCCACCGCTACCGCCAGGGTCAGGTGCTCTCGATCCCGATTGCGCACATGGACGGCAACTACTTCGCCACCGAGGCCGCCCTGGACGAGCTCGAGGCGGCGGGGCGGGTGGTCTTCCGCTACGTGGCGCCCGACGGCGCTCTCGATGACGCCTGGAACTGGAACGGCTCCGCGCGCGCGATCGCCGGCATCGTCAACCCCGGTGGCAACGTGCTCGGCATGATGCCTCACCCCGAACGGGCCGCCGACCCGCTGCTCGGCTCGACAGACGGCCTCGCCCTGTTCGAAGCTGCGGTCGAGAGCCTGAGAGAGAGGCTGGCGGTGGCGCGATGACCGGGCCGGGAGCAGCCGAGCCCAGGGTCGACCGGAGCCTGGCTCGCAGCATGGGCATGAGCGAGGAGGAGCACGACCGGCTGATCAGCATTCTGGGCCGCACGCCGAGCTACACCGAGCTGGGTATCACCTCGGCGCTGTGGTCCGAGCACTGCTCCTACAAGTCCTCCAAGGCCTTCCTGCGCGAGCTCCCCACCGAGGGTCGTCACGTCGTCCAAGGTCCGGGCGAGAACGCCGGAGTCGTCGACGTGGGGGAGGGCTGGGTCGCCGTCTTCAAGATGGAGAGCCACAACCACCCCAGCTTCATCGAGCCCTACCAGGGAGCAGCCACCGGGGTGGGCGGCATCCTGCGCGACGTCTTCACCATGGGCGCGCGACCGGTTGCCCTGCTCGACTCGCTACGTTTCGGTGAGATCGACGCGCCGCGCATGCGCTATCTGATCGACGGGGTGGTACGGGGGGTGGGCGGCTACGGCAACTGCGTGGGAGTACCGACGGTGGGTGGCGAAACCGGCTTCCACCGCTGCTACAACGGCAACATCCTGGTCAACGCCTTCGCCCTGGGAGTGGCACGGCGGGAGCGGATCTTCACCGCCAAGGCCTCCGGACCGGGCAACCCGGTCCTCTACGTCGGCAGCCGGACCGGTCGGGACGGCATCCACGGCGCCACCATGGCTTCGGAGTCCTTCGACACCGAGAGCGAAGCCAAGCGGCCGACCGTACAGGTTGGGGATCCCTTCGCGGAGAAGATCCTGCTCGAGGCCTGCCTCGAAGCCATGAGCTCGGGGGCACTGGTAGCCATCCAGGACATGGGGGCGGCCGGCCTGACCAGCTCGAGCTTCGAGATGGCCGGCCGTGGAGGTCTGGGGATCCGCCTCGACCTCGATCACGTGCCGTTGCGGCAGAAGGGCTTGAGCCCCTACGAGATCATGCTGTCGGAGTCCCAGGAGCGGATGTTGATCGTGGCTCAGCGGGGCCGGCAGGAGGAGATCGCCAGGGTCTTCCGGCACTGGGGGCTCGAGGTCGTGGAGATTGGCGAGGTCACCGACACCGGGCGTGCCGAGATCTGGGGAGCTGGGCGGCTGGCGGCGGAGATTCCGGTCGAGCCGCTGACCGAGAGCGCTCCGCTCTATCGACGGCCGGCCGCTCCCCCCGCGGGCCTGGCGCAGCTCCAGGCGCCGCCGGAGGTGCCCCCGGCAGAGGATCCGGGCAGCGTGCTCACTCGGCTCCTCACCACACCGGAGCTGGCGAGCAAGGAGTGGATCTACCACCAGTACGACTCGAGCGTGCGCACCAACACCGTCTCCGGCCCGGGCAGCGACGCCGCCGTGCTCCGCTTGAAGGGCACCGGCCGAGGGCTTGCCCTCTCGTCGGACGTAAACCCTTCCTACTGCTTCCTCGATCCCCGCACCGGCGGGGCTCAGGCGGTCGCGGAGTCGGTGCGCAACCTGGCCATGGTGGGTGCCGAGCCGCTCGGTCTGACCGATTGCCTCAACTTCGGCAACCCCGAGCGGCCCGAAATCACCTGGCAGCTCGCCGAGTGCATCCGGGGCATGAGCGAGGCTTGCCAGGCCCTGGAGATTCCGGTGGTCTCCGGCAACGTATCGCTGTACAACGAGACCGAAGGGCGCTCCATCCATCCCACCCCTACGGTGGTCGCGGTGGGTCTGCTGCCGCGGCTGGACCTCCTGCCCCGAGCGAGCTTCGAGGCTCCCGCGCAGAGGATCGTCCTGCTCGGCGAGGATCGAGGGGAGTACGGCGGCTCAGCCTACCTGCGCCTGCTCCACGGCATCGAGCAGGGCTTGCCGCCCCGCGTGGACCTCGTGGCCGAGGCCCGGTTGGCCGCCCTGATGCGGCGGGTGGTTTCCCTTGGCCTGGTCGCGACGGCTCATGACCTTGCCGAAGGCGGCCTGGCAGTGGCCCTCGCAGAGTGCTGCTTCCGGAGAGGGATCGGTGCCCGGGTGCGGATCCCCGTCGCACCCACGGCCCTGTTCTCGGAAACGCAGGCCCGGGCGGTCCTGGCCTGTACACCGAGCAATGCCGAGAGCCTGCTGGCGGAGGCTGAGCGGGCCGGGGTCCCGGCGCGGGAGGTTGGAGAGACCGGCGGCACCGTGCTGCAGATCGATGCCGAAGGCAGTACACTGGCTCTCGACGTGGCCGCTCTCAGGGACGCCTGGTCGACAGCGCTGCCGCGGGCAATGGGGCTCTGAGCCCGGCGGCTGCGAGATAATCTATCGGCGACCATGTGCGGCATCTTCGGCATCGAGGGCAACGACGAGGCCGCAAACCTCACCTACCACGGGCTTTACGCCCTTCAGCACCGCGGCCAGGAGAGCGGCGGCATCGTCTCCTGGGATGGGCGACGCCTGCACGTCGAGCGGGGCATGGGCCACGTGCGAGAGATCTTCTCGAGCGAGGTCCTCTTGCACCTGCCCGGTCATCGCGCCATCGGCCACACCCGTTACTCGACAGCCGGCGCGAGTGTGATCACCAACGCTCAGCCGGTGGTGGTCAAGACCGCCCTGGGTCCCCTCGCCATCGTCCACAATGGCAACCTGGTCAATGCCCTCGACTTGCGCCAGCGCCTCGAGCAGGAGGGTGCGATTTTCCAGACCACTTCGGACTCCGAGGTGATCCTCCACTTGATGGCCCGAAGCCGGCATGGCGACGTGACGAATGCTCTGATCGACGCCCTGGGCCAGGTACGGGGTGCCTACTCGCTGCTGCTCGCCACCGAGGACCGCCTGATCGCGGCTCGCGACCCTCACGGCTTCCGGCCGCTGGTCTTCGGACGGCTCGGTCGAGCCCCTTGCTTCGCGTCGGAGAGCTGCGCCTTCGACCTTCTCGGGACCGTTCCCGAGCGCGAGCTCGATCCTGGTGAGGTGCTCGTGGCGCGCGGAGAGGTGGTCGAGAGTCGCCGGTTGGCAGAACCGGCCGAGCCGCGTCGCTGCATCTTCGAGCACGTTTACTTCGCCCGCCCGGACAGCCGGGTCTTCGGTGAGGCCGTGTCGTCGGCGCGCCTGCGGATGGGGGCCCAACTGGCACGCGAGGCGCCTGCCGACGCCGACATCGTCGTGCCGGTTCCTGATAGCGGGCTGTTCGCGGCCCTCGGCTACAGCCGGGAGTCGGGCCTGCCCTTCGAGTTGGGCCTGATCCGTAACCACTACGTCGGCCGGACCTTCATCCAGCCGAGCCAGGAGATCCGTGACTTCGGTGTGAGGGTCAAACTCAACACCGTCAAGGAGCTGCTCTCCGGTCGGAAGGTCGTCCTGGTGGACGACTCGATCGTCCGGGGGACCACGTCGAAGAAGATCGTGCACCTGGTTCGCGAGGCGGGTGCAGCGGAAGTCCACGTGCGCATACCGTCTCCGCCAACCGCCTGGCCCTGCCACTACGGTATCGATACTCCGACCCGCGACGAGCTCATTGCCTCGCACCTGACGGTGCCGGAGATTGCAGAGTTCATCGGCGCCAACAGTCTGGCCTACCTCTCTCTGGACGGCCTCCTGGCCTCGGCGCTGGGACCACCGGGCTCCTTCTGCACCGCGTGCTGGACGGGTCTCTACCCGGTGCCCTCGCGTGGTGAGACCAAGCAGGTGGAGCTGTTCCCGATCCGCGCCGAAGGAGACCGGTGAACCAGCGAGGCGCCTACGCGTCCGCCGGCGTCGACATCGATGCCCAGGATCGAGGCCTGGAGCGGGTCAAGGTCCTTGCCCGCAGTACCTTCACGCCGGGCGTCCTGTCGCAGATCGGCTTGTTTGGGGGCCTTTTTCGTCCCGATCTCGGGGGCTTCTCCGAGCCGGTTCTGGTGGCCTCGGCGGATGGTGTAGGCACGAAGCTCGCGGTCGCGAAGCTGGCCGGCGACTACACGACCGTCGGGTGTGATCTGGTCAACCATTGCGTCAACGACATCTTGGTCCAGGGGGCTCGGCCGCTCTTCTTCCTCGACTACGTGGGAGCCGGAGTGCTCGATCCGGATCGCCTGGCAGACCTCGTTGCGGGCGTGGCGCGGGGATGTCGGGAGAACGGCTGCGCACTGCTCGGCGGCGAGACGGCCGAGATGCCGGGCTTCTACCAGCCGGGCGACTACGAGCTGGTCGGTTTCGTCGTCGGATTGGTGGACCGTCCAGCCATCATCGACGGCAAGCGCATCGAAGTAGGCGACCGGCTGATCGGCCTGCCCTCCGCGGGGCTGCATACCAACGGCTACTCGCTGGCCCGTCGCGTCCTGCTCGGCCAGCTGGGCCTGGATCTCGAACAGCCGATTCCGGGATCGCGCTCACGGAGCACCGTGCTCGAGTTCCTGCTGGCGCCGCACCTCACGTACCTGCCCGCGTTGGCACCTCTGCTCTCCCACCGTGCACTCCACGGTCTCGCCCACATTACGGGAGGAGGATTGACCGACAACCTCCCCCGGGTGCTGCCGGCTGGAGCCAGTGCCGTCGTCCAGCTGGGCAGTTGGGAGATCCCCGAGCTGTTTCGCCTGATCGCCCACCATGGGGAGGTAGCCCTGGAGGAGATGCTGCGAGTCTTCAACATGGGGATCGGGATGGTACTCGTGGTCGGGACCGAGGCCGCAGGGGAGGTCATCGCGGAGCTGGAAGGTCGTGGCCATAAGACCGTTCCTCTTGGCGAGGTCGTCGCTGGCGATGGTGCCGTCTCCTATCGGGCCGTCCCGGGCTTCAGCTTCCCATGAGCTCGAAGCGGGTTCCCATCGCAATCCTCCTCTCGGGCCGAGGCAGCAACCTCCTGGCGCTTCACGCCGCCATCGAACGGGGGGAGGTGCCCGCCCGGATCGTCCTGGTGGCTTCGAACGAGCCGGAGGCACCCGGCCTTGCAAAGGCGAGAGAGGTGGGCTTGCCCACGGCTGCGGTCCCCCATCGCGGAGTCGGTGGACGGGCCGCCCACGAGAGGAGCCTGCTCGCCGCTCTCGAGGCGGCTGGTCCAGAGTGGATCTGCCTGGCCGGATACATGCGTCTTCTGTCGGCCGGCTTCATCTCCCGCTACCGGTGGCGGATCCTCAACGTCCACCCGAGCCTCCTTCCGGCCTTTCCCGGTCTCGGTGCGCAGCGCCAGGCTCTCGACTACGGTGTTCGTGTGGCGGGCTGCACCGTGCATCTCGTCGATGAGGGGCTGGACAGTGGGCCGATCGTCGACCAGAGGCATGTGCGCGTCCTCGACACCGACACCCCCGAAGACCTGGCTGCGAGGGTCCTCGCCGAGGAACACCTGGCCTACCCGGCGGCCTTGCGCCGGCTCCTCGTCGAGCAGTGGGAGGTGCACGGTAGGAGGCTGGTGTTCGGCGAATCGTAGAGCGGCGATGCCCCGGGAAGAAATCGAACTCGGGGGTTGACAAGCCCCAAGGCCTCACCTACACTCTCGCTCCCTGCTGGCCGAAGGGTTGGCAGCGCAAAAGCGAGCGCGGGGCCGAGGTCGGCACTCAGCCGCACCGAGGGCCTCCGGAGGCAGCTAGCTCCGACGCGCCGCGCCCCCTCAAAGCGACCGGGGTTTCAAGGTTTCGAAGAAAGTCGCGTTGAGGGCTTGACAGGGTAGTCCGAGTCTCTGTAGAGTTGGAATTCGCGCCCGAGACGGCGCCGGTTCTTTGAAAACTGAATAGAGGATAGAGTCCACGTCTAGTGAGCCTCTCGCAAGAGGGCTCGCACAAACGAGGTACACAACGTCGCTACCGGTCCTTAGTCGGTCGGTGGTGACTCGCAGGATTTAAACTGGAGAGTTTGATCCTGGCTCAGAATGAACGCTGGCGGCGTGCTTAACACATGCAAGTCGTGCGCGAAAGCGGCTTCGGCCGCTGGAGAGCGGCGAACGGGTGAGTAACACGTGGATGACCTGCCTAGGGGTGGGGGATAACCTGGGGAAACTCGGGCTAATACCGCATACGATCGCGGGGTTACGGCTTCGCGAGGAAAGGCTGCCTCTGCTTGCAAGCAGTCGCTCCTAGAGGGGTCCGCGTCTGATTAGCTAGTTGGTGAGGTAATGGCTCACCAAGGCTATGATCAGTAGCCGGCCTGAGAGGGTGATCGGCCACACTGGGACTGAGACACGGCCCAGACTCCTACGGGAGGCAGCAGTGGGGAATATTGGACAATGGGCGAAAGCCTGATCCAGCAACGCCGCGTGGAGGATGAAGATCTTCGGATCGTAAACTCCTGTCAGACGGGACGAAGGTGCGCGGGTTAACAGCCCGCGTGCTTGACGGTACCGTCAGAGGAAGCCCCGGCTAACTCCGTGCCAGCAGCCGCGGTAATACGGAGGGGGCAAGCGTTATTCGGAATTATTGGGCGTAAAGGGCGCGTAGGCGGCTTGATAAGTCAAAGGTGAAATCCCTCGGCTCAACCGAGGAGCTGCCTTTGATACTGTCTCGCTCGAGGCCGGGAGGGGGTAGCGGAATTCCCAGTGTAGCGGTGAAATGCGTAGATATTGGGAGGAACACCGGTGGCGAAGGCGGCTACCTGGACCGGTTCTGACGCTGATGCGCGAAAGCGTGGGTAGCAAACAGGATTAGATACCCTGGTAGTCCACGCTGTAAACGATGGGTACTCGGTGCTGCGGGTATCGACCCCTGCGGTGCCTTAGCTAACGCGTTAAGTACCCCGCCTGGGGAGTACGGTCGCAAG
>JBIOYC010000011.1:0-10310 GCA_044869955.1 Thermoanaerobaculia bacterium | reverse complement strand
GCCCTCTTCGAGGGCCGCGACCTGCCGGTGACCACCGACTTCCGGGCCGTCTTCGCCGAGGTCTCCCAGCGCCACCTCGGCGTCGCCCCCGGCGCGGAGCTCTTCCCCGGCTGGGCGGGGAAGGGGCCGGGGTTGTTCCGGGCGTGAGGGGAAGACTTACGGGAATGCCTCGGTGTCTGCTCCGCCGCAGAGGTTGCCCGGCGGATTGTGGTAGCGGCGCTCGCTTCCGGTCTGGGTGTCGGTGACCCGGAGCGTGAACTCCACGTCCGACAAGGACCCGTAGAAGACCCAGAAATGCCCATTGACGGCGGTGGCGTCCAGGGTCTTGACCACCAGCTCGAGCACCCCGTCACTGAAGAACCAGAAGTAGCCACTCTGATCGGTGCCGGTGAGGGCGTGGCCCACTCCGGTCGCTCCCGTGTGCTGGCTCGACCAGTCGACGCTGACGGCGAAACGGCCGCCGAGCAGACAGAGGGTCGTGCCGTCCGGCGCGCAGGAGCCGGTGGTCGCCTTGGGTGAGAGAGTCGAGGCGGGAAAATGTTGGCCCTGACCGCCGCCCTTCCGGCTTTGAGAAAGGGGAAAGACCGGCGTCTCGGGGATCGAGGCGGCGTCGCCTACGCCGCAGATCTCCCCGGACGGGTTGTGATAGGTGCGGCTCTGGCCGGTCACCAGGTCTGTCACCTCCACCCAGTATTCGACATCCGAGAGAGCACCGTAGAAGGTCCAATAGAAGCCGTTCAGGCCCGTGCCGTCGAGCACCTTGGCCACCAACTCGACGTTGTCCGGGCTGAAGAACCAGAAGAAGCCGGACTCTTCCGAGAAGGGCTGAGCCCCCGCCCAACCCTCCTCTCCCGTGGCCCGGATGCGCCAACGCGCCTGCACGCGAAACCGCTCACCGAGCAGGCAGAGGCTGTCCGGGCGCTCATTGCAGGGGCCGTCGGCAGGGTCGACGAGCGGCAAGGCCCACAGCTCCCGGCCAACGTCCGGATCGTCCGCCGCGAAGTAGAGCAAGTCGCCGACACGGGTCATGCCGGAAGGGTCGGAGGATTCTGGCCCGGGCTGGACATCCGCGGCCATGTGCGTGCCTTCAGGGGTGCCATCGGTCACCCAGAGCTCGAACCCGGAGGCGCCGTCGTTGGCGGAGAAGTAGACCTTGTCGCCGCTCGGCTGAAAGCCATGAGGCAGCGAGTTGGCCTCCCCTCGAAAGATGTCCTTCAGTAGGTGTGTGCCGTCGAGTGTGCCGTCGGTGATCCAGACTTCCCAACCGTGGGCCGCGTCCCGATGTGGGAACAACAATCTGTCACCCAGGGCGGCCGTGCTCACCTCATCATTGATCGCGAAACCGGCGACCGGGCGCGTGTTGGCTGCTGTTCCGCCGGTGACCCACAACGAGTGCCCCGCTCCGGAGCGAGCGTTGAAGAACAGCTGGTTGGCAGTTGGAAAGACTTTGCTAACGTGAGTCGGTCGTAGGTCCGATGGAGCCAAAATGGCGACGTCGTACGTGCCTTCCGTGGTTCCATTGCTCACCCAAAGGTGGGCATCAGATGATCCGCCCAAGTCCGTCAGAAAATACAACAATGATCCGGTCCGGAGGAGCTGCCCAGGCACACCGGCGCCGGGAGGTAGCTGCAGCAAGAGGTCGGTCCCCTCCAGAGTCCCGTCTGTGCGCCAGAATTCACGCTGGGCGCGATCGAGGAAGTAGAGGGTGTCTCCCAGGCTGTTGATGCTGCCGAAACCAACAATTGGAAGGTCGGCCGCCGCCAAGAGTTCGTGGGTCCCTCCGGGAGTACCGTCGGTGACTAGCAGGTCTCCATGGGTGTCGACGACATAGGCTCGGTCAGCAACAACCAGTGGTTCGCCAAGGGTCCTGGCGATCACGGGGCTCTCGCCGCTGGCTGGATCGTAGCTGCGCAGATAGGAGCACTGGCAATCAGAATTCGGATCGTGAAAGAGAAGCCGGTTGTTCAATACCCGTAAGCCCTCGATTCTCTGAACGACCTGCTCTGCCCTGGCCACGACGGTCGTGCCCGACACACTGCCGTCACTCCGCCAGAGTGCTCGGGCCCGACTGGAAGCTGAGTCATGGTCTGGACCGACGAAGAAGAGCTGTGGCCCAAGACCTCGAAGCTCTGCGGGGTTCGAGCTGCCGTTCTGATGATCTGCTCCGAGCTCGCTGACCAGCTCGGCCGAGCCCTGCTGCAGCGCCGTCTTCCATAGCTGTTCCGTCGCGCCGGTGCTGCCGACGAAGAGAAGCTCATCGCCCCGAGCGACGGGGAAGAACAGGTACTCGTCTACGCGGACCGGACTGCCTGGCTGGCTGAGCCGCCGCCCCCCTCCTGGCGCACCCGTGGTCGACCACAGCTCCCGGCCGCTGGTATTCGCTTGGCTCTTGGCACTGAACACCCATTGGTCGGCGAGGCGAAAGACCTCGCTCGGGCGGCCGTCGCATGAACCAGGACAAACGTCGTGGATCAACCATGTCGTCTCGGGGCTACCGTTAGTCGTCCAGAGCTCGAAGCCGTGCTCAGGCGTCTTGGCACTGAAGAAGAGACGTTCCCCGGTGCTGCGGAAGCTCGGCCCACCCGAGCAAGGGCCGGGGCAGAGATCGGCCAGGAGCTTCGTGCCGCGGACAGAACCGTCCGTAGTCCACAGTTCCGAGCCGTGCTGACCATCGTCCGCCCGGAAGTAGACACGGCCTCCTGCTTCGAGAACGAAGGCGACTGGAGGAGTGTTGCCGAAGGGTTGGTCGAGGGTGAATGACGTGAGGCGGATGGTTCCCTTGGAAGTGCCGTCAGTACGCCACAACTCATGACCACGGTCGGCATCGAGGGCGATGAAGAAGGCACCGACGCTGGTTGCGATGAAGCCGGGTGCGAGGACGCCGTCAAACGAGCTGCCGCCGCCCGGCACGAGATCCTTGAGCAGACGAGTGCCCCCTGGCGTTCCATCCGATACCCACGGTTCGCCCCCGTGCTCTGCTGTGCCGCCCAGGAAAATGACTCGACCGTTCCCCAGGGGTGTGAGGTAGGCCACGGGCCTCGTGATGTTGTCGCCGGGAACGAGCTCGGTCAGAAGCGTGAGGGCGCCCGTCAGACCGTCCGCCACCCAGAGCTCCCACCCATTGGTGCCAAGATCGGCAGGGAAGAAGACCTTTCCGCCGGAAACGGCCAGTGGTTGGTGGGCGCAGCCCGAGACTGGCCCGTTGTCAACCAAGACTCGCGTGCCGGCGAGTGTGCCGTCCGAGACCCAGATGCTCCCAACTGAAAGCGGCCCGTCGGTTGTGAAAACGCTGTAGTACAGGAGACCGGTTTCGGCGTCGAATGCAGAAGCAATCGGCTGGCCAAAGCAGCTGCCGTTGAAAAGAGTGTTGGTCGGGGTGAGCGGGAACGTCCCTTCGGTTGTCCCGTCGGATCTCCAGATTGCCGCGCCCGCTCTGAAGAAAGCGAGATCCGGCGTTCCGTAGAGGAAATCACCGATGGACGACGATGGACCAAGGTGGCTGAGTCTGCGCGTGCCAAGCTCGGTGCCGTCGGTTGCCCACAGGTCCAAGGGGCCCTGGGACTCGCCGGCAGCGAAGAGAACCCTGCCAGCGAGCTCCTGCCAGAGGAAGATGGCCCGATCCGCACTGTTGGGAGTCGTCTCCAAGTCGAGGACAAGGTAGGGGCTTGCCGAGCGGACGGGTGCTGCCAGCAAAGCGAGGAGGGCTGTGACGGCCAGGGCAGCGCGAGGGCGCAGGGGCATCTTCGGACTCCTTTGGGTGCGAGGGCACTCTACTATTCAGAGACGCCCTGCCGCCGGAATTTCCCTCACCCCGGGCCTGTTCTGAGACCTGAGTCTGCCTTCCGCAGATTCCGGCAGCGGCTCGGCCGAACCGTCTCGGATGTGACATCGAGCGCGAAGGGATCGCCCATGAAGCCCAATCTGTCCGAGCCTTTGACCCTCCCCGTCCTCCCCCTGCGGGAGATGGTCATCTTCCCCAGCATGTCCATTCCCATTGCGGCCGGGAGGCCCGGGACCCTGCGCGCCATCGAGGCGGCGGCCGAGCAGTCCGACCGCTACATCTTCGCCGTGGCCCAACGCTCGGCCGAAGACAAGGCTTCCCCCGAGAACCTCTACACCATCGGCACCATCGCCCGCTTCGACACCCTCCAGAGGAGCCTCCAGGGCGTCCAGCTGCTGCTCCACGGGGAGCACCGCGGCATCGCCGTGCGCATCCAGGAGAAGGACGGCTACCTCCAGGCGGTAGTGCGCTTCGCCGAGGAGATGGCGCCGATCAAGCCCGACGATGCCTCTTTCGTCGCCCTCTACCGCGAGACCCGCCAGCGCGCCGCGGAGCTCGGCCACAAGGCCGGCTTGCCCCGCGAGGCCGTGCAGCAAGTGCTCAGCAGCGTCGACGACCCCGGCCGCTTCGCCGACCTGGTGGCGGCCTTCACCGAGGGCTCGATCGACGAGCGCCAGTCCTTGCTCGAGACCCTCTCGGTCGAGGAGAGACTGCGACGGGTGCTGGTCCTGATCCAGAAGCAGATCACCGTGCTCGACGCCCAGGAGGACATCAAGTCCAAGGTCCAGGAAGAGCTGGGCGATCGCCAGCGCGAGATGCTCCTGCGCGAGCAGATGAAGGCCATCCAGAGCGAGCTGGGCGAAGGCGACGACACCGGCGACCTCGAGGAGCTGAAGGAGAAGCTCGACGCCCTGACCCTGCCCCCCGAGGCCCGGCGCGAGGTGGACCGCGAGCTACGGCGCCTGTCGCGCATCGGTCGCGAGGCGATGGAGGCGCAGGTCATCCGCACCTTCCTCGAGACCGTCACCGAGCTCCCCTGGAACGAGCGCAGCGAGGAGCAGCTCGAGCTGCCCCGGGCCGTCGAGATCCTCGCCGAGGACCACTATGGCCTCGCGGACGTCAAGGACCGCGTGCTCGAGTTCCTCGCCGTGCGCCAGCTGCGCCAGCGCGCCGCGGAGCGAGCGGCGGCCGAGAAGGCGGCCGCCACGCCCGTGGTGGTCGATGAGGGTGCCGAGGTCGGGTTGGAGGCTGCTGAGGTCGCGGCCGAGGATAGCGAGGCCCCGGCCGCGGCAGCAGCTCCGGTCGAGGACAAGGAGGAGGCGAGCCGCCGGAGCCCGATCCTGCTCTTCGTGGGTCCCCCGGGCGTCGGCAAGACCTCGATCGCCAAGTCGATCGCCCGTGCCATGGGTCGCAAGTACGTGCGCATCTCCCTGGGCGGCGCGCGAGACGAGGCCGACATCCGTGGCCACCGTCGCACCTACGTCGGCGCCATGCCTGGCCGCATCATCCAGGGTATGAAGCAGGTGGGTAGCCGGAATCCGGTCTTCCTGCTCGACGAGGTCGACAAGCTCGGCGTTTCCTTCCAGGGAGATCCGGCGGCGGCCCTGCTCGAGGTGCTCGACCCGGCCCAGAACGACAGCTTCACCGACCACTACCTGGGCATCCCCTTCGACCTCTCGGAGGTGCTCTTCATCTGCACGGCGAACTTCCTGCAGAACATCCCCGGCCCGCTGCTCGACCGCATGGAGGTGGTGGAGTTCTCCGGCTACACCGAGCGCGAGAAGCTGGCCATCGCACGCCAGTACCTGGTGCCTCGCCAGCTGGCCGAGAACGCCCTCGAGGCCGCCGAGCTCGACTTCACCGATGCCGGCCTGGCCGAGGTGATCAGCGGCTACACCCGCGAGGCCGGCGTGCGCCAGCTCGAGCGGGAGCTGGGGCGCGTGGCGCGCAAGGTGGCGCGCAAGGTGGCGGCGGGCGAGGTCGAGCGCTTCGTGCTCGACGCCGCGGCGGTCCGCGAGCTGCTCGGACGGGCCAAGGTGCATCCGGAGCAGGCCGCCCACCACGACCAGGTCGGGGTGGCGACCGGCATGTACTACACCCCCGTGGGGGGCGACATCATGTTCGTCGAGGCCTCGACCATGAGGGGCAAGGGCGAGCTGGTGCTCACCGGCCAGCTGGGTGACGTGATGAAGGAATCGGCGCGCGCCGCCTGGACCTTCGCGCGCTCCCACGCAGCGCCCCTGCACATCGACGAGGAGGCGTTCCAGCGCGACCTGCACATCCACGTGCCGGCCGGGGCCATCCCCAAGGACGGACCGTCGGCGGGCATCACCATGGCGACGGCGATCGTCTCGGCGCTCTCGGGCCGGCCGGTGCGGCCGGACGTGGCGATGACCGGTGAGGTCACCCTCTCCGGGAGGGTGCTGCCCATCGGTGGCGTGAAGGAGAAGGTGCTCGGCGCCGTCCGAGCGGGGATCCGAGTGTTCGTGCTACCGATGCAGAACGAGGCCGACCTCGAGGACCTGCCCCGCGAGGTGCGCAGTCTGATCGAGGTCCACCCCGTCGAAGAGCTGGGCGAGGTGCTGGCGATCACGCTGCGCGACGTCACCTACAGCGAGGGGCGGCTGCTCTTCGCAGGGGAGAGCCCGGACGACGTGCTGCCGCTGACGTCCTATCGGTCGCACTGATTGCCCCTCACCCCGGGGCCGAGCCACGGCCTCGCCTCACAGCCGCCCCACGAAATGCGTCCCGGCGGTGCCGTCCAGGGCCTCGTGGAGCCGGTCCGGGCTGGTGATCAGGCCCCGGCGGCCACCGCGCTTCAGGAACTGGTGGACGGCCTCCACCTTCGGCCCCATGGAGCCGGCGGCGAAGTGGCCCTCGCGGATGTAGCGCTCGCACTCGGAGAGGGTGACCGCTCCCAGCCGCTGCTCGTCGGGCCGGCCGAAGTGGAGGGAGACGGCGTCGACCGAGGTCAGGATGACCAGCAGCTCGGCGCCGACGTCGGTCGCCAGCACGCTCGCCGTCAGGTCCTTGTCGATCACCGCCTCGACGCCCACGTAGTCGTTGCTCTCGGACTTCGCCACGGGAATGCCGCCGCCGCCCCCGGCGATCACGATGTGACCGGCGCGGGCGGCCTCGTCCACCATGCCGCGCTGGATCACCTTGAGCGGCCGGGGCGACGGCACCAGCCGGCGCCAGCCACGGCCGGCGTCCTCCCCGACGTGCCAGCCGCGCTGCTCCGCCAGGGCCCGGGCCTCCTGCTCGGTGAGGAAGGCACCCACCGGTTTGGTGGGCTTCTCGAAGGCCGGGTCGAGGCGGTCGACCGTGACCTGGGTGACCACGGTGACCACGTAGCGCCGGATGCCGCGGGCTCGCAGCTCGTTGAGCAGGGCGAGCTGGAGGAAGTAGCCGAGGCTGCCTTCCGTCTGCGCCACCAGCACCTCGAGGGGCAGGGCGGGCACCTCGGCGCGGGCGAGCTCGGTCTGGGTCAGCAGGTCCCCCACCTGGGGGCCGTTGCCGTGGGTGATCACCAGGTTGTAACCACGCTCGACGAAGGTCATCAGGTGGCGGCAGACCCCGCGGGCGTTCGCGATGTGCTCCTGGTAGGTGCCGCGCTCGCCGGGCAGCAGGAAGGCATGGCCGCCCATCGCCACCACGACGGTGGGAGCTGCGGGTTGTCTCGACGGCCGGCTCGAAGGGCTCATCCGGAAGGATCTCGGTTCCGGGGATTGTAGGGGAAGCTGATAGCTTTCCGCCGTGCTCACCCCCTTCCGGCCCTGCCTCGCCGTCGTGCTCCTCGCTGCCTGCTCGGGAGCTCCTCGAACGGTAGCGCCGCCACCGGCCCCCATGAGCGAGCGGCTGCCAACGATCTGGCCCAAGCTCCTCGAGCCGGGGGACACCATCATGTTCGTGGCCCCGGCGAGGGACCTCGACCGCGAGCGCATGCTGCTCGCCCGCGACCGCCTGGTGGCCCGCGGCTACCGGGTGGTGATGCGCGACGACCTCTTCGCCCGCGAGGGCTACCTCGCCGGCAGCGACGAGCGGCGGGCCGAGGAGCTGATGCAGGCGTTTCTGGACCCCGAGGTGAACGCGGTCTTCCCCGGCACGGGCGGCTACGGCACCATGCGCATCCTCGACCGCCTCGACTACGGCCAGATCCGCGCCCACGCCAAGCTGGTCATCGGCTTCAGCGACCTGACCGCCCTGCACAGCGCCTTGAACCGCCACGCCGGCCTCGTCACCTTCCACAGCCCCAACCCGATGTGGGGACTGGGCAGCGAGGAGGGCCTGACCGCCTTCTCGGAGGAGTGGTTCTTCCGCGCCGTCGAGGCCCGACCGGGCTACGCTGGCGAGGGCTACACGATCGAGATCCCGACCAGTGGGGGCGATGACGAGGAGGAAGTGCCGCGCCCGGTGGCGTTGGGGCGAGGCAAGGCGCGGGGGCGGCTGGTGGGCGGCAACCTCTCCCTGCTCTCGACCCTCGAGGGCACCCCCTACGCCATCGACACGACTGGGGCCATCCTGCTGATCGAGGACACGCGGGAGGCGCCCTACCGGGTGGACCGCATGCTCCGCCAGCTCCAGCTCGCGGGCAAGCTCGCCCGGCTGCGCGGCGCCGTGCTCGGCCAGTTCACCCGCAACTACGACCGCGAGGACGAGACTCGCGACCCCGACCCCCGCTTCACCGTCGACGGGGTGCTACGCCAGTACTTCGAAGGCGCCGGTATCCCCGTGCTGATGAACTACCCCATCGGCCACCACCCCATGAACGCCACCCTCCCCCTGGGCGCCGAGGTCGAAATCGACGCCGACGCCGGGGTGCTGCGGGTGGTGGGGAGGGACAGCTACTGACGGCCCTCCCAGCGAGGCATTGAAATGCCTCGCTACTCATAAACGTCCCTGGCGGGACGAGCAGCCGAGTCCTCTCCTCGTTCCCACGCTCGGCGTGGGAACGCAGTCCGGCCGCTCCGCGGCCTCCGGAGCTTTCGAGTCGGCCGTCACCGAGCTGAATTGACATGAATTACAAGTATTAACTTGTTTTTTCTCCCCCCGAGAGCTAGGCTCCCGCCACACCTCACCCGGAAAGGAGCCTTCCATGGCCCAAGCTGCCCTCGCCCTCTTCGCCCTCGCCGCCCTCGGCGGCCTCTTCCTCGCCTACCGCCACTTCAAGGGCGCTTCCCTGCCGATGCCGGTCGCCCTGGTGCACGGCTTCGTCGCGGCCACCGGCTTGGTCCTCGTGGCGTTGGCCTACTTCCAGGGCGGCGGCCCGAGCCGCCTCGGCCTGGCGCTAGCGGTGCTCGTGGTCGCAGCCCTGGGTGGGTTCTTCCTCTTCTCCTTCCATCTGCGCGGGAAGCGGGCGCCGAGCGCGGCGGTGGTGGTACACGCCCTGGTCGCCGTGACCGCGGTCGTCCTGCTGCTCACGGCGGTACTCTGAGGCGCTCGGTGGCACGCCCCCGAGGGCTCCGGCTGCTGGGTCACCCGGTCCATCCGATGGTGGTCGGCTTTCCCCTCGCCTTCTGGGTGGGCACCTCCGTCTGGGACCTGACGAGCCTGGTCTCTGCCCAGCCGTTCTGGCCCCGCGTGGCCTTCTGGACCCTGGCGCTCGGGCTGGTGGCGGCGGTGCCCGCCGTGGTCACGGGGTTCTGGGAGCTGGCCGCCCTGCCCATGGAGCACCCCGCCGGACGGATCGCCCTCTGGCACCTGGGCGTGATGTCGGTGGCGTTCTGCCTGCTCGGAGCCAGCCTGCTGCTGCGCCGCACCAGCCTCGCCGCCGGCGAGCCCTCGGTGCCGGCGGTGGCCCTGGCGGTGCTCGGGGTTATCCTCGCGCTCGCCGGCGGCTGGCTCGGAGGCGAGCTGGTCTTCCGCCACGGGGTCGCCGTCGAGCCGAGGGAGACGAGATGAAGGAATCCACCGCCTTGGAGGCCCTCGCCGAGCCGCGCCGGTCCATCCTGCTGGCCTTGAAGCGCGGCGGTGCCCTGGGCATCGCCGAGATCCGCGAGGACATCGGCATCACCTACGAAGGCGTCCGCCAGCATCTCACCCAGCTGGAGCTGGACGGCTGGGTGGCCCGCCGCCTGGTCCGCGAGGGCTCCGGCCCCGGCCGGCCCCGCTCCCTCTTCCGCCTGACGGCGGCCGGTGAGCACCTCTTCCCCAAGGAGTACGACGACCTCGCCGTGGCCTTGATCGACGCCGCGGCCGAGCGTCTGGGCCCCGAGGCCCTGCGCGCCCTGCTCGAAGAGGTGGCCCGTAAGAAGGTCGAGCAGTGGCGGCCGCTGCTGGCGAACCAGCCCCTCGAGGCGAAGCTCGAAGCGCTGCGCAGCCTCTACCTGGCGGACGATCCCTTCTGCCAGGTGAGCTACGACGAGGACGGCACGCCCCGCCTGGTGGAGATGAACTGCCCGTTCCTGGAAGTGGCTCGGCGGCGCCCGGCCCTGTGCAGCGTCACCGTCTCGGTGCTGCGCCAGCTGCTCGGCCACAAAGTCGTGCGCACCGAGCGCTTCCAGGACGGCGGCCCCCGCTGCGTGTTCAA
>JBIOYC010000010.1:0-57994 GCA_044869955.1 Thermoanaerobaculia bacterium | reverse complement strand
CCTGGCCGGGTGTGACCTGGTCGCCGGTGTCGACGCCGAGGGAGATCACCTCGCCCGAGGCTTTGGACTTGACCTCGACCTTGCGCACCGGCTCGATGACGCCGTCGGCCGAGGCGGTGACGGCGAGGTCGCCGCGCTCGGCGGTGGTGGTGGAGTAGCTCTGGGGCTCGCTCTTCTGGCTGGAGCAGGCGGCAACGAATAGGGTGGCGGCGACGCCGGCCACCAAGACGAGAGATCTGCTGGGGGGAATCATCGGTCTCCTCGGAAACGAACCGCCCTGGTCATACGAACCGCTCGAGGGTTGGTTGCGATTCCCCGGGGTGGGTAAAGCTCTGTTAACGCTTCGCGACCGCCGCCGCCAGCCGCTCGACGTCGCCGAGGTCGTTGTAGACCTGGGCCGAGATGCGCACCTGCAGCCGACCCCGGGTGGCATGCACCTGCACCTCGATGCCGTCCTCGAAGAGCAGCGCATCCCGCAGGCGGTTCGCGTCCTCGCGGGTGGAACCCAGGCGCTCCGGCACACCTACGGTGGCCATGGTGCCGATCATCTCCTCGGGAGTCTCGAAGGGGCTGTCCCAGCGCTCGGCCAGGTGCTGCGCCCCTTCCCAGGCGAGGCGATGGTTGTAGGCCTGCACTGCCTCGACACCCAGCTCACGGAGCAAGGCGAGAGCGGCCGGCGCCGCCAGGTGGGACGAGGGGTCGCGGGTGCCGAGCAGGTCGAACTCCGCCGACAGGCCGAGGTCGAGACCCCAGGAGATCACCGGCGGATGGAGGCCCGCCTGGCGCTCCGGAGCGGCCCACAGGATGCCGCTCGAGCGGGGCACCCAGCCCCATTTGTGGAGGTTGCCGAAGTACCAGTCGACCCCCAACGAGGGGATGTCGAGGGCGATGGCCCCCGGGGCGTGGGCGCCGTCGGCCAGCACGGCGACGCCGTGGGCCCGGCACCGCTCGGCGATCGCCGCCAGCGGCAGCAGCAGGGCGCTCTCGGCGGTGATGTGGTCGACCAGGAGGATGCGGGTGGTGGAATCCAGGGCCGCCTCGATCGCCTCCACCGCCTGCTCGGGCCGAAGGAGGGGGTAGGGCATTTCGACGGTGCGCACCACGGCGTCGCGCTCGCGGGCGGCGTAGCGGGCGGCGTTGGTCACCCCGCCATAGCCAAGATCGGTGACCAGGATCTCGTCGCCGGGCTCGAAAGGGAAGGAGCGCAGAACCGAGTTGGCGCCCGCGGTGGCGTTGTCGACGAAGGCCAGGTCCTCGCCACGGGCGCCCAGGAAGGTCGCCACCTCGGCGGCGGCCACGCGCATGCGGGGCGGTTCCGGCCGCGGCACGCCGACGCCGATCTCGCTCAGCTCGCGCAGCAGGAAACGCGACGGCTGGCGCTCGATCTCGTCCCGAATCGCCTGCTGGGCCGCCAGCACCCGGATCGGTGTGACACCGACGGTGCCGTGGTTCAAGTACGTGACGCCGGACTCGAGGGGCCAGTCGGGGAGCAGGGCTGGGCCGAAGGAAGGGCTCATGAGGCGCGATGCTAGCAGGTGGCCTCGTCTACTTCGGGTGCCCGCTGCCCTCACCCCCTCGATCCCCCTCTCCCGACCCGCCCCAACTCCCTCCCGGGAGAGGGGGAGGCCGGAGGGCGGACACATGGGGCCGCCCCTACCTCCTCGTCGTCATTCCCGCGAAGGCGAGAATGCATCCTGCCTTTCACCAGAACTGGGGAACGGTGGATTCCCGATCTGGGAGCGCCGCGCCCCGGGGTGCCAGGCACTTCGGGGGGATCGGGGTTTGGATGGGTCGCCATCAAAGCGCATGCACTATGATGATCGGACTCTCCAAGGAGCGCCGCCATGGCTTCCCTCCAGATCCGTGACCTACCCCAAGATCTCTACGAAGCTCTCTCCCTGCGCGCCGAGCAGGAAGGACGCAGCCTGTCGCAACAGGCTCTTTACGAGCTGCGCCGCCTTCCGGAGCTGACCGCCGCAGAACGCCGGCGGGAGATGCTCCGCCGGATCGGGGAACGAGCCCACAGCTCGGACCTGCGAGATCTGTCGCCGGCTCCCGAGGAACTGATCCGAGAGGACCGCGAGCGATGACGGGCCGAGTCGTGCTCGACGCTTCGGCCGCCGTCCGGGTCGTACTGCAAGGACTCTGGCAGCCGGAGCTGTCCGCCTTCCTGGCCGAGACTCCGATGGTCGTGGCCCCCGGTCTCTACTGCGCCGAGGTAGCGAATTCTCTGTGGAAGTACGTGCGGGCCGGGACCCTCCCAGCCCAGGAGGCGCAGGAGCGCCTGGCTGAGGCCCTGATCCTGGCCGATACCCTGGTGCCGGACCGCCTCTTGATCGAGGAAGCCCTCGCGGCTGCAACGCAGAGGAATTCCCCCGTCTACGACTTCCTCTACGCCGTGCTCGCCCGCCGGCACGGGGCCACCGTTGTCACGGCCGACGAACCGTTCGCCCGGCGGCTCGCGGCGATGGAGATCGCCTGCTTCTGCCCGGCCCTCCGGGCGAGATAGGGGACGACTGAATCTTGGGGCCTCGGGTGCCGAGCACTTCGGGAGATCAGCGACGAGACTCTGCCCCTTCCTCCCGCTCCTCCAGCAGGGCGTTGAGCGCGCTGGCGCCTGGACGGGCGCGAGGTGGTGGCTCGTTGAGGATTGCTTCCACTACACCGCCGCGGCCCCGGGTCAGCAGCCCCTGGCGTTCAAGACCCACTCTGCGGTCGTCGTCGCGAGCTCCGGCTCGGCCACTTTTGGGGATCGGCTCTGTCTGAGGGGCCTCCCCCTCGTTGAGATCGATCAGCAGGCGGTGCTTGGTGTCAGTCAGGCTGGCCGTCTTCATCTGGCGAGAGTACCAGCCTCCCCGCGGCCGGCGATGAAGCCTTAGAATCGGAGCACCGATCTCAAGCGGAACCCTCGATGAGCGTCGCCGCAGCCCTCGATCCCATCCCCCTTCGCTCGCCAGTCCGACGGCGTGATTCGGGAATAGTGGACCTCAACCGTGGACGGTTCCTTCGGAAGGATGGGACAGTCGCGGCCTTCTGTGGCGATCTGAGAGATGAGAGCGATGCAGGGCAGAGCTACAGCCAAGCACTCGTTGTGAGGCGTGATCTCTTCTGTGAGGCGCTGGCAGGAGGGAGCCGGCTGCCGGTCTGGGGTTGGAAGTTGTATTGGGAAACAAGTTCCTCACTACCCCAGGATCATAGTTCACGTACCTGGTACGAACAGTGCGGTGTCCTGATCGCGCATGACTCGAAGCTCGGTAGGATCGAGACCATGGAGCTTCTCGAAGTGATCAAGCGGGCCGGGGAAGAAGAAGCGGTAGCCAGCTGCGCCGGCGCCGAGCCTCACATCGCAACAGGAGGGTAAACAGTGCCAGGCAGCCGGGTTCTTGCCCCGAAGCCAAGCGCCGCCAGCACTCCTTCCCGCGTCAGCCTCGGATGGGCCGCGAGAAGCTGCTCGACGGTCTCGCCTGCGGCCAGCTTCTCGAGGATCAGCTCGACGGGGATCCGGGTGCCCTGGACCACCGGCTTGCCCATCATCACTTCTGGGGGGCTCAAGCCGCAACCACTTCTTCCTTGCCCGCCCCCACCTCGAAAGCCAGCTCCCCATCCTTCAGCGCCACCAGGATCTGCGCTCCGTCGGTGATTTCGCCGGCGATGATCGCCCTCCCCAGGCGGGTCTCGAGGTGGCGCTGGAGGAAGCGCTTGAGCGGCCTGGCACCGTACACCGGGTCGTAGCCCTGGCGGGCCACGTGCTCGGCGGCGGGGTCGGTGAGCTCCAGGGTGATGCCCCGCTCGGCCAGGCGCCGGCCGAGGTCGACGATCAGCAGGCTCACGATGCGTTTGATCTCGGGCAGGGTCAGCGGCTTGAACAACACCACGTCGTCCACACGGTTCAAGAACTCCGGCCGGAAGTGCAACCGCAGCTCGCCCAGCACCGCGCTGCGCGCCGATTCGGTCAGCTCGCCGCTCGCAGTCACCCCTTCGATCAGGTATTGCGAGCCGAGGTTCGAGGTCATGATCACCACGGTGTTCTTGAAGTCCACCGTGCGGCCCTGGGCGTCGGTCAGCCGGCCGTCGTCGAGTAGCTGGAGCAGCACGTTGAAGACGTCGTGGTGGGCCTTCTCGATCTCGTCGAAAAGGATCACCGAGTAGGGCTTGCGGCGCACCGCCTCGGTGAGCTGGCCCCCTTCCTCGTAGCCCACGTAGCCCGGCGGGGCACCGATCAAGCGGGACACGGTGTGCTTCTCCATGTACTCCGACATGTCGATGCGCACCAGGTTCTCCTCGCTGTCGAAGAGGGCCTGGGCCAGGGTCTTGGCCAGCTCGGTCTTGCCCACGCCGGTGGGCCCCAGGAAGATGAACGAGCCGATCGGGCGGCGCGGGTCCTTGATACCGGAGCGGGCGCGCAGCACCGCGTCGGCCACCAGCTCCACCGCCTCGTCCTGGCCGATCACCCGTTGATGGAGGATCTCGTCCAGGCGCAGCAGCTTGTCGCGCTCGCCTTCCACCAGTCGAGTCACGGGGATGCCGGTCCAGCGCGCCACGATCTCGGCGATCTCCTGTTCGGTGACCTCCTCACGCAGCAGGCGCTTGCCCTGCTGCCGCTCGGCCAGGCGTGCCTCCTCGGCCGCGAGGTCGGCCTCGGCCTTGGCCAGCCTGCCGTACTTGAGCTCGGCGGCGCGGTTCAGGTCGTACTGCCGCTCGGCTTCCTCGATCTGGCGGCGGATCTGCTCGATCTCCTCGCGCAGGCCGCGTACCTTGTCGATCACCGCCTTCTCGCCCTCCCAGCGCGTGCGCAGCGTCGCGGCCTGCTCTTTCAGGTCCGCGAGCTCGCGACCGAGGTCGGCGAGGCGGTCCTGGGAGGCCTTGTCCTTCTCCTTCTTCAGGGCCGCTTCCTCGATCTCGAGCTGCATGATGCGCCGCTGGATCAGATCCAGCTCGGCGGGCAGGGTGTCGATCTCGGTGCGCACCATGGCGCTCGCCTCGTCCATCAGATCGATCGCCTTGTCGGGCAGGAAGCGATCGCTGATGTAGCGGTTGGAGAGGGTGGCCGCCGCCACCAGGGCGTTGTCCTGGATGCGCACGCCGTGGTGCACCTCGAAGCGTTCTTTCAAGCCGCGTAGAATCGAGACGGTGTCCTCGACCGACGGCGCCTCCACCATTACCGGCTGGAACCTTCGCTCCAAGGCGGCATCCTTCTCGATGTACTTGCGGTACTCGTCGAGGGTGGTGGCGCCGATGCAGTGCAGCTCGCCGCGGGCGAGCATGGGCTTGAGCAGGTTGCCGGCGTCGGTCGAACCCTCGGTGCGGCCGGCACCGACGATGTTGTGCACCTCGTCGATAAACAGCAGCACCCGGCCCTCGCTCTCCTTGACCTCGTTGAGCACCGCCTTCAGGCGCTCTTCGAACTCGCCGCGGTATTTGGCCCCGGCGAGCAGGGCGCCCATGTCCAGGCTGAACACCGAGCGGTCGCGCAGCCACTCGGGGACGTCGCCGCGCACGATGCGTTGGGCGAGGCCCTCGACGATCGCCGTCTTGCCCACGCCCGGCTCGCCGATCAGCACCGGGTTGTTCTTGGTCTTGCGCGACAGGATGCGGATGGCCCGCCGGATCTCGTCCTCGCGGCCGATCACCGGGTCGAGCTTGCCGGCTCGCGCCTGCTTCACCAGATCGACGCCGTACTTGTCGAGGGCCTCGTAGGCCGCCTCGGGGCTGGCGCTGGTCACCCGCTGGCTGCCGCGCACGGCGGTCAGGGCGGCGAGGAAGCGGTCCTTGTCGACCTGGAGGCCCGCCAGGGCACGACCGGCGGCGGTGCCGGTGCCCTCTTCGAGGAAGGCGAGCAGCAGGTGCTCGACCGAGACGTACTCGTCCTTGAGCCGCCGGGCATGCTCCTCGGCGGTGATGAGCAGGCGTTGGAGACGGTCGGTGACGTAGATCTTGCCGCTCTCGGCGCCGCCACCGGACACCCGCGGGCGGGCGGCCAGGGCCCGCTCGAGCTCGCCGCGCAGGGCTTCGACGGGCACGTCCATGCGGGCGAAGAGGCGGGGCGCGAGCCCGTCGGCCTGCTCCAGGAGGGCGAGCAGCAGGTGCTCTCCGTCGACCTGCTGGTGGCCGTAGCGCAGGGCCTTGGTCTGGGCGGCGGAGAGGGCTTCCTGAGACTTCTGGGTCAGCTTGTTGAGGTCCATGTCTTCTTCTGCTCCTCGGCGCTCGCCAGCTCCTCGTAGAGCCGGCGCTGCTTCTCGGACAGCTCGGCGGGGACCACGATGCGGATCTCCGCCAAGAGGTCACCTTTGCCGTCCCCGGAGGGACGGGGAAAGCCCTGGCCGCGCAGGCGTACCACTCGACCCGAGGACGAGCCCGGGGGGATGCGCACGCTGACTCGGCCGGTGAGGGTGTCGAGGGAGACCTGGGCGCCCAGGGCGGCTTCCCAGGGGGTCACCTCGAGGTGAGCTCGGATGTCCTGCCCCTCGAGCCGAAAGCGGGGATGGGGCAGCAGCTCGACGCGCAGATAGAGGTCGCCCCGCGGCCCACCCTCCCGGCCGCCACCGCGGCCGCGCAGGCGGATCCGGCCGCCGGGCTTGACCCCGCTGGGGATGTTCACGGTAAAGCTCCGGCGCTGGCCGGTCTCGGGGTCGTTGAGGGCGATCTGGCGCTTGCCGCCGGTCGCCGCCTCTTCGAGGGTCAGCGAGATGGTCGCCTCCTGGTCGGTGCCGCCCTGGGCCCAGGGGCCCCAGGCACCGCCACCTCCGGCACCGGGGCCGGGTCCGCCGGCCCCTCCCCGCCCGAAGAGTGCCTCGAAGAACGAGGAGAAGCCGCTGCCGCCCGCCCCCGCTCCCCCGCTGCGGAAGCCTCCGAAGTCCCCGAAGCCTCCGAAGTCGAAGCCGTCGAACTCGAAGCCCTGACCCGGCCGGCTCCCACCACCGCTCTGGGCGGCCTTCCAGGCCGAGCCGAAGCGGTCGTATTTGGCCCGCTTCTCGGGGTCCTTCAGGACCTCGTTGGCTTCGCCAATCTCCTTGAACTTGTCCTCGGCCTCCGGGCTCTGGTTGACGTCCGGATGGACCTTGCGCGCCAGCTTTCGATAGGCCTTCTGGATCTCCTCCTGGCTGGCGTCCCGGGCGACCCCCAGGATGGCGTAATAGTCCTTGTAGTCCAAGGGTTCTCTCCCGCGCCGATCGAAATGTGAGTGTAAAACACTCACGTATGGTAACGGCGTGGTTCGATTCTGTATTCCGGAGGCGCAGAAGAAAAAGGGGGGCCCGCCACCCTCTGGGTCCTGCGCTCCTGGCTGGGGTGAGGGTCTCGTCTTACTTCTGCTCCCAAACCTCCAGCGAGTCGACGCGGACGACGCCGGAGCCCGAGCCCACGCCCAGTACGGCGCCGATCTTGACTTCGAGCACCTCCTGGCCGTCGTTGGTCAGGCCCTCGAGCCGGGCCACCGGCTGGCCGTCGAGCCACAGGCGGTAGAAGCCGGTGCCGGCGGGCTCGGTGGGGGAGCGCTGCCAGTCCACCTCCACCGAGTGGGGGGCGTCCGTCACCGGGATCGGCGGCGAGAGGGCAGCGGTGCCGTCGTCACGCCGGGCTTCGATGCGCAGCAGGTAGCCGCCGCCCGCCGCCGGGTCCAGGAACACCCGGAACGCCCGCCCGCCGCTGGTGGTGGGGGTGGTCAGCAGCACCGCCCGGCTGCCGGATGCCATGGCCAGGCCGTTCGGGTCGAAGCCGAACCGCGCCCCCAGGCGCCGCGGCACGGCCGGCAGGGAGAGGCCGAACAGGGCGCCGGAGCTGGCCGGGGTGCCGATCTGGATCGCCGCACCCCAATCGCCTTCGAGCGCCGCCCAGGCGCTCATCGTGACGTTGTTCGGTACGTTGGCCAGCCAGGCCGAGGAGTCCGCTCCGGTCTCGAAAGTGTTGGCGCCCCGGCAGTGGGTGCGAGGGTCGCCGCCGATCCGGAACACGGCGAGCTGGTCCAGGTCGCCGGCGAGGGTGCCCGAGGCCGGGTCGTAAGGAGCGAAAGCGTGGTGCACGGAGGGCTCGAGGCCGGGGGCCTCGGAGAGCTCGAGCTGGGCGAGCAGCTCGCCGTCGACCCACAGGCCCGCAGAGTGGGAACGGGCGTTCTGCGGGTCCTTCCAGTGGAGCAGCTCGACGTGGTGCGGAGCGGGGCTGACGCCGTGCCAGCTCGTCGAGCTTCCGAGGCCAGGGGCCGACAGGCAGAGGTAGCCGTTGTTGGCGTCCGTCTGGGTGTGGACCAACAGGGAGGGGCCAGTGTCCGGATCGCCCTGGGCGAGCAGCACCGGGCCTTCGCAGTCCGGGCCGATCAGCCCGCTGCCGCCTCCGCCCCCCGGCGGCCGCCAGCCGGAGCTGCCCCCGGTGCCCTGGCCGGCGCCGCCCACCTCGTCCTCGGGGCGACCGCGCAGCTCGCCGTCCGGAGAGGCCGTCGGCGGCAGGGTCGGCCGCAGCAGGTAGGCACCGTCCCAGCTGGAGTCGGCGACACGCTCGAGGTTGGTGCCCAGGGACCAGCCGTCGGGGGGCTCCGGGGTCTCCGCATCCCAGCTCAGGACGAGCTGGCGGGATCCGTCGGCGATCAACTGCACCAGGTGGCGGACGGGTACGTTGTGGACCTCGGGCACGTGCGGCACCACCTCGATCTGGAAGCTGTCCACCCCGGCGGTCCAGAAGTCGAGGGCGGGGCGGTAGCGCAGGCTGGCCCCCGAGTCCTCCAGGATGCCGTGCCGTGGCGGGGCGATGACGGTGAAGCTCAAGAAGTCCGGGGTCGCGGCCAGGGAGCTCTTGGCCAGGCGCACGTCCGCAGTGCCCAGGCCGACGGTGACCGTGCGCTCCGGGCTCGGGCACTGAGCTTGCGTTGGCGAGAGGCCGAGAATCGGCACGAGGGTGAGGGCGTACACGAGATGTCGCGCTGACATAAACTGGTCTCCTTCCAAGACACGAGCGGGGTCCCGCAAGTATCTTTGCAGCTATGGCGAAAGCGGTGGAATTTTGGCATCAAGTGCGCCACGGTTTCGAGGAGGCCCTGCTCCTCGAGGGGGAGGAGCGGGCCCGCTGGCTCGCCCAGGCCCCCGGGCCGGTGCGCGCCGAGGTCGAGGCCATGCTCGGCTGGCACCAGGAGGCCGGTGGCTTCCTCGAGTCGCCGGCGACCCTGATGCTGGTCGCCCCGGCCCCGGAGCGGATCGGCAACTACCGCGTGGTCGGTGAGCTGGGCTCGGGCGGCATGGGCTCGGTGTTCCGGGCCGTCCGCGCGGACGGGCTGTACGACAAGGAGGTCGCCCTCAAGCTGCTCGAGGCCGGGCCGGGCAACCGCGAGCTGGTGGCCCGCTTCCGGGCCGAGCGGCGCATCCTCGCACAGCTCGACCACCCCAACATCGCCAAGCTGCTGGACGGCGGCGCCACCGAGGACGGCCGCCCCTACTTCGTCATGGAGAGGGTGGAGGGCCGGCCGATCGACCGCCACTGCGCGGAGCAGAGGCTGGGGCTCGAGGCCCGGGTCCGGCTCTTCCTCAAGGTCTGCTCGGCGGTGGCCTTCGCCCACCAGAACCTGGTGGTGCACCGGGACTTGAAGCCCAGCAACCTGCTGATCACCGCCGAGGGGGAGCCCAAGCTGCTCGACTTCGGCATCGCCAAGCTGATCGACCCCGAAGGCGCCGGCGGCTCGCCGCTGGCCACGGCCGAAGGCATGGGCCCCCTCACCCCGGCCTACGCCAGCCCCGAGCAGGTGCTCGGCCAGCCGATCGGCTCGCTGGCCGACGTCTACTCGCTGGGCGTGCTGCTCTACGAGTTGCTGGCCGGGGCCCGGCTGCTCGAGGCCGAGAGCCGGCCGTTGGTCGAGGTGCTGTGGGCGGTGGTCCACGAGAGGCCGCGGCCGGCCTCCGAGACCGCCCGGCTGCGGGGCGACGCCCGGCGGGCCCGGCGCCTGGCCGGCGACCTCGACAACGTCCTGGCGCGCGCCCTCGAAAAGGAGCCGGCGCGGCGCTACGCCTCGGTGTCCGAGCTGGCGGCCGACCTCGAGGCCTGGCTCGGGGGCTGGCCAGTGCGCGCCCGGCCGGCGACCTTCGGCTATCGCACCGCCAAGCTGCTGCGCCGGCACCGCGGCGCCTCGATCGCTGCCGCCGTCGCCCTGGTGGCGGCACTGGCCTTCGTGGTCGCCCTCTGGCGCCAGCGCGAGGCCCTGCTCGAGAGGGAGGGGCAGCTCACCCTCGAGCGCAACCGGGCGGAGGCAGTCTCGGGCTTCCTGACCGGCGTCTTCGAGATGCCCGACCCGACCTTCTCGGCCGGCGAGACGGTCACCGCCCGCGAGCTGCTCGACCGCGGCGTGGCCGAGATCGACCAGCGGCTGGCGGCCCAGCCCGAGGCGCGAGCAGAGCTTCTGCTGACCATGGCCCGCACCTACCGCAACCTCGGCCTGCCCAAGAGCGCCGAGCCCCTGGCCGCCCGCGCTCTCGAAGCCCGGCGGGGCCTGGCCGGCGGCGACCCGGTGGGCGAAGACGCGGTGGGCCTGGCCGCGGCCGTCCACGAGCAGGCGGAGATCGCCACCCAGCTGGGCCGCTACGCCGAGGGGAGGGAGCAGGCCCTGCGGGCCCTCGAGCTGCGGCGGCAGGTCCGGCCCGGCTCGGCCCAGGAGCTGGAGAGCCTGGCCCTGCTGGCGCGCATCGACAAGCACCTCGGCCGCTACGAGGAGTCCGACCGCGAGATCGTCGAGGCCCTGGCCCTGGCTCGCCGGCTGGGCGACGACGAGGCCCTGTCGCTCCTGTTGGTGCGCTTCGCCGACCTGGAGCGGGCGCGGGACCGCCGCCAGAGCGCCGAGGCCCTGCTGCGCGAGGCCCTGGAGCTGCGGCGGCGCTCGGCGAGGCCGATCGAGCCGCGCACCGCCCTGGTGTGGAACGACCTCGCCCTGGTGCTGCTCGAGCAGGGCAAGCTCGGCGAGGCCGAGGCGGCGTTCACCGAGGCCCAGGCCCTCGAGGACCGGCTGTTCGCCGGGCCCCACCCGATCCAGGCCAACACCCTCCACAACCTCGGCCTGCTGCGCCAGGAGCAGGGTCGCTTCGACGAGGCTGAAGCCCTCTACCGGCGCTCGCTCGAGATGGCCAGGGCCACCTTCGGCCCCGCGCACGCCGCGGTGGCCACCACCCTGCACAAGCTCGGTGCCCTGGCCGCCCTGCGCAACCGGCAGGCCGAGGCGGAGGCGCTGCTGCGACAGGCCCTGGACGTGCGCCGGCGGGTGCTGCCGGCCGACCACGCCGACGTCGCCGCCACACTGAACGACCTCGGCCTCTGCCAGCAGGCCCAGGGCCAACTCGAGCAGGCCGGCGAGACCCTGGGGGAGGCCCTCGAGCGGGCCCGCGGGGCCCTCGGGGAGACCCACTCCGAAGTGGCCATCGTGCTCAACAACCTCGGCCTGCTGGCCCAGGACCAGGGCGACCGGGCCGGCGCGCGGGACTACTACCGGCGGGCGATCGCCACCCACCGGGCGAGCGGCGGAGCCAAGCCGCAGGACCTCGCCGCCGCCCTCCACAACCTGGGCTCACTGGCGCGCGAGGAAGGCGACCTCGCCGCCGCCCGGGAGAGCTTCGAGTCTGCCCTGGAGGTGCTGCTCGCCGACCTCGGGGACGACCACCTGCGGGTCGCCATGTGCCGGCTCTCTCTGGCCGACGTCGACCTGGCGGGGGGGCGGCCGGCCAGGGCCGAGCAGCTGGCCCGGCGGGCCCTGGCCGTGCTCGCCCACGTTCTGCCGGCGGGAGACCCGTGGCGGGACGCCGCCGGCCGCATCCTCGATCGCGCCCGCACCGCCGTGGCCGGTGCCGCGCCGGCCCGGAGGTAGAATCCGACCTCACCGCAGACCATGTCCGACCTCGACGACATCACCGGCCTCCTGGTGCACTGGAACGAGGACAGCAAGGGCTCCCTGGACCGCCTGATGCCCCTCGTGGAGGCCGAGCTGCGCCAGCGAGCCCGGGCATACCTCAACCGCGAGCGGCCGGGCCACACTCTCCAGCCCACGGCCCTGATCAACGAGCTCTACCTGCGCCTGCTCGGCCGCCAGCAGGCCAGCTGGGCTGGCCGCGCCCACTTCTTCGCCTTCGCGGCGAGGGTGATGCGGCGCATCCTGGTCGACCACGCCCGCGGCCGCGACGCCGAGAAGCGGGGCGGCGAGCTGGTGCCGGTGACCCTGAGCGTGATCCCCGACCCCTCCCGGCAGCTGGACTTCGACGTCCTGGCCCTCGACCAGGCCCTCGAGCGCCTGGCCGGGCTCGACGCCGACCAGGCGCGGATCATCGAGCTGCGCTTCTTCGGCGGGCTGTCGATCGAAGAGACGGCCGCCTGCCTGGGCGTCGGCGAAGCGACCGTGCAGCGCCGCTTCGCCTCCGCCCGGGCCTGGCTCTACGGCCAGCTCAAGGGGGCCTAGAAGGCGGCCGTGTCGGGCACTCCGCAGAAGGGGGCCGGTGACGGGTAGGACCGGGTAGTACCGGTCACGGTGTCGTGGACCAGAACCTCGTAGCTCAGATCGGTCATCGAGCCGAAGAACACCCAGTAGTGGTCGTTGAGCCAGTTGCCGTCGAGCACCTTGACCACCACCTCGGGCTGGTTGGCGGCGAAGAACGAGAAGGAGCCGGTCTCGCTGGTGTGCTCGACGCCGGCCTGGTAGACCGAGCCCCGGCGCACTTGCACCGCGAAGCGGTCCCCTTGCAGGCAGAGGTTGGTGGCGCTGGGCACGCAGGCGACGCGGCTGGCGAGGGCCGGGGCCGCCTCGAAGCCGACGGCGCCGCTGGCCGAGCCCTCCGCCGGCACGGCCGCGCCCTCCGCCGGCACGGCCGCTGGAGAGCCGAGCCCGAAGTCGGTGCCGCCGCACAGCGACAGGGCCGGCTTGGTGTAGGGCTCGGTGACGCCGGTCACGGTGTCGCGGACGGTCAGGGTGTAGGGCTCCTGGGTCAGGCTGGCGTGCGAGAACCACAGCTGGCCGTTGGTCGAGGAGCCGTCGAGCACCCGCACCGCGACCTCGAGGTTGGCCGACGAGAAGAGCCAGAAGTAGCCCGTGCCGTTGTTGTAGGGCGTGGCCTTGCCGGCGGTGCCGTTGGAGGTCATGCGCACCTCGAAGCGGCCGTTCCACAGGCAGAGGGTGTTGGCGTCCGCCACGCAGGGCGGCGGCGGGCCGTTGAAGGTGGCCGTGCAGCTGCGGTTGGCGCTCAAGGTGACGGTGCCGTCGCTGCAGTCGGCGTCACCGCTCCAGCCGCCGAAGGTCGCTCCCGCGGCCGGGGTCGCGGCCAGCGTGACCACCGAGCCGGCCGAGTAGTGGCGTGAGCACTGGCTGCCGCAGGAGATGCCGGCCGGAGAGCTGGTGACCGTGCCAGTGCCCGTTCCGGCCTTGGCGACGCTGAGCTGCCGGCAGGTGATCGAGCGGGGGGAGCCGGGCAGGGCGGCGCCGTTCGCCAGGTAGCGCACCTCGATGGTGTGCGCGGCGCCGTCGCGCACCGAGGAGGGCAAGGTGTAGCTAAAGCCGTGGTTGCGGTTGCCGTAGCCGACCAGGTCGGGGCGGTAGAGGTTGGCGGGGAGGGTGGCGAGCAGGGCGCCGTTGTCGCGGACCTCGACCGAGATCGGGGTGTTCGGCAGCTCCTCGTCCCAGGCCCAGCCGCTGGTGGCGTAGCAGTCGAGGGCCTCGTGCTGGCCGTCGAGGTTGGTGGCCTGGGGCGGGTGGTACTCCAGCACGGCCGGTCCGCCGGCGCGCCAGGCGATGCGGTAGATCGGGCTGCCGCCGATCACCGGGATCGAGTAGTTGCCCGGGCTGGTGACGATGGAGCCGCCGCTGCGCCGTGAGCCGCTCTGGAAGTACGGGGTGAGAATCTCCGCCGCGCCCGCGTTGGTCATGGTCAGGCCATACCAGTTGATGCCGTTGAGGTGGGGATGGCAGGTCGGCTGGAAGGCGTCGTCGTCGCCGAACCAGGCGCTGGTGCCCTGGTCGCTGCGCAGGAAGGTGATGGTGCAGCGCGAACCGTGGGCGACGTAGTTCACCACGGTGTTGAACAGCGTGGGATCTTCTCCCGGCGCGCCGACAAAGGTGCGCAGGTTGCTCTGCTGGGTGGTGGTGAGCCCGAACTTGGCCGCCGGCGTGGGCACCGCGCCCAGGTTGAGGGTGCCGTTGGTGATCTGGCCGCCGAGCAGATGCACGGCCAGGCGCAGCGGGTGGTAGTACTCGAGGTCGAGGTTGGAGTAGCCGAGCTGGCGCGGACCATAGCCCAGGGCCAGGGTGAGCAGGAACTGGCCGAGGGCGACGTTGGGCTGGTCGAGGGCGGGGGCGTCGAGGTCGCGCCGCAGGCGCCGGCTGCCCGGCACGGGGGTGACCAGGCCGGTGTACTCGCTCTCGATGCTGGGGTTGGAATCGTAGGAGACCCCGGTGTCCTGCACCGAGCGGATCGAGGTCCAGGTGCCTTCGTGGGCGGCCAGGGCGTTCAAGGTCCAGTAGCTGCGCAGCCAGGTCCGGGCGTCGGCGGCCAGGCTGGTGTGGCCGGCGGTGGAGGCCTTGTCGAGCACGGTCATCACCGCCGAGACCACGAAGGGGCCGTAGAGCGGTGAGAGCACCTCGGAGCCCATGAAGCCCTCGCCGCCGGTCTGGTCGGCGAAGTAGCCCTCGAACCAGCTGGGGTTGCCGTTCTTCCAGTAGTCGGCGGCCCGGCACAGCACGGGGATGTTCTCCGAGCCGCCGCTGCCCCACCAGCCGATGTCGTCCGGGCCCTTGTGCTGGTCGATGCGGGCCTGGTCCATCGGCTCGCCCGAGATCACTTTGAGCAGCTCGTTCCAGCAGCAGGTGTGGGCCTGGAGACCGCCGCAGGCGCCGCCGCGGCCGGTGTCGTCGACCGCCTGCTGGCCCGCGGCCGGAAGGGTGATGGCGAGGAGCAACGAGCCGGCGAGGGCGGCGATGCTCGTGGTGTGCAGCTTCATGGCAGACCTCCTGGAGGGACGCCGGCCGGAAAGGCGGCCGGTCGGTTCCCCATGGCGAAAGGCGAGGGGAAACCCCATCAGTGGATCCCGGTGATGGGGATCGGCGGTCGTTTGCGCCTTGGGAGGGTCGCTACGGAGAAAACAGATGAAACCACCGAGAACCGCCCCCCTCGTCCGCCTGGCCCTGGCGCCTTCCCTGCTCACCCTGACCCTCCTCCTCGTCCTCCTTTTGCTCGGGCCGCCGCTGGCCGGCCAGCAGCCGCCGAGCTGGCAGCGGGGGATCAAGGTCGACCAGGTCTACGCCGCCGGTGAGCTGGACGAAGTCAACCTGCTCAACGGCAACCTGATCGTCAGCTTGCCGATCGGCCCCTCCTATCCCGTGGGCGGCGTCGCCGACTACCGGCTCCAGCTGGTCTACAACTCCAAGGCCTGGGACCACCTCGAGGCCTACTACCAGGGGCGGCCCTACACCCGGGTGGTGCCGGACGAGCTGTCCAACGCCGGCCTGGGCTGGTCCCTGTCGCTCGGCCAGCTCTACGGCCCGGGCCGTCTGGCCTCGAGCCCGGCCTTCAACTGGACCTACGTCGGGGCGGACGGCACCGAGCACCAGTTCTCGACCGCCCTCGGCGCTCCCAGCCCGCCGGGCACCACCGATCCCTGCGTCGGCACCTGCTACAGCCGCGACGGCGCCTACCTGCGCATGCGGGTGCTCTCCGCCACCCAGCGGGTGGTGGAGATGCCCAACGGCAGCTACCAGACCTTCACCGACTTCGCCCCCGCGGGCGGCAAGTCCGACTGGCGGCTGACCGCGATCAACGACCGCTTCAGCGACGGCCTGCGCGACCTCGCGATCTCCTACTCGCCGGACGGCAACACCTGGACCCTGACCGACAAGCACGACCGGGTGCAGCGTGTGGTCTTCCGCCCCGACGCGACCGGCTGGTACGGCCGCCTGCTCGACCACGTGGAGCTGAGCCAGTTCGGCGGCAGCGCCCTGCCCGCCGTCTACACCTTCAACTACCTGCCCACGGCCACCGTCGACCTGCCCTGCAACAACAACCTGCCGTTCTGGACCAAGGTGGACGTCCAGCTGCTGTCCTCGGTCACCCTGCCCGACGGCACCAGCCATCGCTTCACCTACTTCACCCCCGAGCAACCCGCCTCCTGCCACGCCCGCGGCATGTTGGCCTCGATGACCCTGCCCACCCTGGGGGGGATCCGCTGGACCTACCGCGACCACACCCTGCCCACCCAGGGTTGCAGCCTGCTCGAGTGGCACCGCAACTCGGCGGCCGTGGCCACCCGCGAGCTGTTCGACCAGGCCGGCGGCGCCATGGGCACCTGGACTTACGCCGCCCTGCTCTCCGCCTCGCCCCTCGACCCCACCTACCACTGCGAGTCCGGGCAGACCTTCCGGCCGCCACCGGAAGAGCTGAAGGTGACCGTGACCACGCCGCTGCTCGACTGCCACGTCCACTACTTCTCGGTCTGGCCGGGCGCGGAGTTCCCCTTCGAGACCCCGGCCCTGGCCAACGAGTACGGCCTGCCGTACTCGCGGATCCAACCCCCGGACGCCACCGGCAACCGCTTCCTCTCCTCCCAGGTCTTCGACTGTGACGCCTCCGGCGGCTCCTGCGCGTTGCAGCGCTCCACCTACCTGCGCTTCGAGCGAGACGCCCAGCCCGTCTGCTCCGTGCCGTTCGACGGCGGCTGCCTCGAGACCAACCGCCGCAAGGCCTCCGAGCGGGTGGTCTACCACGACGACGGCGGCCGCTGGGCCGACCAGGACTGGACCGACTGGGACGGCTTCGGCCACTACCGGCGGGTGACCACGGGGGGCAATTTCACGGCCGGCAACGTGCGCTCGGTCTACACCGCCTTCAACCCCGGCAACGTCTTGCCGGGCTCGGCCTGGGTCCTCGACACCTGGACCGAGCGGACCACCACCGAAGGCACGGCGGCCAAGGAAGAGCGCTGCTACGACGCCGCCACCGGCGCCCTGCTGCGCCAGCGCCTGTTGCAGTTCGGCGCCGTCCGCTCGGCCAACGACCTGGTGCGCGTGCTGGAGTACGACGGCGCCGGCAACCTGACCCGTCAGCGCGACTACGGGACCGACGCCGGCAGCCTCCAGACCACCGGCAGCCTTTGCTCGATGCCCCTGCCCGCCGAGCGCTACCGGCTGGAGCACGGCTACCAGTTCGGGGTGCGCGCGACCTCCCGCTTCTACGAGGCCAACGGCACCCCCCTCTCCTTCCTCAGCCTGGACCGCACCATCGACCGCGGCTCCGGCCTGCCCAGCGCGGTGCGCGACAGCGCCGGCCTGCAGGTGGACCTGGAGCACGACTGGGCAGGCCGGCTGACCTGGGAGAAGCCGCAGGCCGGGCAGGGCGCCTGGGTGGAGTACGCCTACACCGCGGCCAGCACCGGCAACCTCAACGCCCGGGTGGACATCCGGCGCCGCGTCAACGGCAGCAGGACCGGAGCGATCCGGTCCCAGGAGAAGGTGCGTTTCGACGGCCTCGGCCGCGTCTGGCGGGAGCAGAAGCTCATGCCAGGCGGCTTCTGGAACCTGCGCGACACCACCTACAACGGCCTCGGCTGGCCGACCTCGGTGTCGGAGTGGATGGCCGGCTCGCCGGACAAGAAAACCGAATACCTGGAGTACGACCCATTCGGCCGGGCCCGCCGCATCCGGCCGCCGGACGGTGCCAGCCACGACCTGACCTTCGACTACGACGGGGTCCGCCTGCTCGCCCGCTCGACGCCCATCGGCACCACCTGGGACGCCGAGGCGGCCCAGGTGCTCGAGACCTCGGTCACGGTCTACGAAGAGCGGGACCGCCAGGGCCGGCTGATCCGCGTCACCGACCCGGCCGGGCCCCTCGGCGGCCTGATGGCCACCACCTACGAGTACGACGTGGGCGGGCGCCTCAAGAAGGTTTGCCAGAACGCGGTGGGCGCCACCTGCACCCAGGCCCGCACCTTCCAGTACGACGACCTCGGCTTCCTGCGCGCCGAGATCCACCCGGAGAAGGGAGCGGCGGGCAACGGCACGGTGACCTACTCGGGCTACGACCCCCTGGGCAACGCCGGCCGCATCGTCGACGGCGGCAGCGACCTGACCTACCTCTACGACCGCGCCGGCCGCCTGACCGAGGTCCGCGAGACCGGCGGCGCCCAACGCCCGTTCAAGCGCTTCACCTTCGGCACCGGCCAGACCGCCGGCAACTGGGACAACGGCCGCGTGCGCACGGCGGAGCGCTACAACTACGTGGCCGCCGGCACCATCCCCTTCACCTTCCGCCTGGAGGAGACCTACACCTACTCCGGCCGGGACGGCCGCATCTCCCGGCGGGACACCCGGGTCTGGAACGGCGCGGTCAACAGCGACCACGTCTACCAGTCCTGGACCTGGGACGAGCTGGGCAACCTCGCGACGCAGGGCTATCCGGAGTGCAGCACCTGCGGCCTGGCCGCGCCGCGGACGGTCACCTACGGCTACACCGAGGGCCTGCTGAGCTCGGTGGCCGGCTACGCCAGCGCCATCACCTACCACGGCAACGGCCTGGTGGCGCGGTTGAGCCACGGCAACGGCGTCGACGACCTCCAGACCAACGACCCGAGCTACCTGCAACGTCCGGCCGAGGTGCTCGCCCGGCGCTCCGGCGTCGACCTCTGGCGCTCCGGCACCTACCGCTGGGACGGGGCCGGCAACGTCACCCAGATCGGCCCCTGGTGGTTCGAGTACCACCCGGTGCGCCGGCTCAAGACCGCCACCCTCTTCGACGGCCCGACCGGCGGCGGCACCGAGCACCAGCAGCGCTACACCTACGACGCCTTCGAGAACCTGAGCTCGGTGTCGACGCGTATCGGCTCGGGCTCGACGGTGGTGCGCAACGTGCCGGTGAGCAGCAGCACCAACCGGCTCACCGGTGCCGTCGGCTACGACGCCCAGGGCAACCTGACCGGCTGGAACGGCCAGGCCTATGGCTATGACCCGCTCGGCTCGGTGTGGCGAGTGGCCCTGCCGGACCAGGAGTGGGTTCACCTTTACAGCGCAGACGACGAGCGCCTCGTCTCCTTCAAGCTCGGGGGGGAGACCCGCTTCGCCGTGCGCGACCTCGGCAACCGGCTGGTGCGCGAGCTGGTGCGGCAGGGCAGTACCTGGCAGGTCGACCGCGACTACGTCTACCGCGGCTCGAAGCTGCTGGCGGCCGAGACCCCCGCGGGAGTGCGCCACTTCCACCTCGACGCCCTGGGCACGCCGAGGCTGATCACCAACGGTGCCGGGCAGCCGGTGGCCTACCACGCCTACTTCCCCTACGGCGAGGAGGTCACCAACCCGCTCCAGGACAGTGAGGCGATGCGCTTCCTCGGCGAGCGGCGGGACCTCCACACCCACGGCGGGTCCAACCCGGGCGCCGACGACCTCGACTACTTCCACGCCCGCTACAGCAACCCCCAATTGGGGCGCTTCCTCTCCCCGGACCCGATCGTCGGCATGGCGGTCAACCCGCGCAGCTGGAACCGCTACGCCTACGCGCAGGCCAACCCGCTCAACCGTACCGACCGCACCGGCATGGTGCTCGACACGGTGGTGGACGTGGCCTTCATCGCCTACGACATCTACGACATCTGTCACAGCTACCAGACCACCGGCACGGTCAGCGGTACCCAGTGGATGGCCCTGGGCGCCGACGTGGTGGGGGCCCTGGTGCCCTTCGCCACCGGCGGTGGCGCCGCCGTGCGCACCGCCGCCCACGCCGACGACGCGCTCGACGTGGCCCGCGGGCTTGACCACTCCACGGACGCCGCCAAGGTCTCCGACAACGTCCAGCCCACCAGCACCGTCGCCCAGGTGGTCAAGTCGGCCGTGCGCGAGCAGGCCGAGAAGATCGCCGGCGGTCACGCCTACGACAAGCACGTCGTCCAGCAGGCCGAGTTCCCCGGCGTGACCTCCAAGGCCCAGTTCGCGGACGTGGTCGAGGGCGTGATGACCAGCCCGACCCACCAGCGCAACCTCAGCAACGGCCGCAAGGCGTTCTACGATCAGAACAGCAACACGCTGGTGATCGAGCACCCCAGCCACCCGGACGGCGGCACCGCCTTCCGGCCGACCGCAGGCATGCAGTACTACCTGGGGTTGAACTAGGGATGTCCACGGAGGGAAGGTGAGATGGACTGGCGCTCGGCGATGAGCCCCGAGGACTTGGCGACCCTCGGCCGCTGCCTGTGGGCGGCGGTCGAGGGGCCCTTCTTCGAAGAATGGGAGTTCCAGACGCTGATCGGCGTCGAGCGCCAGGAGCTGGCTCGGCTGACACGCGCCTGGCCCGAGCCGGAGCGTAGCTTTGAGGAATCGGCGGGGTTGGTGTCTGGCGTGCTGGCCAACCTCCTCGGCTATCCCCATGGCCAAGCCGCCGAGCTCGAGCGCCGCGTCGGTCTCACGACGCTCGAGCTGTCGGCCCTGCAGGGTCGCCTGCGGGCGCTGCTTCCCGGCACTGCTTAGGGCGAGTCCCAGAGCTCGATCTGGTCGAGGAAGACCCGGCCGGTCGCGTTGGCGCTGGTGGCGCCGATGCGCACCTCTTCGACCTGCAGACCGTCGTTGGCGAGCGCCGGCACCGTGAAGCGGCGCACGCCGTCCACCCAGACGCGGGCGTAGCCGGTGCCGGCGTCGGCGGCGTCGGTCGGCGAGCGCAGCCAGTCGACCTCGATGGTGTGCGGAGCCCGACTCAGGGTGAAGGCGTTCGGGTTGACCACCGTCCCGTCGTCCTGGCGGGCATAGACGCGCAGCCGCAGGTCCGAGCCGTTCTGCACCAGCGACACGCGGAAGCCCTTGGTGCCGCTCGCCGTGCGCCACTCGGCGAGCAGGACCCCGCTGTTGGTCGGGATCGTCAGGTTGCTCGGGTCGATGCGGAAGCGCGCGCCGTAGCGGTGCCGGGCGTTGCCGAGGCTGGCCCCGAGCTGACCGCCGAGGACGCCGCCGGTGTCGACCATGCTCACCAGCAGCCCCATTGCGCCGGCGGCCTTGGCCTCCGGGTCGACGACGAGAGCGGCGTTGCCGTAGGTCTCGGTCCAGCCGCCGTCGACGGCGCCGGCCTCGAAATCATCGGCCTGGCGGCAGTCCTGGCCAGCGATCGTGGTGGAGAAGGTCTCGATGTCGTCGAAGTCGAAGGTCCCGCTGGCGGTGACCGGGTCGAGCAGGCCGATCCGCAGCGGCAGGCTCAGGAGGGGCGGGGTGCCGGCGACGGTGCTGATCGCACTCTTGAGCTCCCGGTCCACCATCAGGAAGGCGCCGCCGATTCGATTCGTTTCGTCGTCGTCGTTCCAGGTCAGCAGCCGGACGTTCTGGGCGGTGCCCGGCACCGCCACCCAGGAGGAGCGCCGGTCGAACCCTCCCTTGCGCTCCAGGATCTGCATCTCGTACTGGAGGCCGTTGCGGCGGGTCTCGACGGCGTAGCTGGGCTCGGGGTCGGCGCCCAGGGCGAGCACTCGGAAGGCGAGCTGGTCGGCCGGCGGGCAATCGGCCTCGCAGTTGGCGCTGCCGCCGCCGATCGGCGGCGGCCGGTAGTTGTTGCCGGCCCCGGCGGTGTCGGAGCCGCCGTGGCCGCCATCCTGCCTCTCGGCCACGCTCGGCGCGCCGGTGCTCGGGATGATGCGCAGCCCCTGGCTCGCCGTGAGGGCGCCGGCGGGACCGATCGTACAAGTGCTGCCCAGGCAGGAAGCCTCCCAGGGGAAGCCCAGCGGGCCCTCGAAGTCCTGGAGCTGGGACTCTGAGTGATCGGGCTCGACCATCGCCACCAGCCGCACAGTCTTGACCTGTGGCGGGCTCGAGCCGGGGACCGGCGAACCGATGGTGACCGTGAAGCTGTCGTTGCCGACGGTCCAGAAGTCGTCGTTGGGGGTGAAGACGAGGTCGTCGGCCGTGGTGCTCAGGGTGCCGTGGAGGGGCAGTCCTGATCCCAGGACGGCCTCCGCAGTGCTGCCTCCGACCAGAGCCTGCTTGTCGATCGAGAAGCTGACGTGGCCGGGCTCGATCAGGACGGTGCGCTCCTCCGGCGGACACTCGGCCGCCCCCTTTCCGGCGCTCAGACAGACCAACAGCATGCCAACGCAGAGGTTGGTTCTCTTCATCATTGGGGAGTCTCCTAGTCCTGCGGACTTTATTACGGCGGATGAGTAACAGGCGTTCCGCTTGCAACAACGGTAGTCCTAGGCCATCGAGCACCTCCTGGAGCCTCTACCTCGGGTCCGAACCTGAGCCAGCGATACACTGAGATCAACGTATCGGGATCCACGTCCGCCGCCGGGGACAGGCGGTCGTTTCAACCCTCACTGGATATGGCGCAGACGCAAGAGCGTTTTCATCAAGTGCGCGAGGTCTTTGAGTCACTCCTCGACCTCGGGCCCGAGGAGCGCTGCCACCACCTCTCCGTGCTGGCCGAGCGAGATCCCGAGCTGGCCCGAGAAGTCGGCAAGCTGCTCGACTTCCTGGAGCACGAGGGCAGCTTCCTGGCCAGGCCGGCCGAGGTCACCTTGTCGCCCCTCACGCCGCCGGAGCCCCTGCCCATCCCACGCGAGCTGGGCGCCTACCGCATCCTCGAGCTGATCGGCAAGGGAGGCATGGGCTCGGTCTACCGGGCCGTGCGCGGCGACGACGTCTACCGCAAGGAGGTCGCGGTCAAGGTCCTCGAGCGGGGCTTCCACGATCCCGAGCTGGTGGCGCGGTTCCGGGCCGAGCGCCGCATCCTCGCGGAGCTGGACCACCCCGGCATCGCCAAGCTGCTGGATGGCGGCACGACGCCCGATGGACGCCCCTTCTTCGTGCTGGAGAAGGTGGACGGCACGGCCATCGACGCCTACGCGGACGGGGAGCGCCTGACCGTGAGCGAGCGGTTGCGGCTCTTCCTCAAGGTCTGCGCGGCCGTGCGCTTCGCCCACCAGCACCTGATCGTGCACCGGGACCTCAAGCCCGGCAACATCCTGGTCACCCGCGACGGCGAGCCGAAGCTGCTCGACTTCGGCATCGCCAAGCTGCTCGGCCCGGGCAGCTTCGACCTGACCGTGATGCCCACCGGCCACGGCTTCACGCCCTTGACGCCGGACTACGCCAGCCCCGAGCAGCTGCTCGGCCGGCCGGTCTCGGCCCTGTCGGACCTCTACTCCCTGGGCGTCATCCTCTACGAGCTGCTCACCGGCCATCGACCCCATCTGGCTTGCGGCCGGCGCTTCGACGAGCTGGTGCGGGAGGTGGCGGACCGCGAGCCCGAGCGGCCCTCGGAGCGGGCGATCCGTCCGGCGGCGACCGAGGCCGAAGAGCAAGGTCCCACGCTCGAGGAGATCGTCCGCGCCCGCCGCACCGATCGCAGGGGGCTCGCCCGGCGGCTCGCCGGCGACCTCGACACCATCGTCCTGGTCGCCCTGAGGAAGGACCCGGAGCGCCGGTACTCCTCGGTCGAGCAGCTGATGCAGGACGTCGAGGCCCATCTCTCCGGGCTGCCGGTCAAGGCCCGGCCCGACACCTTCCTCTACCGATCGGGGAAGCTCCTGACCCGCCACCCGTGGGCCTCGGCGGCGACCGCCGTGGTGGTGGTGACCGTGGCGGCCTTCCTGGTCGTGCTGGTGACCCAGCGGCAGGCCCTGATCGAGCGAGAGCGCCAGCTGATCAGCCAGCGCAACCGCGCGGAGGCGGTCTCGAGCTTCATGACCGACGTCTTCTCGATCCCCGATCCCGCCCGCTCCCGGGGCGCCACGGTCACGGCGAGGGAGCTGCTGGACCGGGGTGTTGCCGAAGTGGAGCGCCGCCTGGTGGCCCAGCCGGAGGCACGAGGCGACCTGCTGCTGACCATGGGACGGACCTACAAGGGGCTCGGCCTCTACGCCGAGGCCGAACCGATCTTGCGCCGGGCCCTCGAGACCCGCGAACGCACCGCCAGCGCCAGCGAGCCCGGTCCCTGGGTGGAGAGCCTGCTCGAGCTGGGAGAGCTGTCGCGGCTGGGCGGGCGGTACGGCGAAGCCGAGGAGCTCGAGCGCCGAGCCCTCGCCGCCGCCGAAGGCATGGGGAAGGCGGGTGAGGAGCTGCGGGTGAGAGCGATGACCGACCTGGCCCGAACGGTGGAGCTCGCCGGCCGGATCGAGGAGGCCGCCGGGCTGCTGGAAGGGGCGCACGGTGCGGCGCAGAGGGTCGGCAAGGCCGAGCTGAGCGCGACGGTCCTCGACTTCCGGGCCGGTGTTGCCCGCCGCCGCGACCGCCCCGGGGACGCCGAGGGCTACTACCGAGAGGCGATTGCGCTCGAGGAGCGCGGTCTGGGACCGGACCACCCGAAGGTCGCCCTGACCTTGAACGACCTCGGCATCCTCTACCGCGACCAAGGCCGCCTGGAGGAAGCTGAGAAAGCTCTCCAACGCGCCGTGGAGATCCAGCGCAAGCTCTACGGCGAAACCCACCCCCACCTGGTGGCGACGCTGGGCAACCTGGCCTTCGTGCGCGTCCAGCAAGGGCAGCTCGACGAGGCGGAAGCCCTCCACCGGCGAGCCCTCGACATCTCCGTGGCCGCCTTCGACTCGGACCACCCACAGGTCACCACCGTGCGCAACAACCTCGCCGACCTCGCCCTGCTGCGGGGACGGGCGGACGAGGCCGAGAGGCAGTTTCGGGAGGTCCTGGCCGCGCGCCGGCGGAGCTTCTCCGGCGCGCACCCGGATACCGCCACCGCGCTGCTCAACCTGGCGCGGGCGATCTACGCTCAGGGCCGTCTGGAAGAGGCGGAGGCGACCTTCCGAGAGTCGCTCGCGATGACCCGCGAGGCCCTCGGTCCCCGCTCGTCCCGGACCGGCCAGGTGCTCAACGCCCTCGCCGACCTCACTCAATCCAAAGGGGACCGCGAGGGCGCGCGGCGGCTCTACTCCGAAGCGATCGAGATCCTGCGGGACTCGGCCGCCGGTCCGGACATGCTGGCGGCACCGCTGCACAACCTGGGCTCCCTCGAGCTAGAGCTTGGCCACCTCGAGGCCGCGGAGGAGAGGTTCCGGGAAGCCGAGACGATCCTGGCCGGCAGCTTCGGGGAGGATCACCTCAACCTCGCCATGACCCGGCTCTCGCTGGCCGACGTTCTCCTCGAGCGCCGGCAGCCGGTGCGAGCCGAAGCCATGGCCAGACGGTCTCTCGCCGTGCTCGGGCGGACCTTCGGAGCCGAGGATCCCTGGGTGCTCGCCGCCCGCCGGGTCCTGGGCCAGTGCCTCCTCGAGCTGCGCCGCTTCGAGGAGGCCGAGCCCCACCTGCTCGCCGTCCACCGCAAGTCCTCGCAGAGCCGGCGCTTGAGCGAGAAGTCCCGAGAGTGCCGCGACCTGATCAGGCTCTACGAGGGCTGGGGGCGACCGGAGCTGGCGCTGCGCTACCGAAACGCCGGAGAATCTGCGAAGGGTCTGGAATGACCGTTGCTGGGAGAGCGTGGGAATGAGCGATTTCGCTGCCGTGACCGAGGTCCTGCTGCGCTGGAACGACGACAGCCGGGAGGCCCTGGATCGGTTGATGCCCCTGGTCTCCGAGGAGCTGCGCCGGCGGGCCCGGCAGTACCTCGAGCGGGAGAGGCCGGGGCACACCCTCCAGCCGACGGCCCTGGTCAACGAGCTCTATCTACGTCTGGTCGATCGCCGCCAGGCGGACTGGAAGAGCCGCGTCCACTTCTTCGCCTTCGCCGCGCGGGTGATGCGCCGCATCCTGGTCGACCATGCCCGGGCTCGCGACGCGATCAAGCGGGGCGGCAAGGTGATGACCGTCACCCTCGACGAGGCGGCGGACGTGGCGGTGGAGCAGGAGGTCGATCTCATCGTCCTCGACGACGCCCTGCAGCGGCTCGAGAACCTGGATCCGGAGCAGGCGCGGATCGTCGAGATGCGCTTCTTCGGCGGGCTCTCGCTCGAGGAGACCGCGGAGGTGCTGGCGATCTCCCCGGCCACCGTCGCACGGCGCTGGACCAGCGCCCGGGCGTGGCTGTACGTACAGCTGCGGCCGAGCTGAGCCGCGGACTCTGAAGCGGTCGCCGTCGCTCGTGGAGCTCAGGGCCTCGCCATGGCTCGCGAAAGGGCGCGGCTGAAGGCCGTCAGAGTCTTGTCGATCTCCTGATCGCCGTGAGCGGTCGAGAGGAAGAGAGTCTCGTAGGGAGACGGGGGTAGATGAACCCCTTCGGCGAGCAGCTCGTGGAAGACCCGGGCGAAGAGCTTGCGGTCCGAGGCGTCGACGTCGGCCTGGCGCCGTACCGGCCCGGGGTGGAAGCAGATGCCGAGCATCGAGCCCTGGCGCTGGACGGTGAAAGGCACGCCCTGGCGGACGGCGGTCTCGGCCAGACCGACCTCGAGGGCGACGCCGGTTTCCTCCAGACGACGATAGGCGGCGCCGCCATCGGCCGCCAGCCTCTCGAGGGCGGCGAGGCCGGCGGCCACCGCCAGGCGGTTTCCCGAGAGAGTGCCCGCCTGGTAGACCGGCCCTTCGGGGGCGATCTGTGCCATCAGGTCGCGCCGGCCGCCGTAGGCTGCCAGGGGCAGGCCGCCGCCGATCACCTTGCCCAGGGTGGTGAGGTCGGGCCGGATCCCGGTGAGCACCTGGACCCCACCCCAGGCGACGCGGAAGCCGGTCATCACCTCGTCGAAGACCAGCAGGGCGCCGACGCGGTCGGTGAGCTCGCGCAGGGCCTCGAGGAAGCCCGGCTCCGGCAGCACCAGGCCCATGTTGCCGGCGATCGGCTCGACGAAGACGGCCGCCACCTCGGGGCCGACGCGATCGAAGAGCTCGACGATGGCCGGCAGGTCGTTGTAGGGCACGGTCAGGGTGTCGGCAGTCACCGCGGCGGGCACGCCCGGGGAGGAGGGCACGCCGATCGTTGCCGCTCCGGAGCCCGCGGCCACTAGGAAGGCGTCCGCATGGCCGTGGTAGCAGCCTTCGAACTTGACCAGCTTGCTGCGGCCGGTGGCGGCCCGGGCGAGGCGGAGGGCCGACATGGTGGCCTCGGTGCCGGAGCTGACGAAGCGGACCATTTCGACCGAGGGCAGCGCAGAGACGATGCGCTCGGCCAGCTCGACCTCGGCCAGGGTCGGCGCCCCGAAGGTGGTGCCGTCCTTGAGCGCCCGGTTCACGGCGTTGGAGATCGAGGTGTCGCCGTGGCCCAGGATGTGCGGCCCGTAGCCGCCGATGTAGTCGACGTAGCGACGGCCGTCCTCGGCCACCAGATAGGCGCCGGCGGCGGCGCGGATGAACACCGGCTCCCCGCCCACCCCCTTGAAGGCGCGGACCGGGGACGACACCCCTCCCGGCATGACGCGGCGGGCGCGTTCGAGATGGCTCATGGCTCCCACCCTTCCCGCAGCAGGCGTGCGGCGTCGCGGGCGCCGTAGGTGATCACCAGATCGGCGCCCGCTCGCCGGATCGACAGCAGAGACTCCATCAACACCCGCTCGTAGGAGAGCCAGCCGCGCTCGGCGGCCGCCCGCAACATGGCGTACTCGCCGCTGACGTGGTAGGCGGCGAGGGGCAGGTCCCACTCGGCGCGCAGATCGGCGAGGACGTCGAGATAGGGCAGGGCGGGCTTGACCATCAGGGCGTCGGCTCCCTCCTCGACGTCGAGAGCGGCCTCACGCCGGGCCTCGCGCCGGTTGGACGGGTCCATCTGATAGCCACGGCGATCGCCGAACGAAGGGGTCGACTGGGCGGCGTCGCGGAAGGGCCCGTAGAGGGCGCTCGCGAATTTGGTGGCGTAGGAGAGGATCGCCACGCTCTCGAAGCCGGCCTCGTCGAGCGCGCGGCGCACCGAGCCGATGCGGCCGTCCATCATGTCCGAGGGAGCGATCACGTCCGCTCCGGCGCGGGCCAGGGAGACCGCCTGGCGGCCGAGGTTGGCGAGGGTGGCGTCGTTGTCCACCTCTTCGCCGTGCAGCACGCCGCAATGGCCATGATCTGTGTACTCGCAAAAGCAGAGGTCGGCGATGCTGGTCAGCCCCGGGGCGGCCCCTTTGAGGCTCCGCAGCGCCTGTTGGACGATGCCGGCGTCCTGCCAGGAAGACGAGCCGATGGCGTCCTTGGTTTCCGGGATGCCGAAGAGGAGCACGGCCTCGATGCCTTCGCCGTGAGCGGCGACGGCGGCCTCGACCAGCCGGTCGACCGAGTGCTGGAAGACCCCGGTCAGCGATGGCACCGGCCGCGCGACGTCCAGGCCGGGCACGGCGAAGAGGGGGAGGACGAAATCCGCGGGCGAAAGCTGAGTTTCCCGCACTAGCCGGCGCAGGCTCGGGGTGCGCCGGAAGCGACGTAAGCGCGTGGCAGGGAAGGACATCGACGCGAGTATATGCCGGCCCGGAACGGTTTCCTCCCGCCCGAAAGGCTGGCCGCGGCGCGGCAATCTCTCTACAATCCGCGCGCAGATGGCCGCCCCGACTTCGACGCGAGAGATCCTCGATCGCCTCGCCGCGCGCAAGTTGGTGGTGGTCACCGGCAAGGGCGGGGTGGGCAAGACGGCGGTTTCTGCGGCGCTGGGACTCCTGCTCGCCGAGCTCGGCCGGCGGGTGCTGGTGATCGAGGTCGACCCGCGGGAGAGCCTCCACCAGCTGCTCGGCACGCCACCTTCCGGTGGTCAGGTCGTTGCTACGCGCAGTCCCGGCCTCTCGGTCCAGAACCTCAAGCCGCGGCAGGTCCTCGACCGGATCATCGAGCAACAGGTCCGCATCGCCATGGTGGCTCGCCGCATCCTCGAGAGCCCGGTCTATCAGCAGCTCGCGGCCGGAATGCCGGGCCTGAGGGAGCTGGCAGTCGTCCATCACGCGTGGGAGCAGGTTCGCGAGGGTCGAGATCGGAGCTTCGATCTCGTGATCCTCGATGCGCCCGCCACCGGCCACGGCGTCACCCTGCTGGCGGCTCCGCGCTTGACCGCCGAGGCGATCGGCGGCGGGCCGGTGGCGCGCCTGGCCCGCGAGCTCGCCGGGCTGGTGGCCGATCCGGAGCAGTGCGGCATCGTTGCCGTGACCCTTGCCGAAGAGATGCCGGTCGAGGAGGTGCTCGAGCTCCGGCAGGATCTCGCGCGCCGTCTGGACCGCGAGCCCGAGCTGCTGGTGGTCAACAGCCTGTACCCACCCTTCCCGCCGGGGCGTCTGCCCCGGGAGCCGGGCCCGTCTCTGCTGCTCTGGCAGCAGCGGCGGGCCATCAACGAGCGCGAGCTGGGGCGTCTCGCCGGCGCCTGGGCCGGCCCCCTGTGGCGGTTGCCCCTGGTGCCCGCGGACCGCGGCCCGGCTCTGGTGGCGGCTCTGGCTGCGGCCCTCCGACAGGGAGGGGCCGAGGGATGAAGCCCCTCGAGCGACGACTCCAGGTCGTGGTCGGTGCCGGCGGGGTGGGCAAGACCACTCTCGCGGCGGCCCTCGGCATCGAAGCGGCCGTCGCGGGGCGTGAGACCCTGGTGGCGACCTTCGATCCTTCCTTGCGGCTGAAGACCGCCCTCGGAGTGGGTGACGAGGCCCGCGAGCGCGAGGTACCGGTGGCGTTGCCCGAGTCCCTGCCCGGGGCGGCGCCTCTCTTCGCCCACCTCCTCGATGCCCGGCGGACCTTCGACCGCCTGGTCGAGCGCTACAGCCCCGATCGGACGGCGGCCGAGCGGATCCTCGGCAATCGCTTCTACGACCAGCTCTCGGGGAGTCTCGGCGGCATCTTCGAGTACATGGCCGTCGAGCGGCTCTACGAGGCCGCGGGGGAGGCGCGCTGGCAGCGGATCTTGCTCGACACGCCGCCGACCCGCCAGGCCCTCGACTTCCTGGAGGCTCCGGAGCGCATCCTGTCCTTTCTCGACAGCGGTGCCCTCAAGGTCGCCCTCCGGCCCTGGTTCGACGCGGCCGGTCGGCTCAAGCCGACCCGCGGTTGGGGTCCTCTCGGGCGAGCGGCCGAGCGCTATCTCGATGATCTCGTGGGGCTCGACCTCCTGCGGGACATGGCCGAGTTCTTCCAAGCTTTCGGACCCCTCTACGACGGCTTCCGCGAGCGTGCCGAGGCGGTGCGCGGGCTGCTGCAAGGCGCCGAATGCGAGTTCCTGCTGGTCGCCGGTCCCGGGCCCGAGCGAGTGCCGGACGCCCTCTTCTTCGCCCGGCGGCTGGCGGAGAGCGGGCATCGGCTGGCGGCGTTGGTGGTCAACCGCATCCACCCGATGACCCGGGAGGAGGAGGGGAGCCGGAGTGAGGATGCCTTCGCCGCAGGGCGGCGGCTCCTGGCCTGGCTCGCGCAACACGATCGCCGGGGCCTCGTCGAGCTGGAAAGCCTGATGGGCCGAGCCGTTCCCCTGGTCGCCCTGGAGCTCGAGCCCACGGAGCCGACCTCCACGGAATCGCTCCTCGACCTCGGGCGTAGGTTGAGGGCTGGTCTGGCCTGATGCCGCAGTGCGGCAGGAGGCGTCGCGCTGATCTGGCGGAGCCGTTATGCCGCAGTGCGGAAAGATGCTTGACTCGTTTGCCGCGGTGCGGTAAAGTCCCCTCGTCCGGTTGAACCTGGAGCCCCATGATGATTCGCCTGATCAAGCGCTACGAGAGCCGCAAGCTGTACGACACCGAAGAGAGCCGCTACGTCTCGCTGGACGAGATCGCCTGCTGGATCCGTGGCGGTCACGAAGTGCGAGTGCTGGACAACGCCACCGCCGCCGACGTCACGGCCCAAACCCTGACCCAAATCATCCTCGAAGAAGGCCGCAAGGGCACCCGGCATCTGCCGAGCGACCTGCTGCACGACCTCGTGCGGCTGGGCGAGAAGGCGGTCGCTACGGGTGTGGAGCAGATGCAACACGGCGTGGATCGGCTGGTCCAGGCCGGTATTGATCGCCTGGCCCCGGTGCGCCGGGCGAGGGAAGAGATGACCGTCCTCAAGGGTCGGCTGGAAGAGCTCGAGGTGTCCCTGTCCCGTCTGGAAACCAGCGATCTGGCGCCGGCCCCCGAGGCCAAGTCAGCGAAGCCGGTACCCAAGGCTTCCCGTCCGTCGCGGGCCAAGTCGGTCGAGAACTGAGCTGGAGCACCACCCACAACAACAAAGGGCCTCCGGCGCTGACACGCCGAAGGCCCGGATGCAAGAACGTCGAAAGGAACGATACCATGGCCAAGTCCAAGCAGACCAACGAGTGGGCCCTGCCCGAAGATCTACGCGACTCCGCTCACAAGATCTGGCTCGCCGGCCTCGGCGCCCTCGCCACGGCCGAGGAGGAGGGGGGCAAGCTCTTCAAGAAGCTCGTCGAGAAGGGTGAGGGCATGGAGTCTCGCGGCAAGGACGCCGTCGAGAACGCCAAGTCCAAGGTCAGCAACGCCTGGGAAGAAGTCGAGAGCAAGATCGACGAGAAGGTGACCGCCGCTCTCCACCGCCTGGGTGTGCCGAGCCGGGACGAGATCTCCAAGCTGACCAAGAAGGTCGAGGACCTGTCGAAGAAGATCGAGGTGTTGGCGACGGCCAAGTCGTCCGCCAAGGCCGCGGCCTGAGGTCCCACGGCCATGACCGAGCCGTCGACAGAGGCGAGTAGCGGCAGGCCCCGCAACATCGGCCTCGCGATGGCCGGCGGAGGGCCGGGCGGGGCGGTCTACGAGATCGGCGCCCTGAAGGCGCTCGAGGAGGCGGTCGACGGCCTCGACCTCAACGATCTCGACATCTACGTCGGGGTGAGCGCAGGCGCCTTCATCGGCGCCTGTCTCGCCAACCGGCTGACGCCCACCCAGATGTGCCGGGCGATCGTCAGCCGGGATCCCGGCGACCATCCCTTCGTCCCCGAGACCTTCCTCACCCCCGCCTTCCACGAGTTCGGCCGACGCCTCGCGAGCATCCCCGGCCGGGTCGCCGACGTCCTCTTCCACTACCTGCAGAATCCCCAGGACGCGCTCTTCGGCGAGTCCATCTCGAGGCTGGCCCAGGCTCTGCCGGTGGCGGTGTTCGACAACGAGCCGATGCGGGCCTACCTCGAGAAGATCTACAACCTCAAGGACCGCACCGACGACTTCCGCCAGCTGCCACGGCCCTTGATCGTGGTGGCCGCAGACCTCGACGCCGGCCGAGCGGTGCGCTTCGGCGCGCCGGGTTGGGACCACGTGCCGATCTCGCGGGCCGTCCAGGCCTCGACGGCGCTGCCGGGGCTCTACCCGCCGGTCGAGATCGACGGCCGGCACTACGTGGACGGGGTGCTGCTCCGCACCCTCCATGCTTCGATCGCGCTCGAGGCCGGCGTGGACTTCCTGCTCTGCCTCAACCCGATCGTGCCAGTCGACACGCAGAAGGCCGTCCGAGAAGGTCTGCTGCGCAGCGGCAAGCTGGCCGAGCGCGGACTGCCGGCCGTGCTCTCGCAGTCGTTGCGGACGCTGATCCACTCGCGGCTCGACGTCGGCATGGCGGCCTACAAGCGACGCTTCGACGCCGACGTCCTGCTGCTGGAGCCGAAGCGGGACGACTACCGGATGTTCCTCACCAACATCTTCGGCTTCGCGGATCGCCAGACCGTCTGCGAGCACGCCTACGAGCAGACCCGGCAGGATCTGTTGGCTCGCTACGAGGAGCTGGCGCCGATCTTCGAGAAGCATGGGCTGCACCTGAGGCGGGACGTGCTCGAAGATCGCCGGAGCGATCTCTGGCAGAATGTCGGCCTGCCTCACCTCTCGACCAAGAAGCCCCGCGCGGCCGGGCTCGAGGTGGTCCGGGACCTCGATCGGGCGCTGGCCCGGCTGGAAGCCCTGGTCGATCGCGAGGGCTAGCCCCGCCCGTTCAGCCGCCGGCCTCCTCGGCGGAGCTTCGCCCCCGCGCTTGCCGCTATAGTTGGCGAGACCACGCCAGCGCGGCGTGGCCTCACCGATGGAGGAAACGTCATGTTGCAAGACTCATTGGCGGCCCGCAGGGCGCTCAGGGTGGCCGGCCTGGCCCTGGGGCTGAGCGGGCTGCTCTGGACCGGCACGGCCACGGCGCAGGACGCGCGCAGGATCAGTGCTGCCGATGCGCGAAAGGCCCTCGCCGAGGGCACGGCCGTGTTGGTCGACGTCCGAGGCACGGGCCCCTTCGAGGCCGAGCACGCCAAGGGAGCCCTGAGCATCCCGCTGGGCGAGATCGCCGCTCGCTGGAAGGAGCTGCCGAAGGACAAGCTGATCATCGCCTACTGCACCTGAAGCGCCGAAGCGACGAGCGCCCGTGCGGCGTTCGAGCTCACGCGTAACGGATTCACCCAAACAGCGGCCCTGCTGGGCGGCCTGGACGCCTGGCGCAAGTCCGGCGGCGAGGTAGCTTCCGGCAAATGAGGGCGCCGTCCGACCTCGTGGACGAGCTGGAGAGGGGCGCTCCGTCCGTCCAGGACCTCCTCCGAGCGGGCGAGCTGCACCTCGAGTTCTACCGCTCCTCCGGCCCGGGTGGCCAGAACGTCAACAAGGTCGAGACCGCCGTACGGCTGCGCTTCGATCTCCCCGCCAGCGGGCTCCTGGCGGAGGAGGTCAAGCTGCGGCTGGCGGCGCTGGCAGGCCGCCGCCTGACCGCCGACGGCTCGCTGCTCATCGAAGGCCAACGGCTCCGCACTCAGGATGGCAACCGCCAGGACGTCCTCGAGCGCCTCCAGCGCCTGCTGGACCGGGCGGCGGAGAGGCCCCGCCCGAGGCGGCCCACCCGCCCCTCGCCGGCCGCGAAGCGCAAGCGATTGGTGGCGAAGAAGCGACGAGCCGGGGTGAAAAAGAGCCGCAGCACGACGGACGGAGTGGACGAGTAAGCAGATCAGAACCGAGGTTGGATCCCCGTCCCGAAAACCCTGGCCCCCGGGGCCTCAGCTGCCTTCCGTACCCGCGAAGCAGGTGTAGCAGGTGCGACGGAAGGAGCGGACGGCCAGCAGCTCGATCTCGGGGGAGAGGAAGCCGGGTTTGGCCGGCTCCTCGCGCAGCAGGTCGGTGCTCAGGTACTTCTTGTTGTCGTCGGGGAAGACGGTCACCACCTGGGCGTCCGGCCCGAGCGCGTCCTGGACGGTGAGAGCGGCGAGGAAGTTCGCCCCCGAGGAGATGCCCACGGCCATGCCCAGGTCGGCGGCGAGCTTCTGGGCCATGCAGATGGCGTCGCCGTCGTCGACAGCAATCACCGGATCGAGCTCCTCGAGGCTGACGATTGGCGGGATGAACTCGTCCGAGATGCCCTGGATGCGGTGTTGGCCGACCTTGTGGCCGGTCGACAGGGTGGGGGAGTTGGCGGGCTCGACCGGATGCAGGCGGATGCCGGGGTAGCGCCCGCGCAGGAACCGGCCCACACCCATGATGGTGCCGCCGGTGCCGACGCCGGCCACGAAGGCGGCCGGCTCGAGGCCGTGGCTCTTGAGCTGCCACCAGATCTCGGGCCCGGTGGAGGTGAAGTGGGCCCCGACGTTGTCCTGGTTCGAGAACTGATGGGGTAGGAACGCCCCCTTCGTCCGTGCCGCGAGCTCCTCGGCGAGCCGGATGCTGCCCAGGAAGCCTCCCTCCTCGCGCCCCACCAGCACGATCTCGGCACCGAAGCTCTGGATCAGCTTGATCCTCTCGGCACTCATCCAGGCGGGCATGAAGATGGTGACCGGGTGGCCCAGGGCCCGGCCGAGAGCCGCGAAGGCGATGCCGGTGTTGCCGCTGGTGGCCTCGATGATCCGGCCTCCCGGCTGGAGGGCTGCCTGAGCGTAGGCGGCCTTCATGATGTGGAAGGCCATCCGGTCTTTGATGCTGCCGGTCAGGTTGAGGTGCTCGGCCTTGGCGTAGAGGGTGCTCCGCCGGCCCCGCCAGGCGAAGTCGATGACCAGCAGGGGAGTGTTGCCGATCAGGCTGGACAGGCCGTCGATGCGGGATGGTGGCACGTGGGCTCTCCTTGCTCCGGAAGCCTAGCGTCAGCTCCGTGACCTCCCCCCGCCCTTTCGGGCGGTAAGATCCTCGCCGTTTCCGGAGGGAGCCGCCATGTCTCGTGCCGAAGATGTCCCGCCCACCGAGCTGGTCGTGTGCCTGGAGGACTTCGCCTCCCTCGCGCCCCGCAAGGTCTCGCCCATGGCCTGGGCCTACGTCAGCGGCGGCGCCGGGGACGAAATCTCGTTGGCCTGGAACCGCCAGGCCTTCGCGCGATGGGCCCTGATGCCGCGAGTGCTGAGGGACGTCTCCCGGCTCGACACACGGCTTTCCCTCCTGGGTCGCGAGCAGCCCTTCCCGATCCTCCTCGCGCCCACCGCCTATCACCGCCTGATGCACCCCGACGCCGAGCTGGCGACGGCCCGCGGCGCCGGCGCGGCGGGAGCCACCCTGGTGGTGAGCACCCTCTCGACCACCAGCATCGAGAGGATCGCCGAGGTCGCCTCCTCACCGCTCTGGTTCCAGCTCTACGTCCAGCCGGACCGGGGCTTCACCCGCGAGCTGGTCGCGCGGGCCGAGGCCGCGGGCTGCGAGGCCCTCGTGCTGACCGTGGACACCCCGGTCGTAGGGGCGCGCAACCGCGAGGAGCGGGCCGGCTTCGCCCTGCCCGTGGAGTGGGAGCGACCGCACCTCTCGCGAGTCGGTGCCCAGGCCGACCACCGTCCGGGGGAGCAGGGGATCTGGAGCCCTCTCCTGGATCCGGCCCTGAGCTGGCGGGACGTCGAGTGGCTGCTCTCGATCACCCGGCTCCCCCTCCTGCTCAAGGGCATCCTGGCCGGAGAGGACGCGGCCCGGGCGGTGGCCTCGGGGGCGGCGGGGATCGTCGTCTCGAACCACGGGGCGCGCAATCTCGACACCGTGCCGGCGACCATCGCGGCTCTGCCGGGGGTGGTGGAGGCCGTGGACGGCCGGGTGCCGGTGCTGCTGGACGGGGGTGTTCGTCGCGGCACCGACGTCGTCAAGGCCCTGGCTCTGGGTGCCGCGGCCGTCCTGATCGGCCGGCCCTACCTGTGGGCCCTCGCCGTCGACGGTGCCGCGGGGGTGGCGCGGGCGATCGCGATCCTGCAGGCCGAGCTGGAGATGGCCATGGCGCTCCTCGGACGCACCTCGCTGGCCGAGATCGACCGCTCGGTCCTCGCCGAGCGAGGCAGCTAGCGCTTGGTCCAGCGGGCCTGGTAACCGCGGGCGTCGACGTGCACGAAGGGGCCGCGGTGGCGCCGTGGACCGTAAAGGCCCAGGCCTCCCACCAGATGAGGGTCGGCCTCGCGCTCCAGCTCCTCGGCGATGGACAGGAGCAGCTCGGCGTCGCGCACGTCCACTCGACCGTTACCGTTCAGGTCGTCCATCCGCCCGTCGTGGTTCTCGTCGACGAAGATGTCCGCGGCATCGCCGTAGGTGTGGCGGCTGTAAGTCGTCTCGTTGCCGATCCTGGAGTTGTAGTAGGGCGTGCGGTAGCCGCTCATGACGGTGAAGGTGCTCACGTCCAGACCGCGCCCCCGGACCTCGGCGAGAAGTCCCTCGAGCTTCGACAACAGCGTCTCTTGGAGGGCGAGGTACTTCGGGAAGCCGCCCTGCTGTTTGCATGGGAACTGCCCGAGCGTGAAGTTGGGCGAAACCTTGACGTCGAGGAGCTCCGGCGTCACCTCGACGAGGCCGTGGGGCGGGAGGTAGGCTGGATCGTCACGCAGGGGCTGGTTCTGGTAGCTACCGATGCGATAGCCGTTGAGCTGGCCCGAGCCGTCATAGGGCTTGAGCACGAAGGCATTGAGGCGCAGGGAGCCTCCCTCGGGGTTGCTGAACTCGAGGGGATAGAGCCCCGGCGCCTCGGGGGCCCGCCAGCGCCAGGCATTGGGCTCGGAGTCCGAAGAGACCAGGGCGCCACCGGCGGCCCGGGCCGCGAGGGGACCGCCGCCGGAGACGTGGGCCAGGAGAGATAGCTCCTCCCCTGGTAAAACGAATGTGGAAAAGATAGAGTAACTCGTTAGGATTCCGTTGAAAGAGAGCGAAAAAGGCGCCAGGCCAGCGACGGCTTTCGAGGAGGGGGCTTGAAGGACCTGGAGGTTGGGAGCGGGCCGAGTCTCGGACTCGGGGACATGGGGCGACATCGAAGTGGCAAGGCTGCTGATGAGAAGGCCGCTGGAAACCCCGACGGTGATGGCCTTGACACTCGTATGCATCCGCTTCCCTCCTCGGCAAGGGAAAGGGTCGACCCCGGCGGCTCACCTTCGTGGCCGGTGCCGGGTGCCGTCGGCCCCTTCCTGAACGCACTGCGATATGGCCTGACTTCGCTGCTGATCCTGGCGCTTGCGACGGGCACCGCCGGATGCCGCGACCGCAAGGGGGCCTGCAAGGGCCCCGGAGAAAATCCCCACGGTCCGCCCGGCGAGCCGTCCCGCCAGACCACGCTGCAACCGGTGGAGCTGGAATCGGCGATTCTAGCGCGCCCTCGCCCCGAATCGGAAGTCGGAGCGGTTCTCGTCGACTTCTACCAGCGGCGAGCCGGGCACCCTGTCTGGTTGGTCGACGGGCAGCTCAGTCCGGCGGCACGCGCCCTTCCGGCGGCCCTCCGGGGTCTCCCCGAGGACTTGCCCCGCCAGGCGATCGGCGTCCTTGAGGTGGAATCCGCCCTTGCGGAGTGGGCAGCGGGAAGTGCGGAGCGAGATCCGGCTGCGTTCGAGGTCACCCTCTCCGAGAGCTTCGTTTCCGCGGCGGCGTGGCTCGCCGGCAGGGGACCGGCAGCGACCTCACCGGCGCTCCTGGGGGAGCTTCCCCGCCGCTCCGTGGACCTCGCCGCGGCTCTCGATCGCGTGGCGGCGGGAGGAGAGGTGGCGCCTGCGCTCGCGGCGCTCGAGCCGTCGAGCGCGGAGTATCGGCGCCTCCTGGCCGAGCTGCCACGCTACCGGCAGCTCGCCGAGCAGGGCGATTTCCCCCTCCTCCTCCCCGAGGTCGGCCGGGTCACCCTGGAGCCGGGACAGGCGGCCTCCCCCGACTTCCTGGCGCTCCTCTCTGAGCGGCTGGCTCGGGAGGGCTTCCAGCCGGAGCCGGCTCCGGTCGGAGCCGATCCGGGCCTTTACGGTGCAGAGCTGGCGGAGGCCCTCGCGCGCTACCAGGCAGCCCGCGGTCTGCTCGCGGACGGCAGGCTCGGGCGTGACACCCTGGCCGCTCTCAACGTCCCTGCGAGCGGGCGCCTGGCCCAGCTGGAGGTCAATCTCGCACGCTGGCGGGCCCTCGCCGAGCCGCCGGCCGACCTGCACGTCGTGGTCAACTTGCCGGCCTTCCGTCTGAGCGTCCGGGATCAGGGCAAGGAGTTGCTCTCTCTGCCGGTGGTGGTCGGCAAGGGCGACTGGCCGACCCCGGCCTTCGCCGACGAGATCGTGTCGATCATCCTCAATCCGACCTGGAACGTGCCGGAGTCGATCGTCCGTGAGGAGATCCTGGCCAAGATCCGCGCCGACGAGACCTATCTCGAGAAGGAGGGCCTCGACGTCCTGGCGAGCTGGGCCCCCGAGGCGCCGTTGGTCGATCCGGGATCGATCGACTGGGCGAGGCTGCGACCCGATCGGGTGCCCTACCGGCTGCGCCAGCGATCGGGCAAGGTCAACCAACTGGGTCGAATCAAGATCGACCTGCCCAACCACTACGACGTCTACCTGCACGACACCCCGGGCAAGAGCGTGTTCTTGCGCGCCAACCGGGCCCTGTCCCATGGCTGCGTGCGGGTCAGGGAGCCCTTTCGCCTGGCCGAGCTGCTGGCCCGAGACTTGCCGGCCTGGCAGGGCGGGAAGCTGGAGAGGACCGCCCTCACCGGGGTGGAGAGGTCGATCCCCCTGCCTCGCCGGATCCCCATCGCCTTGACCTACTTCACGGCCGAGGTGGGCGAGGACGGTACCCTCGAGCTGTTCCGGGACGTCTACGGCCGCGACCAGGCAGTGCTCGAGGCTCTGGCCTCCCCGCCGCCCTAGACCGCGCCCCGAAAGGGCTGGCACCCCGCAGCGACCTGGAGAGCCTTGGCATCAGCCGAGGGTCTCCGCCATCGCGTCGAGGGCATCGAGCCGCGCGGTCCAGAAGCTGCGCCAATGGAAAAGAAAAAGGCCGCCGCGCGGAGCAACCGGCGGCGGCTACCGAGGTAGGAGTGCCGCGGCCCGCCGCACCGGGGGGACGTGCACCGCGAGGCACGTCGTCGTGCGGCAAGCCACAGCGTGAGGCCGCTTTCTGGAGGAGCCCTTTCGGGCTGCCTCTGCTCTCCAAGGCGTGAACGGGGGACGAATCCTGTCAGAGCCGCCTCCCTCGTCGTACCATCCACTACCCATGAAGACGATGGCGGACGAGTCTTTCCCTCCCCTGCTCTGCTCGGAGCTCAGCGCTGGCGCCCTCGCGGAGCTGCTCGCTCGCCACGGCGCCGAGCTGGTGGAGGTGCCGGCGGGGGAGGCGATTCCGGGCAGCTTCTGGGGGGACTCGGAGGCCGGGATCATCGCTACGCGCGTCTACGTGCGGCCGGACACGCCGGTGCACTCGGCCCTCCACGAGGCCTGCCACCTCTTCTGCCTGGACGGCGGGCGCCGCGCCACCCTGCACACCGACGCCGGCGGCGACTACGACGAGGAGAACGCCGTCTGCTACCTCCAGATCCTGCTCGGCGGTGAGCTGCCCGGCTTCGGCCTGGAGCGGGCCTTCGCCGACATGGACGTCTGGGGCTACAGCTTCCGCCTGGGCTCGGCCCGGGCCTGGTTCGAGGGCGATGCCGAGGACGCCCGCGCCTGGCTAGTGCGTGAGGGGCTGCTCAGCGAAGCGGGAGAGCTGACGTGGCGGATGCGGGAGTAGGGCCCGGGACCACGGTGCTCCAGGCGGAGAGGTCTCCGGTCTCGAAACCGTCGATGAAGAGGATCTCCGCTTCGACGGCCCAGAGCTCGAAGCCGGTGGTGTTGTCGTTGGCGACGAAGTAGACGCGGCCACCGGCCTGGGTGAAGGCTGCCGGGCTCGAGGAGGCTGGCCCCGGGGCGATGTCCCCAGCCAGCCGGGTGCCAGCGGGGGTGCCGTCGCTCACCCAGGGCTCCCTCCCGTGGGTGGCGGTCCACGCGCTCCAGAAGAGCTTGCCGTCCGCCGCGGCCAGCTCCGTGGGCTGGGAGGAGCCCGCCCCGGGCACCAGGTCCGCCAGCAGGGTCGGCGCGCCGCCACCTTGGACCGTCCACAGCTCGCGGCCGTGGACGCCGTCGTCGGCGACGAAGAAGAGCCGGTCTCCCGCGGCGGTCAGATGCTCCGGCTCGCTACCTCCGGAGCCGGGCAGAAGATCGGCCACCCGCCGCGGGGCGTCCCCGCTGCCATCCGCCCGCCACAGCTCCAGGCCGGTAGTGCCGTCGTCGGCGGCCAGGAAGAGATAGGAACCTGCCGCCGCGAAGCGGCGAGGGAACACCCAGTAGAAGTCGTTCTGGAGCGAGCCGTCCTGCCCAGGGGCGATGTCCGGCAGGCGCTGGGCGCCTGTTCTCGCGGAGTCGTACCACCACAGCTCGGGACCGTGCCCAGTGTCGGAAGCCTGAAAGAACAGGGTGCCGCCGATTTCCGCGAGGGGCACCGGCCGGGCGTAGGACAGACCGGAGGCCGGCAGCAGGTTCTCGATCTGGCCCTCCGGCGAGCGGCGCACGACGGTTTCGCCGACCACGTAGTAAAGGTAATCAGCGCCTGCCAGGAGGGGGATGGTTTCGAGGGACCGGGGATCGGCCACTTCCAGCGAGAGTCCGTCGGTGCGGAGAAGCAGTCGAGCGGAGCCAGCGGTCGAACCGGCCCCGGTCGCGCAGCCGATGCTTGCGCAACCTGGGCCGAGATCAAGGGCGGTGCCGAACACCTCGCCTGCGAAAGCCGTGAGGCTGTCAGGGATATCGGTTACCAAAGTCCATGGCGTGATCGCCCGCGTTCCACTCGGTGTGCCATCCGAGAACCAAAGCTCCCAGGTCTCCGTCGTGGCGTTCAGAAACACCGCTGACGTGCCCAAGGGCACAATCTCCGGCCCTGCTCCGAGGGTACCTGCGGTGCCCAGGCCGGTGAGGCGTACGGGTGGCGTCGCATCCCCTGGAGCACGCCACAGCGCACGCCCAGCGCCGTTTTCTGCACCGAAGTAGAGGTGGCCTCCACCGTCGGCCAGCTCGTAACGGCGAACTTCGGCAGCCGGGACGGAGGGCCTCGGAAGGAATGCCGAGGTCTGCTGGTCGATGTCTGCGACCATACGAGTGTTGGCGGAAGTCCCGTCGCTGATCCACACTTCAGGTCCGTGGGCCGGGTCGAAGGCCCGGAAGACGACACGGTCTCCCAGTGTGATCAGTCGGTCCCGGTCGAAGGAGATGCCGAGAAGGAAGGGCAACACGGTCGCTACTTGGAAGCTATCACCCGGTCCAGGGTTGAGGTCACCGAGAAGGCTCGTGTATGCAGCCGTACCGTCGCTGATCCACGGTTCGAAACCGGTGGATGCGTCGAACCCTGCGAACAGCAGTCGATCCTCCAGTCCTTTCATCCAGCCGACGAAGTTGGTCGTCGGGTTCGATTCAGACAGCGGAAAGCTCCGCACAAAGCTCGTTCCACCCCCAGTGCCGTCAGAGACCCAGAGGTGGCGACCGAGGTCATCGAGATAGGAGAAGAAGAACCTCTCACCAGCGGGCGCGGCCAGGACCCAGCTCAACCCTTCGTCGCCGGGCACAACGTCGGCCAGGCGTGACGTTCCAGAGTTGGTCCCGTCGGTAACCCAGGGTTCGGCGCCCTCCGCCTCGTCGCGCGCAAAGAAGAAGATCCGATCGCCAGCGGAGCTGAGCCAGCTTGGCGCCGAGCCTTCTGGGCCGGGGACGATGTCGGCGACGAGGACAGTGCCGGCAGCAGAACCATCGCTGGCCCAGAGTTCCATCCCATGGTCCAGGTCCTCGGCTGAGAAGTACAAGCGCCCGTCGGATCCGTTGGCGGGATCCCATCGCGGGTGCGTCCCCAGCCTCCTTACACAGGTCAGATTTGCCCCCGGATTCAGATCTCCCAGTCGCACAGTCCCGCCTGCCGTGCCATCCGTGGCCCAGAGCTCGTCAGCGGACGACGACGTACGCAGACAGAGAAGGCTGGTAGAGCCTGCTTGACCCAGGGTCATGCGGAACGGGCCCACCGAGCTGCCGAGTCCGGGAACGAGGTCACCCAGCGAGATCGTCCCGGCCGCCGTGCCGTCACTCACCCAAGGCTCGATCCCCAGGCCCGGCGTGTTGGCAGCGAGCACGACTTTGCTCCCCAGCCCTGCGATCCCTCGCGGCCTCGAGCCATTCCGCCCGGGCCACAGATCGGCCACCAGCCGGCTGCCCGCAGCCGTGCCGTCGCTCGCCCAAAGCTCTTCGCCGTGCACGCCGTCGTCGGCTGCGAAGAAGAGGGTGCCTTCCGCGGCGGCCAGCCACTCCGGGGCTGATCCACAGGCTCCGAGGCAGATGTCGCGCACCATCCAGGTACCCGCTGCGGTGCCGTCGGTACGCCACAGCTCGTAGCCGTGGATGCCGTCGTAGCCGGCGTAGAAGGTCACGCTGCCCATCACGACGGGGCTGAACCAGGGGAGGACTGGAGGGACGTCGACCTGGGTCGAGGGGTTGAGGTCTTGGACCAGGAAGGGCGAGGGCTGCGCCCTCAGACCCGCTCCCGGCAGGAGCAGGGCACCGAGGAGCCAACCTGCGACCCCTTCGATCCTGGATTTCTTCTTTTCCATCTCTTCGCGAACCGCCGACATTCTACTGCAGCTCGGGGATCCCCACCCGGCCCGAGCCGAGGTCTACATCCCCCGCCGCACCAGCAGGCGGTCGATGTCCTCGAGGGTGAGCCGGCCGGATTCGAGGTCGGGGCGCACAGCGGTGAGGGCGGCGAGGCGGATTTCCTCGCGGGGGAGGGGGGGGCGGGGATCGAGATGGCCCTGGTCCTCGAGCCAGGCCTCCAGGGACTCGAGCTTGTCGCGGCGGAAGCCCTTAGCCCGCGAGTCCTTCTGGGCCAGCCGCTCGAGCAGGGCGCGGGCGTCGCCGCCGACCTCGTGGGCGATCTCGACGAGGCCCCCGAGATAGGTGTCGGAGACGGCGCCGGACTCCGCCAGGGCCTGCCGGTCTACCGGTCGCCCGCGGCCCACCCGCCAAGCCTCCCGCGCCGCCACCCCGGCCCGGGCGAGGGCCGTGGCCCTTTCCAGGGCGACGGCGCTGCCCGGCACCACGGCCTCCCCCAACCCTCTCTTCGCCAGGGCCTCGGTCGGTCCCCAGCGCTCGTAGCCGGCCGCCAGGAAGCGCTCGAGCTGACCGGGGTCCTCGATCAGGTACCAGAGATGGAGGCTGCCCAGGTCGATCGCCCAGGGATCGGCGGCGGGCACCTGCAGGAGGTCGCCGTATTCGGCGTGGGAGAGGCCGGCGCTCGCCGGCACCGCCCGCGGTCCGGTCGGGGTGGCGGCCGGCATGATGGCAGCCGGCTCGCCTCGACGGGCGCGGGAGAGGTCGAGCACCGTCCAGGGCACCCCCTCGCCCTGGGCCTCGGCCTCTTTCAGAGCCGACACCCAGGTGGCGACCTCCGTTTCCTGGGCGGTGAAGTAGAAGACCTGCCGGCCCTGCCGAGCCACCTGGAGCATCGCCTGCACCATCGCTCCTCCACGCTGTGGATCGCTGATCGCCAGGGTCTCGTCGAGGAAGAACGGCAGCGCCGGCCCCGGCTCCTGGTGCTCGACGAAGGCCAGGCGCGCCGCCACCAGCAGGTGCACGCGAGTGGCCGAGGAAAGCTGATCCAGGCCCAGCGCCTCTCCCGTTTGGCGATCCCGGGCACGGAAGCCGGGTGGATCCCCCGGCTCGACGCTGAGCTCGTAGCGTTCCTGGGTGATGCGGGCGAAGAGGTCACGGGCGGCGGCGAGCACCGGGGGCAGGGCGGAGTCCGCCATCTCGGCCGAGAGCAGCTCGCCGAGCACCCAGCCGGCCACGGCCAGCTCGTCCTCCGCGCGCAGGCGGCCGAGCTCTTCCCGGCGGCGATCCCGCTCGGCCAGGGCCCGCTCCAGCTCGTGGCCCTGACGGGCGAGCTCGATCTCCCGCCGCGCCGCGCCGCCGCGTTCGGCGAGGTCGCTCTCGGCCTCGGCCAGCTCGCGCAGGCGAGCCAGCTCCTCCTCCAGCTCGGTGGGATCCCGCTCGGCGAGGTCCTCCGCACCGGCGAGCCGGGCCAGGGCCTCCTGCTGCTCGCGCTCGGCCAGCCGGGCCTCGTCCCGGGCCCGCAGCCACTCCGGCAGCTCCGTGAGCCAGCGGGCCAGGGCCGTCCGGTCCCCGGCGGTCAGTCCCAGCTCGCTCCAGAAGGCGGCCAGGCGGGCCTCGGCAGCGCTGGCCGTGGGCTCCAAGTCACGGCTGAGCTGGGTCTCGATCCGCTCCCTGGCCTCGAGGGCCGTCTCGAGGCGCCGGCCCCGTTCGGAGAGCCGCTCGGCGGCCGCCTCGGCGCCGGTCCGGCTCTCGGGTTGGCCTTCCTCGAAGGGGGCCAGCAGGGTGCCGATCTCCCCCAGCAGCCGGGCCGCGTCCTCCCTGGCCAGGCGCTCTTCCGCCTCGGCCGCGCCGGCGCGGTCCGTAGCCTCGGCGAAGGTGGCGGCACGGTGCCAGGCCCAGGCCAGCTCGAGGTCGGCCGGCAAACCCGGGAGGTCGATCCGGGCCGCGATCTCGGCCCTCTTCTGCTCGAGCTTCTCTCTCTGCGGGCTCGGGACCCCGGCTTCGGACCCCAGCCCGTGGGCGATCTGGGCGCGCAGCCGGCCGTCCTTGAGGGTGTCCAGGCGCTGTTCGAGGCGATCGAGCAGGCGGGCGACCGCGGCCGGGTTCCGCGGCAACCTCTCGGGCACGCCGTGGCGGTCCTCGGCCCGCGACCGGCGGGCTCGATCCCAGGCGAACAGGGTCAGCATGGCCATGCCTCCGCTGAGCAGGGCCGCCAGCACGGCGGCGGTCACTCCGAGGCGGGAGCCGCGGGCCACGAGGGCAAAGGCTGCAAAGGCCGAGAGCGCCGCCGCGCCGGACAGGGCGAGCGCTCCGGCGAGGCCGAGGGGTGGCGCCGGGGTCGCCAGCAGGTGGCGCAGGGCGGCCACCGACCGGCCTAGGGGAGCCGGGTCCTCGGGCTGGTCCGGAGGCTCGAGGGCGAGGCGGGCATGAGTGGCCACCGCCTCGGCGGCGCGGACCTTCTCGGCGGCTCGGATCAGCTCGTCCAGCTCACCCAGCTCGGGTTGGGTCAGCCCCGGCAGGCGCCCGGCCGGGGCCCCGAGCTGCGCCGCGGCGCCGGCGGCGGTCTCGCGGGCCGTGGCGGTCCGGCGCCGGGCTTCCTCCAGCCGGGTCTCGGCGCGGCCGAGGGCTGCGAGGAGGACTCCGATCTCGCTCCGAGCGCGATTGAGCTGTGCCGGCGAGCTGCCCGCGCCGGCCACGGCGCGGCTCAGCCGCTCCAGCTCGGTCCGGGCCTCGTCGGCCTTGCGCCGGGCCTCGCGGGCGTTGGACTCCAGCTCGACCAGACGAGCGTCGGCGTCCGAGCCGAGGCGGGCCAGGACGGCAGGAAGCTCCGCCAGTCGCTGCTCGGCCCGGCGCCGGCGGTCGCTGGCTCGGGCCGCGCGCAACGCGGCTTCGAGCCGGGCGGCAGCCTGGGCGGCTTCGCGCGCCTGCCGGCGCTGGTGGTCGAGGCCGGCCAGGGCCTCCTCCTCACGGACGAGCCGTTCCTGGCGGGCCTGGAGATCGCGCACCCGGGCTTCGGCCGCCCTGAGGTCGTCGACCAGCTTGCGCGGCCGACTGGCCGCCTCGCGGAAGCCGGCCGCCTGGACCGCCCTCGAGAGGTCGTAGCCGCCGGCTGACTCGCGCAGCACCTCGGCGGCCAGGCCGTCCTTTTCGGTGGCGAGCAGGCGCTCGAGGGGCAGGCGGTAGCGATCCTCCAGGTCGGCGGGGGGCAGAGGGGGCAAGGCCGAGTCTCTGCCCTCGCGGCGATAGCGGGCCTCGCCGGCGTCGAGCTCGCCCTTCCAGGATTCCACGCCGATCTGGAAGCTCGCGGTGAGGCTCACCTTGCGCCTGGGGGCGTTGGCCGGCCAGAGCAGGGCCGCGAGGGCGCGGGCGGTGGTGGTCTTGCCCGAGGCGTTGGGGCCGACGATCACCGTCAACCCGGGCGCGAAGCCCTCGAGCCGGAAACCCTCCCGCTCGAAGCCCGGCATCCGCCGCACCGTGAGGGCCGAGAAGGTGAGGGCCGGCTTTGGCGTCGGGTCGCTCACGCCTCTTCCTTCTGGGCGAGGAGGCGATCGAGCAAGGTGTCGGCGGCGGCGAGCAGCAGAGCCCGGGCCTCCTCCGGCTCCGGCGCCTCCGCATCGCCCAGAGCCACGAAGGCTGAGGCCTGTCGCAAGGCGGCGATCCGCTGCGCCACCCTCTCCACGACCTCGGGCCTGGACCCCGCCTCGAGCGCGACGCGCAGGCGGGCGAGGGCGCCGGGGGGATCGTCCGCCGCGGCCAGCCGGGCGAGGTCCGCCGGCGGCCGGGTGCGGTCGACCACGGTGTCGACGAAGGCGAGGGCGCCGCCGAGGGTGGGACGATCCTCCCTGACCTCGGCTAGGACCTCGGCGAGCCGGGGCTTGGCCGCCGTGCGGCCGGTAAGCGTCAGCCGGGTGCCCAGGCAGGCGAGGGCGCCGCCTCCCTCGGCCACGGCTTCGGCCAGGGCCGAGCGCAGCGCGGGAGGCACCCGGCCCCGGGCCTCCTCGGCATCGTCGGCGGCGTCGAGGGAGACCTCGAGGTCCTGGTAGCGGGTGGAGGAGAGGGCCAGCAGCTCGGGGCGGCCCAGCCGCCCCTCGGCCAGCTCGAGCATCCAGGCGCCGTGCACGCCCGGCTCGCGGAAGTCGAAGGCCAGCGGCGAGCCGGGGTAGAGCAGGGGCACCCCCTCGCCCGCCACGGGTCCTGGAGCGTGGACGTGCCCGAGCACCCAGCCGGCCGCCTTCCGGGCGCGCAAGGCGCCGGCCGTGGTGGGGGCGTACGGGCTCCCCGCCACGCCGATCTCGGTGTGCAGCAGGCCGAGCAAGGGAGCCTCGGTGGGGAGAGGGAGATCGTAGCCGGCGACGGGGTCCGACCCGATGCGCTCGCGGGGGAAGGACCAGCCGTCCACGAACAAGACAGGCCGGCCGTCCCGCACCAGCGGTGCCCGCTCCCAACGCCCGCCGCGTCCCAGCAGATGGAAGCGCTCGGCCGGTAGATGCTCGGCCACCCGTGAAAGCACGTCGAAGTCGTGGTTGCCAGCGACGGCGAAGGTGTCGATGCCGGCCTCGGCGAGGCGTTTCAGGCCCTGTTCCAGGGGGGCGAGCGACTCGAAGAAGCGGTTGTCGCGGTCGACCACGTCGCCCGCCAGCAGCACCGCCTCCACCCTCTCCTCGATCGCCCTGTCGACCAGCCGCTGCCATACCGCAGTGGCCGAGCAACGCGGATCCTCCGCCAGCTCGGGCGGCAGCCGAGCGGCCCGGCGGCCGAGGTGCAAATCGGCGGTGGCGAAGAGCTTCAAGCTGCAGGATCGTAGCAGCTCGGCCGGATGCGGTAGCGGGAGGGGGAGAGCGGCCCCCCAGCCAGATCCTTCGCTGCGCTCAGGATGACAAGGGGGCCTGACTGGCACTCTGCCCTGTTGTCATCCCGAGCGCAGGGCCGGAGGCCCGAAGCCGAGGGATCTCCCCCTCCCCCGTCCCGCCAGGGACGTGTTTACGTAGCGTGGGGTTTGAACCCCTCGCTGGAGCCGGGAGGTGTGGTCCGTCAACCCTCTCGGCTAGACTGCCCCGATGTCGCTCTCGCTGGTCGCCACGTGTGGGTTGGGTTTGGAGGAGATCCTCGCCGGGGAGCTGGCCGCCTTGGGCTTTGCCGGCATCGAGCAGCAGCAGGGGGCGGTGGCCTTCGAGGGGGGGTGGCGGGAGGTGTGGCGGGCCAACCTGTGGCTGCGCACTGCCAATCGGGTGCTGGTGGCGCTGGGGACCTTTCCGGCCGGGACCGGGGACGCCCTGGCGCAGGGGGCCGGCGAGCTGGTCCGCAGCCGCCAGAGCTGGGCTGGTGTGAAGGCGGCCGACCTCTTCCATCCGGACCGCAGCTTCGCCGTGGTGGCCACGACCCGCGCCTCCCGCATCAACGACGTCCGCTGGGCGGCCTTGAAGACCAAGGACGGCATCGCCGATGCCCAGCGTGCCCAGTGGGGTCGCCGCGGTACGATCGACAAGGCGGATCCCCAGCTGCCCCTGCGGGTGTTGATCGTCCGCGACCAGGCGACCCTGCTGGTCGACACCTCGGGGGAGCCCCTCGACCATCGCGGCTATCGGGTGGCGGGGGGCGAGGCGCCGGTGCGGGAGCAGATCGCCGCCGCCTGTGTGCTGGCTTCCGGCTGGGACGGCCAGGGGCCGGTGGTCGATCCCATGTGCGGCACCGGGACCCTGCTCGCCGAGGCCGGCTGGTGGGCCTCTGGACGTCCGCCAGGTTGCCTGCGCGCTCTCGAGGGCTGGGCCTTCGCGCGCCTGCCGGGCTTCGACCGCAAGGCCTTCGAGGCGATGGCCGCGGAGCCCTCGGCGGCCCCGGCGCCAGATTTCCGCCTGCTCGGAGTGGACTCGGCGCCCGAGGCCCTGGCCGCGGCACGCCGCAACCTCACCAAGGCCGGCCTCGCCCAGCGCCTCATCCTCCAGCGCGGGGATGCCTTCGAGTACCAGCCGCCGGAAGGGCCGGGGCTGTTGTTGGTCAACCCGCCCTGGGGCAGCCACCTGGCCGAGCCCGAGGATCTCTGGCGCCGCCTCGGCGACCTCTTCAAGCAGCGCTACAAGGGTTGGCGGGCCGTGGTGCTGGCCGGTGACGAGGGCCGAGGCAAGTGGATCGGCCTCAAGCCCAAGCGCCGCATCCCGGTGCGGACCGGCCCGATCGAGGCGCGGATTCTCGTCTTCGAGCTGTACTGAAGGGCATCGTCCCTCGATCGGCTATCATTCCCAGACATCCACTGATCGTCTCAAGGAGTGCCGCGTGAAGAGCCTTCGCCTGCCCGTCGTTGCCCTGCTGCTTTCCGTCACTGCCCCGCCCGCCATTGCCCAGGAGGTCGTCCGCAGCCGCGGCGTGGACGCGCGCGTGGACTACGCCGCGCTCACCGAGATCGGCCCCTGGGACGACCGCAACTACCAGCTCGGCGCCGAGGACCTGCTGGTCCTGGCCGACAACGAGCGACAGCTGAAGGCGCCGCTGCCGGTCTTCTATCGGGTGCTGGCGCGTAAGAGCTCGCCGGCGCTGCCGCGCAGCGGTCCGGCCCAGTACCCGCGCAGCGCGGTCAACTTCTACCTGCATCAGTTCGGCGGCTACCTGGTCGACGGCCAGCTCCACCGGGGCGTGCGCTGGGATGCCGTGGCAGGGCGCTACCAGGTGGCCTCGGACGACGGCGTGCCGGCCGAGCTTTGGCAGCCGGGGGAGGTCGCCCCGGAGGCGGTGGCGGTGGGTGAGCACAGAGTCTCGGCGGCCATCGACGCCGCCGAGTCGGCCATCGCCTTCCATCCCAGCAACTCCAGCCTGGTGATCGCCGGCTCGAACGGCCCGACCGCCGGCCAGACCATGCACGCCTCGAGCGACGGCGGCGCCACCTGGACGCAGGTCACTCTGCCTCTCGGCAGCACCTGCTGCGATCCGAGCGTCGAGTGGAACACGGCCGGCACCCTGGCCTACGCGGCGACCCTGGGCAGCTGCAGCTTCTCGGGCTGCAGCGTCTGGGTCTACCGCACGGGCGACAACGGTGCCAGCTGGACCGATCTCGAGGACGTCACCCCCGGCGATCCGCGCCGGGAGGTGACCTCCGCCGGCCAGAGCGACAAGGAGTACCTGCACGTCGACCGCTTCCCGACCTCGGCGCACAACGACAACGTCTACCTCACCTGGCACGACGGCAACGTGCTCAAGTTCTCCCGCTCGACCGACGACGGCAACACCTGGAGCGCCCCGGTGTCGCTCTCCTCCGGTTCGGCGCAGCTGGGCATCGGCAGTGACATCGCCACCGACAAGGACGGCAACGTCTACTACTTCTGGCCCTCGTTCGGCGCCGGCGCCACGCCTTCGCGCATCCTGGTGCGCAAGTCCGGCGACGGCGGCTCGAGCTTCGCCTCGGTGGTGTCGGTGGCGGATACCCTCGACGACTTCGACTTCGCCGTCCCGGTGATGGAGACCCGCCGGGTGTTCATCTACGTCGGCGCCGACGCGGATCTGACGGATGGTCCCTACGCCAACCGGGTGTACGTCACCTGGACCGACAACAACGGTCCGGAGACCTCGACCGCCAACAACCACGCGCGCATCCAGGTCGCCTTTTCGACCGACGGCGGCGCCACCTGGAACGTGCGCACCCCGCACGAGACCGCCGACATCACCACCGTGGACCGCTTCCACCCCTGGTTGGCGGTGGACGGCAACGGCATCGTGCACGTGATCTTCTACGACACCCGCCGCGACGGCAGCCGCAACTCGGTGGACCTCTTCCACAGCGCTTCCAGCGACGGCGGCGACACCTGGTCCACCCCCGACCGGCTGACCTCGGTGCAGTCGCCGAACATCACCGATGGCTTCGAGTGGGGCGACTACAACGGCCTGTCGGCCGTGATGCAGGACGTCATCGCCATCTACACCGACAACCGCAACGAGCTGGGCGGCGGCGGCAACTCGGTGGACGTCTACGCCATCGGCCTGACGGCGTCCATACCTCTCTTCGCCGACGGCTTCGAGAGCGGGGACACGGCGGCCTGGGCTTTGACGGTGCCGTAGGGAACTAGGCTCTCGCGGCGCGAAGGAGCGTCGCCAGACTGCCCGCCGGCTGGTCTTCTCGGCCCTCGCGCAGGAAGACCAGGTGTGTCGGTTCGGTCTCGAACCAGACGAACGATCCCCAGGCGAGTGAAGTCGATGTCGCTTTGAATGGCGACCGGACGCGGTCGTGAAAGACCGTTTCGAAGGCGCAGTCCGACTCGAGGTAGCCTGCCCCGAGCGCGATCGCCAGGAGCTCGGTCCGGCGCCGCGGCGTGATGGCGCCAGCGGTGGCCACGCACTCCACAAACATCAGCAAGGGTGGATCGGCGGCCACGTCGACGAGGATGACATCGGGCAGCGTGCTGACTCGATCGATCTCCAGGCGAATCAGCCGCAGAGTCTGCTCGTCGCGATACTCGACCTTCTGCGCTGATTCGCTGATCAGCACCACCGAAGGCTGGGCAAGGAAACTCGGTGCGAAAACCTCGACGACCGCCTTCGTGAGGCTGGCGCTCGGTCCAGGGGCGAGGCGTCTCCTCTCCCCGTTGGGGAGTGTGACCAGCACACCCTCGTCGCCGGTCACTCCCTTGCGGGTCAGCGCGAGCCGAGCGAGCATGGCGGCAGAAAGGTAGCGACTCTGCCAAGCTGCTACCGCTTCGTCGAGCCCACTACCCGATAGATCAGGACTGAACAGCGGGAGGCAACTCGACGCGAGGGCATAGCGAGGGAGCGGAGAAGTGGTCGGTAGGCCTTGACGCTCTACTACCATCCCGAGCTCGACGAGCTTGCGCAGCGTTTCATCGCGGATCGGCTCACGGGTGTTCTCGCTGAACCAGCGCCCTTCGACATTTCGCGGTCGGTGCGCGCTCTGGACCATCCCGAGCCAATTGCGGCGTTCTCCGGGTTCGGTCCGACGGGCTTGCTCGTCCGTCATGTCGGTGACGGCGGTAGGGCGGATCCAGGTGCTTCCTGCTCCTTCTACAGCGAAGGCGTAGAGAAGTACGAAGACGGTCCGAGCCGCCATCTCGCGCCGAACGAAGCCCTCGGGATCGAGTTGTTCTGAGATCACCAGCCTGAGTCGCCGGTGGATCTCGTCTACCAGCGGGAGCTGCTCCTCAAGCCACGAGGGAAGACCAGTCGACGCCATAGGCTCTTGCCACCAACTCTTCCACTTCTTCCTGCCTGTCCTCAGGCTGTCCGGTTTGCGCCAGCAAGGCTTCGACCTCCTCGAAGACAGCGCGTGGGGGCATTGGCAGGGCTTGTAGCTCGGTCGCTGACACGGCCACGGAGCCAGAAAGGCAACGGAAGAGCTCGTCAACGGCGATGCTGTTGAGAACGGCCGCGACGGCCCGCGGCGGGACGTCTCCCGAGGCCGGCGCCCAGAGGATATTGACGTGGTTCTCGACGACGATCGCACCCCACTCGGCAAGGAACTCCTGCGGCACAGCGCAGGCGATCAGCCGCCGCTTCTGCTCTTTGGCGGTCGTCCGTTGTACCAGTACGCAGGGGCGCGTGGTCAGAAGGTGGTTCTGGCCTGGATCAATTCGGAAGAAGCTGCGATTTGCCCGAGCGCGATAGTCGAAGCTGAACCGATTGGCACGCACCGCTTCGGCCCAGATCAGCGGATAAGTCGAGGCCCCGGGCTTCGCACGGAGCTGGGGCTTCGCTCGGTTCCACACCAAGGGTCCGGTCGAGGCCCGGTAACCCAGCATCCACAGTCGAGTCCGCATTTTCGCGGCAGCTTCGGCGAGAGCTGCCTGCGGGCGCCTCCGCGGCAGCAGCCAGGGAGCTTCCCGCAGGCTCGCTGGCGGCAGCCGGAAGGAACCGGCACGAGTCACTTCCAATCCTCCAACCCTCGGCTCCACCAAGTGAACGGTGGTGGTGCGCGATCGGTTGGGGCCGAAGACCGTCAGGCAGGTCTCCTGCTGCACGGAAGGAAAGACCCCCGAGCGATCGGAGACGACGTCCATGACGAGTGGCGGAGCCTCATCCAGCAGCAGGGAACGCAGCCGCGAGAAATATTGGCCGCCGAGAAAGGAGGTCGGGGTCAGGAAGGCCACCAGTCCGGCAGGTGCACGCCAGCGGAGGGCTGCGTCGAGAAAGACCCCATAAAGGTTGGCATGGCCGAACAGGGAGCGAGAGAACATCTCGCGTTGCCCAGGATCCAGTGACACCCTGCCGAACGGTGGATTCCCGACGACGAGATCGAAGTGTCGGTGGTCTGTGACGACTGCCACCAAAGCGTCGCCGGTCTCGATCCGCACCGCGAGCGGCCGCTGCGCCGCCTGGCTTGGTTGGCGGACGAGGAGTTGCAGGACGATCTTGGTCATCCAGGCGGCGAAGGGGTCGAGCTCGATTCCGGCGAGGTGGCCTTCGAGGTGGGCGAGTTGGTCCTCCGGGGCCAGCTCACGAAGCCGGTGATGGCCGAGCATGCGCACTGCCGTCGGGACCAGGAAGGCCCCACCGCCGCAGGCAGGGTCCAGAACCCTGGCAGAGGACCAATCCACGCCCTCGCCTGCGGCGAGGTCCAGAAGCCGCTCGGCCAGAGCCACCGGCGTGTAGTAGGCACCTCGTGCAGCACGGACCTCGGCGGGTAGCAGGTGGGTGTAGAGGAAGCCCACCCAGTAGGCGGCCTCGATCACCGATCGGTCCCGCAGGTGGGCGGCAGCCCGCCGTATCCTCCGAATCCCTTCCACAGACGACACGGAGCCGGAGCGGGGCCTGGGCGGCAACCAGGCGCGGTCGCCCTGCCAGTGCAGGTCCCAGAGCTCGACCAGGAGGCGACCGCAGATCGCTCTGGCAGCCGGTTCCGGCCCGCCGAGGGTGCTGGCAAGGGCGCGAGCGCTATCCTCCAGCTCCCTCTGATGCTGGAGCCAGTAGGTGAGATCGCTGGTGCAGCTCTCCGGAAGGGTGCTCTGACCAAGCGGAAGGGCCATGCGGCGAATTGTACCCCGGCCCTATGCCGGAGCCTCTAGCAAACTCTTGCGGCATCTGGCATCCCGCGACTAGGATGCTCGTCGTTTCTATCCGCCTATCGACTTTGTTGTTTCTTCTGAAACGGAGCGTCCGATGAACCGTCGCCTGACCCTGCTTCTCGTCCTCGCCCTTTCCCTGCTCCTGCCCGCCGTCGCCTCGGCGGAGGATTCCTGCTCGACGGATCTGGCGGCGGTGCTCGCTGCCGAGGCTGCCGCGCCTCCGGCTGAGGCCGCCGCGGCGTCGCTGGACGAGATCCTGGCCGGCACCTCCGAGGCGACTCCGGTCCTGATCGGCTGCGACAAGACCTGGTGCTCGGAGCGCCGCTTCGAGTGCAAGAACGACTGCCTGCCCTGCGGCTTCGCCTTCACCTGCTACGTGCTGCAGTGCTCCTACTCCTGCCAGTGCGTCTGCTAGCGAGGGAAGCGCTGAGAGCTGGGTCACGGCCCTGGCGGGCCTGACCCAGCCTACGGGCTCTCGGCGGGCTCCACCACCTCCAGCCGCTGGTTGGCTGCCACGTTGGTGAGCACCTGGACCGTGCCGGAGGGCCAGCGCAGGGTGATCTTGTCGGCTCGGGTGGCCGTGCCGAGGCCGAAGACCGGGTCGAGCTGGTGCTGGGAGAGGTAGGAGCCGCCGGCGCGCACCATCGCCGTCTGCCGGCCGTTGGCCGACTCCAGGGTGATCTGGGTGTCGATGCCGTCACGGTTGCTCCGGGTGCCGCGCAGGGCCAGGCGCAGCCAGCCGCCGTGGCCCGTGCCGCGGTTCTCGAGGACCTTGGCCGGGCCACCGTTGGCGGTGATCACCAGGTCGAGGTCGCCGTCGCCGTCGAGGTCGCCGTAGGCGCCACCGCGGGCGACGATCGGGGTGGCGAGGTCGCCGCCCAGGCTCCGGGTGACCTCCTGGAAGTTGCCGCCGCCCAGGTTGCGGAAGAGCTGCTGGGGCTGCTCGTAGGTGACCACCGACTGGACGTTCTCCACCTGCTCGTCGAGGTGGCCGTTGGCCACCAGGAGGTCGAGCCAGCCGTCGAGGTCGAGGTCGAAGAACATCGCCGCCCAGCCCAGGGTCAAGAGGCTGTTGCGCCCCACCTCCGAGGCCGGCGCCACGTCCAGGAAGACGCCGTCGCCGACGTTCTTGTAGAGCCCCACCATCTCGTTGGCGAAGTAGGAGATCACCACGCTCTGGCGGCCGCTGCGGTCGTAGTCCGCGGCGTCGATGCCCATGCCGCCGCGGGCTCGGCCGGTCTCACCGTAGGCGATGCCCGCCACTGCCCCGACCTCCTCGAAGGTGCCGTCGCCCCGGTTGCGATAGAGCAGATTGGGGTAGGTGTCGCCGGCCACGGCGAGGTCGGCGTCGCCGTCCCCCTCGAGGTCGAGGGCCAGGGCGGCGAGCATCTTGGCCTCGGGGGCGTGGAGGCCGGCCTGCCGGGTGCGGTCCTCGAAGGTGCCGTCGCCTCGGTTCCGGTAGAAACGCGGAGAGGTGCCTTGGTAAAGCACCGGCGTGCAATAGGACTTGGTCTTGCCGTCGAGGGAGCAGAAGACGTCGCGCTCCGGGGCCCATTCGACGTAGCGGGTGGAGTAGAGGTCCAGCCAGCCGTCCCGGTCGGCGTCGAAGAAGACGGCGCCGGCCGCGAACTCGAATTCCCCGGTGAAGCCGGAGCTTGCCGTCACGTCGGTGAAGCGGCCGCCGTCGTTTCGCAGCAAGAAATCCCGTCCCACGCAGCCGAGGTAGAGGTCGGGGTCGCCGTCGTTGTCGACGTCGGCCGCGTTGGCGCTCAGGCAGTAGGCGGAGAAGCCCAGGCCCCAGGCCCGGGTCTGCTCGCTGAAGCGCATCCCCCCCTGGTTGAGGTAGAGGGCCGGCGGCGTAGCCTTGCCCGGCTTGCCGGGGAAGCTACGGCCGTTGACGAAGAAGAGGTCCAGGCGGCCGTCGCCGTTGGCGTCGAAGATCGCCACACCGGAACCCATGGTCTCGGGCATCCAGCGTTGGCCGAAGGCGCCCGTGTTGTGGCGGAAGGTGATCCCTGCGGCGGCGGTCACGTCGGTGAACCGCAAGGCGGGCTCGGGCCCGGCGGCGGCCTGGGCCGGCGGCAGGTCGGCCGGCGTCGGCCCGCCGGTCTCCCTGCCGGGGTCTTCGGCACCGCAGGCGGCCAGGACGAGGCTGGCCGCGAGGGCGGCGAGGGCGAGGCGAGATCTCATTCGGCGGTCTCCGGAGCGCTAGGTGGGGAGGTCGAGACGTGCTCGTGGCCACGCTGCCGCTCGAGGTTGTCGTGGGGGTTCTGCTGGAGGTAGGGCCGGGTCAGGTTCTGGACCGTCTCGTCGTCCTTGAAGCGCTCGAAGAGAGCCTGGTAGCTCGCGGCCTTCTGCGGGTTCCCCCGAGCTCTCTCGATACGCGCCAGGGTCAGCAGGGCGGCGCGGTCGTGGGGGGCCACGGCGAGCACCGCCTCGAGCTCCCGGCCGGCGCCTGCGAGGTCGTTCTGCTGGAAGAGGACGTTGGCGATCTGGCTGCGCACGCCGACGTCCCGCGGGTAGCGCCGGGCGACCCGGCCCAGCAGCTCGAGGGCGCGGGGGAAGTCGCCCGCGGCCCGCTCGGTCAGACCCAGGAAGAGCTCGGCCCGGGGCTGGCCGGGAGCGAGCTCCAGGGCCCGGCCGAGGGTGGCCCGGGCCTCGGCCAGATCGCCCGCCACCACGGCCAGGCGGCCGAGGTTGATCCAGGCGTCGACCTGCCGCGGATCGATGCGGGTGACCTGCCGGAAGACCTCGCGGGCGGCCCGGAAATCGCCCTGCAGGGCGAGACCGATGGCGTAGTCGTTCCAGCGGGGCAGGTCCGCCGAGGCGACCGCGGCCGGCTCCTCGAAGGCAGGCAGCGGTGCGCCGGGAGCCGCCACGGCGAGCGTCGCCGTCACCCGCGCCATCTCGATCACCGGCTGCTCGGGCGGGGTCCGGCCCAGGCTCTCGAAGGCCCAGCGATGGAAGTCCGGGCGGAAGGTGCGGTAGAGCAGGCGGGCCTCGAGGGCCAGGGGGCCCCGGGCGTCCGCCGGCACGCGCAGGCGGTAGCGCACCACCTGTGCCGCGTTGGGCTCGATCCGGCGGTTGTAGATCAGGGCGCGGGCGTCCCACAGGTTGCCCCGGGCGACCACCTGGCTTTGCTCGTCGATCCACCAGGAGCGGAAGAAGTGCGAGCCGGGGTCCGCGTGGCCCTCGGCGTCGCGCCAGCCGCTGGCGAAGATCGTGCGGCCTCCGGCGTCGCGCACCGTGAGCTCGATCCAGGCGTCCCCCAGATCGGTCTTGCCGCCCGGGAAGAGGTGGCCAACCCCCGAGGGCCGCACCACCAGGTGGAGGGCCGTCTCCTCACCGGCGTGCAGGGCGGCCGGGATCCGATCGAGGGGCCCGAAGGCAGGCTCGACGAAGTCGACCGGCAGGGGCTCGCCGGCCGGCCGCGGCCGAGTCATGGCGACGAGGTCGAGACGCACGGCGCCGCCCGCGAGGGCCTCCTCGACCGCCGCCAGCTGATCGGCGTCGCTCCGCAGGGCCGCCATCGAGGCGTGGCCGGCGGCGAAGCGGTGGCTGCGCCGGCCCCCCTCACCGGGGGGCATGTGACAGTCGACGCAGCCCCTGGGCTCGGGGAAGTAGAGCACCCGCTCGAGGGACTGGCCCGACCAGCTGCCGCTCTGCCACGGGTCGTAGTCGTTCATCACCGAGAGGTAGCGGTAGTCGTTCACCGGCCTGTCGTATTGCTGCTTGTGGCAGGTGGCACACAGCTCGTCGGGGGTGCGGGTGAGGGCAGCCGGGCGGTAGGCGGCGCGGTGGGCGGCGGGCTTGAGGCGCAGGGCGGCGTCGTGGAGGAGGCGGCCGAGGGGGCTCCCGTCGGTGGCCAGGCGGTGGAGGGCCGAGCCGGTGATCTCGTAGTCGCCGTTGCCGGCCGTGCTGCCCACGGCCGAGACCCCGTGGCAGGAGAGGCAGGTCACTCCCGCCTGGCCCGCGGGGTGGTCGGCCAGCTCGGCCGGGGGCAGGTCCGCGACGCCCGCGAGCAGGGCGGCCGGGTTGTGACAGCCGGCGCACCAGCGGGACTCGGGGGCGCCCTGGTCGGCGCGGAAGGCCTCGAGGCTGGCGCGGTACCAGGGGTTGTCGGCGCCCGAGAAGCGGTGGGCCGAGGATCGCCACTCGGCGACCTCCCGGGGATGGCAGCCCGAGCGGCCGCAGCTCTGCGCCTCGGTCACGGCCGAGACGGGCAGCCGCAGGCCGTCGGCCGTGGTAGCCGGCGAGGGATAGAAGGGGCTCTGCTCACCGCCGCGGATCTCCTCGGCCAGTGAGGCGGCCGCCGGCCGGTTGGTGAAGGCGATGGGGCCGCCCCGGCTCTCGCCGGGAAGGAGCACCCAGGTGAAAGCGACCAGCCCCAGCGGGACGGCCAGGACAGCGAGGGCGCGGGAGAAGAGTCTGGGTCTCGCCACGGGCCGTTCACCTCTCGAAGCTCAGCACCTT
>JBIOYC010000009.1:0-6405 GCA_044869955.1 Thermoanaerobaculia bacterium | reverse complement strand
ATCGCCGCATACCAGTCCTCCCCCGCAGCGATCTGCCGGTCCTCCCACACCGCCAGCCGACCCTCCTGGGCCAGCACGCCCAGCTGAGTGGCCAGCTTCTTCATCCAGGCCTCGTCCTTGTGGCTGTAGCTGATGAAGACCTTCGCGGGTTGCGGGGTCAAGGGCGCCCTCCCGGTGGCCGAGCTTTCCGTTGGTAGATCCGAAGACACGATCTTATCGGCCTGCGGATTCAGCTGTCGATGCGCGGTCGGAGAGGCAATGAAGAAGAGGGCGGACACATGGGTCCGCCCCTACGGCGGAAACCGGCGGGTCCACAACGCGGCGTGGGTCGCCGGGGCTTTCAAGCCCCGGCGGGAGGACGGGGAGATCCCTCCGCTGCGCCTGCTTCGCAGGCTCCAGTCGGGATGACAAAGGGTCGGTGCTTCGCAGGCTCCGGTCGGGAGGACGGCGGGGCAGCCGGCCCCTCAGCCGGCCCCTTCCCGCCGGCGGCGGCGGAAGCCCCGCACTTTGGCCTTGTTGCCGCAGCCCGCCATGGAGCACCAGCGCCGGGCCCCGGAGCGCGAGGTGTCCACGAAAAGGAGGGCGCAGCCGGCCCCCTGGCACTCATGGACCCGCTCGCCGAGCGGGCCGCCGAGCAGCTCCACCCCCTCCCGCGCCACCGCGGCGAGCAGGGAGCGCACGCCGCCGCCGATCCAGCGCAGCCCCGAGGGGCCGAGCTGGGGGGCCGGGGGGGGCTCTGCCGCCCACCGGTTCACCAGGTCTCGGTCCTGGCCGGAGAGAGCCTGCCGCCGGGCGGTGGCGAGGGCCAGCCGGTAGAGAGCCTCGCGCAGCTCACGGGCCTGATCGAGCTCCTCGGGCGTGGGCTCGGGATTCTTCGTCGCCAGGCCAGCCGCCACCAGCCAGCGGCCCAGGTCGCGGGGGGTCGCCAGCAGGTCTTTGGGCTCGCCGCGGAGACGGAAGGCCACGGAGGCGGCCAAGTCCAGGGCGAGGCTGCCGGAGCGGAACTTGAAGCCGTCCCGCAGCTCGCCGGGAGGAGTCGAGCGCTCGCCGGCTGCCGGGGGTTGGGTGGGGGCCATGGAGACGCGCGCTCGAGCCGAGGAAACCAGCTTGACAAGTTACAGGCCTCCGATTATAACCAGCAGTCGTAACCAGATAAACAGGTTACCACTCAACCCTCCGGAGGTCATGGATGAACCGCGTGCTCTCGATGCTCGCCCTTCTCCTCGTCGCAACGAACCTCGGCGCCCAGGCGCCCCAGGACGACAGCCGCCCGTCAGCCACCACCCAGCAAGGGCCGCAGCTCGCCGGCACCTGGACCCTGGTCAGCGTGGACAACCTGCTCCCGGACGGTCGCCGGATCCAGCCCTATGGCCCGCATCCGGTGGGCCAGCTGACCCTCGATGCCCGCGGCCGCTACTCGGTGCTGATCTTCCGCCCGGACCGCGCCCGCTTCGGGTCGAACGACAAGAACCGGGGGACCGACGAGGAGAACCGGGCCACGGTGCAGGGCACCAACTCTCATTTCGGTCGCTACTCGATCGACGAGACCCAGCGCACCCTCACCTTCCACATCGACCACGCATCGTTCCCCAACTGGCAGGGCACCGAGCAGCGCCGGTCCTACACGCTCACCGGCGACGAGCTGCGCTACACCGTCCGCACGACGACGACCGGCGGTCCGGAGATCGGCGAGGTCACCTGGCGGCGCGCTCCCTAGCGGCCGCTCCGGAAGTGGCTGGCACCTCGGGTGCCGTCTCGAGGAGTGGGCTCGTCTGGAGCCGGCCCTCGATGGCGCGGGCCAGGATCTTGGCGATGGCGGCGTGCATCCGTGGGCTAGGGTGGCGATCCACGAGCTGAGGCGGATCGCCCCGCCACAGCTGGTAGCTGTTCTCCCAGGCCTCCCGGTTCGGTTCCGGCAGCCCGCGGGTCAGCTCTTCCAGAGTCGGGACGATCCACTCCGGCGGGACGTTGGTCAGCTCCGCCGCGCGGTCGTGGATCCGATGCGGCAGGACCAAGACCACCATCGCGGCGCCGTGCTCGGCACAGAGCCGGGAGATCTCGCCGTAGGCGAAGCGCAGCACCTCCGGCTCGGAGCGGGCGGGCCGGGGCAACCGCCCCAGGGCTCGGCGCATCGACGTCCGCAGCACCGACCAATCTTCATAGGCAAACAAGGGCAGGCCCACGTGCCACGCGAAGGGCAGGAGGCCCTCCTGCGAGTGCTCCGAGAGCGGCAGGCTGAAGAGGCGGGAGGTGAAGACCGGAGGCTGGATCGCGATCCGGCCGTGGTCCTCGAAGAAGTAGGGGGAGGGGGCGAGGGCCCCTCGAGTGGGGCCGTAGAAGCCCATGGAACGGGCCGCCAGCCAGCTCGAGTGCTGGACCACGATGAGGTCCGGCTTGACCCTGGGGATCTCCGCTCGGGCCCGCAAGACCATCTGCGACAGGCCCCAGCCCGAGACGCCGGCGTTCAAGGCCACGGCGCCGACCTTGCGGGCGGTCAGGAAGGGGAAGGTCTTCTCCGCCGCGACGCCATAGCCGTGGGTGAAGGAGTCTCCCAGGAACAGCAGGCGAGGAGCCCCCGGAGGGGCAGCCGGGGTCTTGACCGGAACCCGGAAGCCGCCGCCATCGAACACCACCGGAACCAGCTCCCCGTGCTCGAGGGAGTGGTAGGCCTGGCCACGGCGCCGGGGAAAGTGGCCGTATTGCTTGTGCGGCCGGTAGGCACGGCCGACCCACCGGCCCTGTTTGGCGTGGAGGGCCTGAGAGCGCCAGGCCACGGTGCCGAGGTAGAAGCCCCCGAAGAGCAGGAGGTTGAACGCCACCAGCAGGGCGCGGAAGAGCCACAGCCGGGGGGCCCCCGCGCCAGGCCCCGCACCCCGGGGCCCCCGGCCGGGAAGCGGCTCCCGCGGTGGATCCTGGGCAGGCTCGGGGCGAGGAGCGGACATCCAAGGAGCTCTGGGCTGAGGGGAGAGGCGGAATCGCCCGGAGTATAGCCGCAGGCCGTGGGAGGGGCGCTGGTGAACCGGGCCCAGTCCTTGACGTCCGTCCCCTGCTCTGGTACCACTGCGACCCTCAGGTTCCAGAACAGGAGGGAAGGAATGCACCCCCGTGATCGCACGGCTTCCAGGCTCGCCTTGCTCGTCCTCGCCACCGCCCTCCTGGCCTCCTGCCGCGAGCCGGCCCCTGCGCAGACGGCAGCCGCGCCGACTCCACCGCCGGTGGCGGCCTCGCCGCCAGCTTCCGCCCCGACCGCCACCCCCCGCCAGCAGGTCGCCGCGGGCCTGAATGCGGGCATCGACGTCTCCGGTCACAGCGGTACGGTCGATTGGTCCACGCTCGTCGCGGCGGGCCAGAGCTTCGCCTTCGTCAAGGCGACCGAAGGTGACGACCTCGAGGACCCGGCCTTCGACGAGCACTGGCGGCAGCTCAAGACGGCCGGGCTGGTCCGCGGTGCCTACCACTTCTACGTCACCGAGGACGACCCGACCGAGCAGGCCCGCTTCTTCATCCAGACGGTCAGCCTCGAGCCGGGGGACCTTGCCCCGGTCGTCGACGTCGAGGTGATCGGTCACGACACCCAGCCGGGGCTGGCCGATCGGGTCAGGACCTGGTTGCAGCTGGTCGAGCAGCACTTCGGCGTCAAGCCGATCATCTACACCACGGCGAGCTTCTGGGACGCCCACCTCACCGCCGACTTCGGCGAGTACCCCCTGTGGGTGGCGGAGTACGGTGTCGAGGAGCCCCGGGTGCCGGCGGGATGGTCCAGCTGGCACCTGTGGCAGTGGCAGGGGGACGCCGCGGTCCCCGGCGTCGAGAAGAGCGCCGACCTCTCCCGCGTCAACCGCTCCGGCCCGGACCCGTCGGTGCTGATCGTCCCCGCTCGCTAGGGCCCGCCGCACGGCCTCACGGAAACACCAGGGCCCAGGCCGAGGTGTCGCCGGACTCGAAGCCGTCGGCGAAGAGGGCGCCGCTCACCACGTCGAAGGTGGCGGTGACTGGCAGGGCGGCCTCGCGGCTGAGCGGGGTGTCGGAGTCCGCGTGCTCGGCGGCGCTGCCTGCGGCCGGCTGGTGGGTGACGCGCAGGCTAGCAATTCCGCTGGCCAGGGCTCCGGACGTCAGCTCTACGGTCACGAAGTAGGTCTCCGGCGTCACCGCCGGTAGGTGCTGGAGAGCGGGCAATCCGTCCGCCAGGGGCAGCACCACCACCCCGTCGGTGGACGCGAAGGAGGTGAGGGCCCCCACTTCGGCGTCCACTCCCGGTTCGAAGGCCCCGGAGCCGTCGTCGTGGTGGAGGCGCACGGCCGCCACCAGGCTCGCCAGCTCGGTCTCGCTCAGAGGCACTCCCTCCGAGCGCTCGAAGAGCAGGGCGAGCGCCGTGAGCTCCATCGCCGCCTCGCCGGCCCGGCCGCGGTGGAGGGCGTCCACGGCCAGCACCGGGGCCACGCCCCCCGGAGCCAGCGTCGCCGGAGCCACCGCGGTGGTGGCCAAGGCGAACTGGCCGCCGCCGTTGAGCCAGCTGGCGAAATCGAATTGGTCCCGGCCGGCCACCACGTCCGGGTCGCCGTCGCGGTCGAAATCGGCGGTGAGGAGGCGGAAGCCCTGCACCGGCAAGAAGAAGGGCCGGGGGATGGCGTGCTCCGCCCAGGGCAACAGCCCTACCGCTACCTCGTTCTCGAACCAGACGAGATCCTCCTCGCCACCCTCCACCACGCCTGCCACCACGTCGAGGTCGCCATCCACGTCGAGGTCCGCGAGCGATACGTCCTCGAAGTGGGAGGTCACGGTCGGGACTGCCACCGCGTGCTCGGTCCAGTTCCCGGAGCCCTGGACGTCGTTCTCGAACCAGGCCAGGGCAGGGCCGCTCGGGGTGGCCACCGAGGCCGCCATGTCGAGGTCACCGTCGCCGTCGAGGTCACCGAAGTCGTTGGTCAAAACGGCCGAGCCGGGCATGATCTGCGCCGCCCAGGCGACCGGCGTGCCGCCGTCGTTGCGCCACCAGTCGTTGCCGTCGCCCTCGAGATCGAGGTCGCCGTCGCCGTCGAGGTCGAAGGGCAGTAGGAACGAGAGGCCGTTGACCCCTGCCTCGACGGTGTGGAGGGTCCAGCTGGTGGCGCCGCCGTCGAGCTCCCACCACACGGCGTCCTCGGTCGAGAGGGGACCCACCTGCACCGCCGCCGAGACGTCGAGGTCGCCGTCGCCGTCGAGGTCGCCGATCCCCAGGCCGTCGACGTTCCACAGGCCGGTGACCTCGGGGCCGCAGCTCCAGGGCGGGCCCGTGCCCCCGTTGCGGCAGAGGGTGACGCTCAAGGCCACGCTGTTGGTCTCGCCGATCACCACGTCCTGGTCGCCGTCGCCGTCGAGGTCGCCCACCGCGAGGTCCTCGAAGGAATGGGTGGTGATGAGCTCGATCAGCTGGGTCCCGCCGAGGCCCAGGACGCCGTCCTGGCTGGCCCCGGTGTTCTTGATCCAGTGGACGATGCCGTCGGGAGTGCCGAGATCGCGATCGATCACCACCAGGTCCAAGAGGCCGTCGCCGTCGAGGTCCCCCGCCTCCCAGTCGGGGGTCTCGCGGAAGGTCGTCAGGTAGGCGTAAGAGCCCGGCGCACCGAGGAAGGCGCTGCGCGCGGTCGAGGCGTTCTCGTAGAGCCGCAGCTCGCCGACGGCGGCGGCCGAGACCACGTCCAGGTCGCCGTCCCCGCCGTGGTCGAAGGCGGCCAACCCTCGCGGGGTTCCCGGCGAGGCGTCGAGGGACTGCGAGCTCCAGGCGCTGCCGTCCCCCGCGCCGTTGTCCCACCACCGCACGGGCTCGGTCGGCGAGCCGCTGGCGGAGAGCAGGTCCAGGTCGCCGTCGCGATCGAGGTCGGCCAAGCTCGCCTCGACCGCCGCCGGCACGAGGCCGATGGAGGTCTTCACCCAGGGTCCCCCGACGCGCCCCCACCAGGCGACCTCGCCACCACCGCCGCCGGCAGCGGCCACGTCGAGGCGGCCGTCGCCGTTGACGTCCCCGACCGCGACCGCCACCGGTCCGTCGAAGGCGGCGTCGATCGTGATCTGGGTCCAGGTGCCGCCGTCGTTGCGGAACCAGGCCACCTCGTCGTCGTCCGTCAGGGCCGCCGCGGCGTCGACCCGGCCGTCGTCATTGACGTCGCCGAGGGCCACGGCCGCCGGCCCGCCCAGCCCGCTGGCCACGGTCGCCACCGTCCACACGGTGCCCGTGCAGTCGCCCCTGCGCCAGCGCAGGATCTCGCCCGTGCCGGGAACGGCGGCGACCACGTCGAGGTCGCCGTCGCCGGTCAGGTCCGCCACCGCCACCGAGGCGACCTCGTCCGCCGCGCTGCTGATCGTGTCGCCCAGGGGCCAGGTGCCGAGGCCGCCGTCGTTGCGCAGCCAGACCACCGAGTCCGCCCC
>JBIOYC010000008.1:0-6400 GCA_044869955.1 Thermoanaerobaculia bacterium | reverse complement strand
CGAACTGTTCGGTCCTGGCGCCCTGGCACAGCCACCCGGAACGCACCACCTCGGCCGCCGCCTGGACCTCGGCGTCGTCGATCCAGGGCCGCGCGAGCGGGATGGGGTTGCGGTCGTCGAACGGGCGCTGCTGCATGCGGGGGGGTCTCCGGCGGCGAGGGGGATTAGCCGGCGGAATCTATACCAAACGGTGCACTTGTCGCCGGAGGGGCTCCCGCCTCGCGCTACCGGCGTGCCCGGGGGCTCCCGGCCGGGGACCGGCTCGGGCTGGTTCTCGGATCAGCGGGATCGCCCTCGCCTGCGTTCCGCTCGCGCCCAGCCGGCCTGCTCCATTGGGCGTGTTGCAGGGCGCACGCTGCAAGCTCCCCGGCCGGGAGCCCCCCGGACACGCCTCTCGCGCTCCCCCGCAGCCTCACCCGGAGAACAGTGATCGAAGCACGACGACAGCCCCCGACGATCGCCAGAGTGCAGAGTACCTCCCCATGGGTCTCCTCGCCCCGCGTCAGCGGGGAGAGGGCTGGGGTGAGGGGCGACCCTCGAGCAACACCGCCAGCTCCTCTACCTCCGAGCCATGCCCCAGCCGCGCGAGCGGCGTCAAGCCGGCCTCGCCTTGCCTGAAGACCGTCGCGTGGTTGGTCCCGTCTTCCTCGGTGCGGCAGACGGCGAGTAGGCCCTGCGGCTTCAGACGCGCCGTCAGCCGCGCCACCATGCGGCGGAGCGCTTCCTCGTCGAAGTATCCCCGGTTGAGCAGGTTCGCGGCGCGCACCGCGTCGAAGCGGCCGGCGTAGGGGTCGGCGGACAGGACGAGGAGGTCGTCCTCCACCAGCTCGATCGCCGGGTCGGCCAGCAGCTCCGGCACCACCAGCGCGACACGCTGGCTGCGGATCGGCCTCCGGCCACGCACCTCGCGCCCGGCAGCGAGCGAGCGCCGGAGGTTGCCGTCCCAGGCAAGCGCGAGCCGGGTGAGCGTGCGACCGAGCCAGGGCAGCAGGGCCAGCGGCCCCGGCGCCGCGCTCGGCACCGCGCGGCCGAAGAGGTCGTACTGGAGGGGCCGACCGGCGCCGTCCACCAGCACCTCGATGCGCTTGCCGAGCGAGAGCAGCCAGGAGCCCGGCGTGGCGTCACCTGCCACGAGCCGGAAGTCGAACCCGGCGCGCCGCAGGCTCGCGGCCCAGTCGAGCGTGGTCACGCCCGAGGAAACCGCCACGTCCATCACCTCCAGCCGTCCGCCGCGCGGCAGGTGCTCGGCGACCAACGCGTCGAGGTCGGCAAGCCGGCCACGGCGGGTGCGCTTGGTCACTCCGCCCGGCAGGCGGAGCCGGCGGAAGAAGCTGTCCTCGATCGCCTCCCGGCGTTGCAGGTCCCCCCCACCTTCGCGGGCGAGCAGGGCTTCGCGGACGGTGGGGCGTTCGATCGACATGGCGGAACGTGATCGACAGGTCGTGAGCGAGGCGAGCCTGGCCGGCGAGGGGCCCGAGCGTTTGCGGCTCGGGAGTCGGCGCATTGTCGCACGGTCTCCGAGGGCCTGGTTAGCCCGCTCCAGCCGACCCGCTTTTGTCGCGTTGCTTCCTTGAGAGCCCGGTGTCGAGCGTCACGACTCTGGGGCCATGACCCAGTTGCTCGCGGAGGACAGGAGATGGAGCAGGCAATCGCCGAGTGGGCCGACAAGCTGCACGTACCGGAGATCGTGGTGATCGGGGTGCTGATCTTCCTCCTGATCTGGGTGATCTCCTGGATCTTCCTGCCCTTCTCGGTCTGGAGCATTTCCTCTAAGGTTTCGGCTCTCTCGAGCACGCTCGACAGGCTTCTGGAGGGCGTCCGGGAGTGTGCCGGCGGGCTCGACGGGCTGAAGGAGAGGGTCGACCGGCTGGCGAGCAAGGACTGACCTCGGCATCGGATGGGGCCTCTGGCGGCCGGGGAGCGTAGAGTCCGCCCGGTGAGCGCAACTACAGCGGAGCCCACCGCCGCAGGCTTCCTGGACCTGGTCTCCGGCCGGTCCGGCCACTTCCGGTTGGAGTCAGGGCATCACAGCGGGCTCTGGCTGGACCTCGACGCTCTCTTCGCCGCACCGCGCCGGGTCGAGCCTTTCGTCGCGCGGCTGACGGAGGCTCTGCGCCGGTACGAGGTCGACGCCGTCTGCGGCCCGCTCCTCGGCGGAGCCTTCCTGGCTCAGCTCGTGGCGAGGGCGCTGGCGGTCGAGTTCTGGTTCACGGAGCGCGTGATGCCAGCCCAGCCCGGCGGGCTGTACGAGGCTCGCTATCGCCTGCCGCCAGCCCTGGCCGCACGCGCTCGCGGTAAGCGTTTCGCCGTCGTCGACGACGTGATGAGCGCCGGCTCGGCGGTGCGGGGCACGTTCGAGGAGCTTCGAGCGCACGGCGCGCTCCCGGTCGTGGCCGGAGCGCTCCTGGTGCTCGGAACGACCGGCAGCCGCCTGTGTGCGGCGGACGGCGTGCCGGTCGAAGCCGTCGCACGCCAGGACTATGAGCTGTGGCCCCCGGAAGCCTGCCCGCTCTGCGTCTCGGGGCTGCCGATCGAAGAGGTAGCGGCGCCGGCCACCTGACTCGCCATCACGAAACGGAAAGGCGCGGGCTCGGCGTCCTTGAGGCCTACCCCACCCGCGCCGCGGTGTACACTACAGATCATGCAACTTGCTACCGGTACCGTCGTGGACGGAAAGGTCGTCGTGGAGGGAGAACCCCTGCCCGAGGGGGCAGTGGTCACCATTCTCGCCCGTGAAGCGGACGAGACCTTCGAAGTGCCATTGGAGCTCGAGACGGAGCTCTCGGAGGCCATTGCGGAAGCCGATCGAGGCGAGACCATCCCCGCCGACGAGCTGATCGAGCGCCTGCGCCGTATCGCTTGAGTAAAGTGCTCGAAGTCGAGGTCACGCCTCGAGCCGCCGCGCAGATCGAGCGCGCTGCGGCTTGGTGGGCTGAGAACCGACCTGCCGCGCCGGATGCCATTCGCGTCGACTTTCAGGAGGCCAAGTTACTCCTGGCGCGGCAGCCGGGCATCGGCGCCAGGTCGAGCACACCTCGCTATCCCGACCTACGCCGCCTCGTCTTGTCTCGCGTCAGATACCACCTCTACTACCGCGTCAGACCAGGGAAGATCGTTGTCCTCGCGTTCTGGCATATGAGCCGTGGCAGCGGTCCGGGCCTTTGAGCGCTGGTGATGAGCTCGATCCAAGCGCCCGACGGCCGGGCTGCCAGGCCTTCCTGGCGCAAGCGCTGGTTCCGGCAGATCCCCCCGCCCCTGCCGCCTCTGCTGTGCCCGAAGTGCGGCGCGCTGGTCTACGAATCGGCGGAGGTCCGCTGGCCACCGCTGCGGCGAAGGGCCGGCCGTGCTGCTGCGAGCCGCGTCTGCTCCTCCTGCGGAGCGGACCTCGAGGCTCTGCTGGCCCAACGCAAGCAGCAGCGGTCCTTGAGGAGGACGTTGCGGTTTCTCTGGAGCGGCACTCTGGCGACCCTCGCCGGCGTCCTTTTCTGCCTGGCGGCGACGCTGATCCTCCTCACGCTGCAGTCGCCGCGGGTCCGCATCGAGCGGCCCTGGTTCGACGCGGCGCTCGAGGCGCTGCAGATCCTCACTCAGTTCCTCCTCGTGGCGTGCCTGCTCTTCAAGTTCGCCCTCAAGCTGCTGGACGATCGCATCGCCCGGCAGGAGGCCGGCCTCCAGTGAGCCGGCCTCATCCCCGCAGCGTCTCCACCGGGTCCGTGGCGGCGGCACGGCGGGCCGGCGCGTAGCTCGCGGCGGTCGCCACCATCACTACGCCGGCGGCCACCGCGAGGTAGGTCATGGGGTCGAGCGGGCTCACCCCGAAGAGCAGCCGCGCGAGCAGGCGCGTGAAGCCGGCGGCGGCGGCGAGGCCCACCACCACCCCGGCCGCGGCCAGCGACAGGCCGTGCCGGAGCACCAGCCGGGCCACGTCCTGGCGCGCGGCGCCCAAGGCCATGCGCACGCCGATCTCCCGGCGGCGCTGGGCCGCGACGTAGGAAGTGACGCCGTAGGTGCCCACCGCCCCCAGCAGCAGCGCGGTGAGCGCGGCGATCGCCAGCATCACGACGGTGAACGAGGTGCGGGCCATCGAGGTCTCCAGGATCTCCTCCAGCGTGCGCACGTTGGCGAGCGGCAGGTTGGAGCTCACCGACCAGACCGCCTGCTGCGCCTCGGCGAGCAGGCTCGGGCTCGTCGCCCGCGAGCTGCGGACCGCGACCCCCAACGAGCGCTCCACGAAGCGGTCCATCTCCCACCACTGGTCCATCGCCATCGGCCAGTAGACGATCGGCGTCGGGTCCTGGTCCAGGCCGTTATCGCGCACGTCGGCGACCACGCCCACGATCTCCCGCCACAGCCCGCCGGGGTTGGCGCGGATGCGCTTGCCGAGCGCCTGCCCGATCTCCGGCCAGTAGACCCGGGCCAGGCTCTCGGTCACCACCGCCACCGGCGCCCGGTCGTAGAGGTCGGCCCAGGTGATCGCCCGCCCGGCAAGGAGCGGGTTGCCCATGGTCTCGAAATAGCCGGGCGTGATCCACTTCATGCGGCGCAGCGGCGGGATCACGTCGGCTGCGACCGGGTGGTCCTCGACGAAGATCGGGTCGTTGCTGTCGTAGCCGTCCATGGTGATGGAGGACGAGAAGCCCACGGAGCTCACCCCGGGGATCGCCTGAATGCGCTCGCCGATCGTCTGGTAGGCGGCGACCACCGCCATCGAGTCCTCGACCTCGGCGCTCGGGATCGAGAGCCGGAAGGTCAGCACTTCCTTCGGCCGCTCGAAGCCGGGGTGCACGCGGTTCAAGGCCTGGAAGCTCCTGAGCAGCAGGCCGGAGCCCACCAGCAGCACCAGAGCGAGGGCGATCTGCGACACTACCAGGGCGTTCCGGGCGCGGAGGCGGCCGGCGCCGGCGGAGGCACCGCGGCCTTCGTCCTTGAGCGAGTGCGCCAGGGTCGAGGAGCCGAGCTTGATGGCGGCCACCGCCCCGAAGAGCACCGCGGTCACCAGCGAGATCACCAGCGTGAAGGCGAGCACCAGGGGGTCGATCGCGATCTCCGCGAGGCGCGGCAGCCCCTGCGGCGCGAGCCCCACCAGGAGCTGGAGGCCCAGCCAGGCGAGGCCGAGCCCGGCGATGCCGCCCAGGACGCCGAGCACCAGGCTCTCGCTCAGGAGCTCGCGCGCCACCTGGCCGCGGGAAGCACCCAGGGCGCTCCTCACCGCCAGCTCGTGCTGGCGGCTCTCGGAGCGCACCAGGAAGAGGTTGGCGACGTTGGCGCAGGCCACCAGCAGCACCAGGCCCACGGTGGCGAAGATCACCCACAGCGTTTGCCCGACGTTGCCGATCACGTCCACCATCAAGGGCCGCACGTTGGGCCCCAGCTTGGCGTCGTCGACCATGGCCTTGGTGAAGCCGGGGGGCATCGGGAAGCGCTCGACTGCGACCGGCAGCAGGCGCGCCACCTCGGCATTGGCCGACGCCATCGTCGCTTCCGGCTTCAGACGGGCGATGCCCCGATAGCTGAACTGGCCGAAGGAGATCTCGGCGGGGTTGAATTGATAGGGCAGGAAGAGGCTGGCCTCGCGGTCCAGGAACTTGAAGCCCGGCCGCATCACGCCGATCACCTCGCGCGGCTCGCCGTCGATCGTCAGGCTCTTGCCGACGATCTGCGGATCGCCACCGAAGCGAGTCTGCCAGTAGCCATGGGCGAGGATCACCGTCGCGGGGCTGCCGTGGGCGCCGTCCTCGCGCGAGAACAGGCGGCCGCGCTCGGGGGTGACGTGCAGCAGCGGCAGCACGCCGTCCGTGACCCGGACCACCCGCACCTGCTCGGGCTGCTCGATCCCGGTCACCGCCACCCGGTCGGCGTTCCACATGCCGCTCTCTTCGAAGGCGCGGTTCTCCTCGCGGTACAGGAAGTAGAGGGAGGGACCCTGGTTGAGGCTGTCCAGGCCGAGGCCCTTGGCGGTGTGCCACACGCCGACCAGCCGCTCGGGCTCGGGATAGGGCAGCGGCTTGAGCAGCACGCCGTATATCACGCTGAATACTGCGGTGTTGGCGCCGATGCCGATCGCCAGGGTGAGGGCGGCGACGACGGTGAACAGCGGCGCGCGGGCCAGGCGCCGCACGGTCTGTCGGAGCTGCTTAGCGGGCATCGGCATCGGGAACCCTCCGGTCTGCGAATGGCTGAGGAGCCGCCGAGGCGGCCTCGCTGATGCCTAACGGCGAATCGAAGCTGAGAGTTTCAAGGCCCCGGCGCGGGGAGGAAGGCTCGCGGGCCCAAGAGGCGGCGGTAGATCGCCTCCCACCGCACCAGGGTCGCCGGCAGGCCGTAGAGCTCGGCCACCCGGCGGCGGCCGCTCTCGCCCATCGCCCGCCGCTCGCCGGCGGGCAGCCGGGCCAGGGTCAGG
>JBIOYC010000007.1:0-7724 GCA_044869955.1 Thermoanaerobaculia bacterium | reverse complement strand
CGAACTGTTCGGTCCTGGCGCCCTGGCACAGCCACCCGGAACGCACCACCTCGGCCGCCGCCTGGACCTCGGCGTCGTCGATCCAGGGCCGCGCGAGCGGGATGGGGTTGCGGTCGTCGAACGGGCGTTGGTTCATCGAGGAGGGGTCTCAGGGCGGGCGCGGGCTGGAAGTGGCGCGAACTATACCAACTCGCGCACGTGCCCCCCCGCACCGTGCTTGGCGGCCTGCCCCGCCCTCGCTGCGGGCATGTGCTCGGGTGCTCTCCTGGTGCGGTGCTCGAGCTCCCTAGCGGGCGGCCTGCGCTCCGCCCAGGAGGGTCACCCTCGCGCCCACAGCGCCCCCAAGGCCATCCAGAGCGCTCTCCCCGCTGCGCTCGTCCGGCGTACTCCAAGGCCTGATTTCTTGATTGCAGCGGCAAGCTTCAAGGCGCGGCGCCGATTGTGAACAGGAGGGACAACCCTGATGCCTCGGGGACCGCCCGCTCGCGACACTTTTCAGCGGGACGACTACCGCATGTTGTGGAGGTGCTTAAGGAGAACTCTAGGGGTTGTGGTACAGTAGCGGCCAACACAGGAGGACTGCAAATGGGAAAACGCATCTCCGTGATCAGCGAGAGTGAAACCGGCCGCAACCAGACCTTTCGAGACAATCTGACCCGCACGGTGATGACACGCACCGACTTCGTGCGACAGATCAAGGCTGGTACCTACCCCAACTTTCACGTCCGAGTCGTTGGAGGACTCAAGACCCCGGCATCGAACCCAGACGATTCCGAGGTCAACAATCTCGGCTGAGGTCAACCGATGATCAGAATCGAAGGGATGGACAAGCTAGAGCGAGACTTGACGAGGCTCGCTCAGAACCTCGATGAGCTTGACGGGGAGCACTGCGTCCCCTTCCCGGAGCTGTTTCCACCCAAGTTCATGGCGGTGAATACGAGTTTCGCTACGATCGAGGAGATGCTCGGTGCAAAAGGGCTCCCAGGGGAGGCTGAACTCGAGCAGCTGGCTGACGATGAGTGGAACAGGTTTGTAGTCGAGACAACCCGCTTCGACTCCTGGGAAGAGATGAGAGATCAAGGCGTCGAGCAGTGGGTGTCTGGGAAGCTGGATTTGTAGGTAGGCCTCCTCGGTGGGCAGACGGCGAGGAAGCCTAGCGGCCTGAGGCGCGCTGTCAGAACCGCCAACCGCGCTGTCAGAACCGCCAACATTTGGTGGAGCGCTCGTCGTCGAAGTGGCCCCGATTCAGCAAGTTGGCGACCTCCGGGGCCTCGAAGGGACCTGCGCGGGCCGAGTCAGGGACCTCGAGCAGGTGGCCCTCTTGTCTCCGACCGGGCATCCTCGTTGCCCCCCAGAAGGTTGCCGGCTAGACTCTCGCGAGTGAGGGTCTACCTCGACATGTGCAGCATCCAGCGTCCGCTCGATACCAGGTCGCAGGTGCGGATCGCGGTGGAGGCAGAGGCCATCCTGGGCGTTCTCGGTCTCTGCGAGTCGGAGCATCTGGAGTTGATTTCCTCGGATGCGTTGGTCTTCGAGGCGGCGCAGAATCCTCAAGCGATCCGGAGAAGGTATGCGTTCGAAGTGTTGGCCATCGCACCGCTTTTCGTCCCTCGAGACGGCAAGCTCGAAGACCGAGCACGCGCTCTGCTGGCTCGAGGGCTCAAGCCCTTAGACGCTCTGCACCTGGCCTCCGCCGAAGCTGGTCAGGCAGCCTACTTCTGCACTTGCGACGATCGCCTCCTCAAGCGCGCGCGAGCCGTGGGAGTGGGACCGATGAAGGTGGTTTCGCCATTGGAGCTGGTCACGGAGGTCGCCCGATGAATGTAGAAGTACGGCCGCTGAACGAGATCACGGAAGAGGCCATCGGTCTGCTCAGCAAGGAGCTCGGGGTCGTGGCGACCGTCCGCTTTCTGAGCCAGTTCACGACTGGCTACGGCGACTACACGACGGAACGAGAAGCGCTTTTCGAGGGCCTGACACTGGACCGAGCCTTGGACGCCATGCCAGCGGCTGCAAAGCCGCCAGGCGAATAGCCTCCTTTATTCTGCCGCCCCGCGGCTGCGGTACCTCACCGCGGAGCCCCTAGCCTTGGCAGCTCGGTCGCCAGCTTCTCCACTTCCGAGCCGTGCCCCAACCGCGCGACGACATTCAGCCGGACGTCGTCGGCCCTCCGGAACACCGTCGCGTGGTTGGTGCCGTCCTCCTCCGTGCGGCAGACGGCGAGGAGGCCTCCCGGCTTCAGGCGCGCCGCGAGCCGCGACAGCATGCGGCGCAGGGCCTCGTCGTCGAAGTATCCGCGATTGAGCAGGTTGGCGGCCCGCACCGCCTGGAAGCGGCCGGCGAACGGGTCCGCGGTCGGGGCGAGGAGGTCGTCCTCCACTAGCTCGATCGCCGGGTCGGCCAGCAGCTCCGGCACCACCAGCGCCACGCGCTGGCCGCGCAGCGGCCTCCTCCCCCGCACCTCGCGGCCCTTGGCCAACGAGCGCCGCAGGTTTCCGTCCCAGGCCAGGGCGAGCCGGGTGAGCAGGCGCCCGATCCACGGCAGCAGGGCCAGCGGCCCCGGCGCCGCGCTGGGCACGGCGCGGCCGAAGAGGTCGTACTGGAGCGGCCGGCCGGCGCCATCCACCAGCACCTCGACGCGCCTGCCGAGTGACAGCAGCCAGGCCGCCGGCGTGGCGTCGCCGGCCAGCAGCCGGAAGTCGAAGCCGCCGCGCCGCAGGCTCACGGCCCAGTCGAGCGTGGTCACGCCCGAGGAGACCGCCACGTCCATCAGCTCGAGCCGCCTGCCGCGCGGCAGGTGCTCGGCGACCAGCGCGTCGAGCCCGGACAGCCGGCCACGCCGCGTGCGCTTGGTTACCCCACCCGGCAGGCGGAGCCGGCGGAAGAAGTTGTCCTCGATCGCCTCCCGGAGCTGCGGGTCTCCCCCACCTTCGCGGGCGAGCAGGGCTTCCCGGACGGTGGGGCGCTCAAAGGACATGGCGCGGCATTGTAAGGTGTCGCTCTCGGAATGCAGGCAGTGGAGTTGAGGGCTCGTCCCCAGTCCGCGATGCCGAGCGTGAGGTGCATGCTTGCTGACATTCCTGGGCATTCTCGGCCTCACAGTTGGTATCGTTGCGGGCGGGATCGAGATCTGGCGTCATCTCAAGACCGAGGTTCAGCCTCAGATTCTCAACCCACCACATCCCTCGGAATGCGGTGGTCGGCATCTCACCATCACAGGTCGGGCGCCGCGTCGTCGACGGGGGACTGAATACTGGATCGCGATCCAGCCGAGTGATTGTCGCGGTGCCGGTGTCTGGTGGCCGCAGCGACGACCACTGAAGATCGCCAAGGATGGCTCTTGGGTCCTCGAAGGCGCTACGCTGGGACGCGAAGGATCAGAGGGTCATGACGACATCGGAAAGACCTTCACGATCGCTCTCTTCGCGACGAGGCCTGATGCCCATGCCCGATTTCTGAAAATGGCGGACCAAGGCGAGCAGATCAAGCTCCCGCCGGGAGCGACGCAGCAACACTCAATCGAAGTCAGGCGGGTGCGTTTTTGATTGGAGCGTAGAGTTCCGACCTGCCGCGATGAGTGTAGCCACGGCCGCAGCATTCCTCGATCTGGTCTCCGCACGGTCCGGCCACTTCCGGCTGGAGTCGGGGCATCACAGCGGGCTCTGGCTGGACCTCGACGCCCTCTTTTCCGCGCCACGCAGGGTCGAGCCTTTCGTCGCGCGGCTGACGGAGGCTCTCCGCCGGTACGAGGTCGACGCCGTGTGCGGTCCGCTACTCGGCGGGGCGTTCCTGGCTCAGCTCGTGGCTGGGGCGCTCGCGGTCGAGTTCTCCTTCACGGAACGCGTGATGCCGTCCCGGCCCGGCGGTTTGTACGAGGCTCGCTATCGCCTGCCGCCGGCACTGGCGGCTCGCGCGCGCGGCAAGCGGTTCGCCATCGTCGACGACGTCATGAGCGCCGGCTCGGCGCTGCGGGGCACGTTCGAGGAGCTTCGAGCGCACGGCGCGGTCCCGGTGGTGGCCGGAGCGTTGCTGGTGCTCGGCTCGACCGGCAGCCGTCTGTTTGCGGCAGACGGCGTGCCGGTCGAGGCTGTGGCGCGTCAGGACTATGAGCCGTGGCCGCCGGAAGCCTGCCCGCTTTGCGTCTCGGGGCTGCCGATCGAAGAGGCAGCGGCGCCGGCCGCCTGACTCGCCATCGCGAAACGGAAAGGCGCGGGCTCGGCGTCCTTGAGGCCTGCCCCACCCGCGTCGCGTGTACAATACAAATCATGCAACTCGCAACCGGTACCGTCGTCGATGGAAAGGTCGTCGTCGAGGGAGACCCCCTGCCTGAGGGGTCGGTGGTCACGATCCTCGCTCGTGAGGCCGACGAAACCTTCGAGGTACCGCTGGAGCTCGAAGCGGAGCTCTCGGAGTCCATCGCGGAGGCCGACCGGGACGACACCCTACCCGCGGACGAGCTGATCGAGCGCCTGCGCCATCTCGCCTGAGCCAGTGTCGGTAGAGCAGACCCAAGATCCCGACAGCCTCCGGGCAACCAGACCCTCCTGGCGCAAGCGCTGGTTCCGGCAGATCCCCCCGCCCCTGCCGCCTCTGCTGTGCCCGACGTGCGGCGCGCTGGTCTACGAATCGGCGGAGGTCCGCCGGCCACTGCTGCGGCGCAGGGCCGGCCCTGCTGCTGCGAGCCGCGTCTGTTCCTCGTGCGGCGCGGACCTCGAGGCTCTGCTGGCCCAACGCAAGGAGCAGCGGGCCTCGAGGAGGACGCTGCGGTTTCTCTGGCGGGGCACTCTCGCGAGCCTTGCCGGATCGCTCCTCTGCCTGGCGGCGGCGCTGCTCCTGCTCAGCCTCCAGTCGCCCCGTGTGCGCATCGAGCGCCCCTGGTTCGACCCGGCACTCGACGTGCTGCAGATCCTCACCCAGGTCTTCCTCGTGGCGTGCGTGCTCTTCAAGTTCGCCTTGAAGCTGCTGGACGATCGCATCGCCCGGCAGGAGGCCGGCCTCCAGTGAGCCGGCCTCAGCCCCGCAGCGTCTCCACTGGGTCCGTGGCGGCGGCACGGCGGGCCGGCGCGTAGCTCGCCACCATCGCCACCATAACCACCCCGGCCGCCACCGCGGCATAGGTCGTCGGGTCGAGCGGGCTGACTCCGAACAGGAGCTGCGACAGCAGCCGCGTGAAGCCGGCGGCCGCCGCCAGGCCCACCACTACCCCGACCGCGGCCAGCGACAGGCCGTGCCGGAGCACCAGCCGGGCCACGTCCTGGCGCGCGGCACCCAAGGCCATGCGCACGCCGATCTCCCGGCGGCGCTGGGCCGCGACGTAGGAAGTGACGCCGTAGGTGCCCACCGCTCCCAGCAGCAGCGCGGTCAGCGCCGCGATCGCCAGCATGACGACGGTAAAGGAGGTGCGGGCCATCGAGCGCTCGAGGATCTCCTCGAGCGTGCGCACGTTGGCGAGCGGCAGGTTGGAGCTCACCGACCACACCGCCTGCTGCACCTCGGTCAGCAGGCCGGGGCTGCCGACCCGCGAGCTGCGCAGCACGACCCCCATCGAGCGCTCGACGAAGAGGTCGGTCTCCCACCACTTGTCCATCGCCATCGGCCAGTAGACGATCGGCGTGGGGCCCTGGTCGAGGCCGTTGTCGCGCACATCGGCGACCACGCCCACGATCTCGCGCCACAGCCCTTCGGGGTTGGCGCGGATGCGCTTGCCCAGGGCCTGGCTCGGATCGGGCCAGTAGGCTTTGGCCAGGCTCTCGGTCACCACCGACACGGGGGCGCGCTGATGGAGGTCGGCCCAGGTGATGCCCCGCCCCACGAGCAGCGGGTTGCCCATGGTCTCGAAGTAGCCCGGCGCGATCCACTTCATGCGCCGCAGCGGCGGGATCTCGTTGGCGGCCGAGGGGCGCTCCTCGACGAATACCGGGTCGTTGCTGTCGTAGCCGTCCATGGTGATCGAGGAGGAGAGGCCTACCGAGCTCACGCCGGGGATCTGCTGCAGGCGCTGAGCGAGGGATTCGTAGGCCACCACCACCGCCATCGGGTCCTTGATCTCCGCGCTGGGGATCGAAAGCCGGAAGCTGAGCACCTCCTCCGGGCGCTCGAAGCCCGGGTGCACCCGGTTCAGGGCCTGGAAGCTGCGCAGCAGCAGGCCGGAGCTCACCAGCAGCACCAGGGCGAGAGCGATCTGCGCCACCACCAGCAGGTTCCTGGCGCGGCGCTTCCCGGCGCCGGCGGAAGCACCCCGGCCCTCGTCCTTGAGCGAGTGCGCCAAGGTCGAGGAGCCGAGCTTGATGGCGGCCACCGCCCCGAAGAGCACCGCGGTCGCCAGCGAGACCACCACCGTGAAGGCGAGCACCAGGGGATCGATCGCGATCTCCGAGAGGCGCGGCAGGCCCTGCGGTGCGAGCCCCACCAGGAGCTGGAGGCCCAGCCACGCGAGGCCGAGCCCCGCCACACCGCCCAGGACGCCGAGCACCAGGCTCTCGCCCAGCAGCTCGCGCGCCACCTGGCCGCGGCTCGCGCCCAGGGCGCTCCTCACCGCCAGCTCGTGCTGGCGGCTCTCGGAGCGCACCAGGAAGAGGTTGGCGACGTTGGCGCAGGCCACCAGCAGCACCAGGCCCACGGTGCCGAAGATCACCCACAGCGCCTGGTCGACGTTGCCGATCACGTCGATGATCAACGGCCGCACGTTGGGGCCGAGCTTGGCGTCTTCGACCATCGCCTTGGTGAAGCCCGGGGGCATGGGGTACTGCTCCACGGCGATCGGTAGCAGGCGGGCCACCTCGGCGTTGGCCTCCGCGAGGGTGGCTCCCGGCTTGAGCCGCGCGATGCCCCGGTAGCTGAACTGGCCGAAGAAGATCTTGGAGCGGTCGAACTGGAAGGGAAGGAACATGCTGGCTTCGTAGTCCAGGAAGTCGAGGTCCGGCCGCATCACGCCGATCACCTCGTGAGGCCTGCCGTCGATAGTGAGGCTCTTGCCGAGGATCGCCGGATCGCCTCCCAGGCGGCTCCGCCAGTAGCCGTCGGTGAGGATCACCGTTTCCGGGCTGCCGTGCGAGTCGTCCTGGCGGGAGAAGAGGCGGCCGAGCTGCGGGGTGACGCCCAGCAGCGGCAGCACGCCGTCGGAGACCCGCAGCACCCGCACCTGCTCCGGCTGGTCGAGCCCGGTCACCGCCACCCGGTCGTTGTTCCAGACCCCGCTTTCCGAGAAGGCACGGTTTCCCTCGCGATAGGTGAAGTAGAGAGACGGCCCCTGGTTGAGGGTATCCAGGCCGATGCCGGGTGCCGTGTGCCACACGCCCACGAGCTGCTCGGGCTCGGGGAACGGCAGCGGCTTGAGCAGCACGCCGTAGATGACGCTGAAGACGGCGGTGTTGGCCCCGATGCCGATCGCCAGGGTGAGGGCCGCGACGGTGGTGAACAGCGGGGCGCGAGCGAGCCGGCGCACGGTCTGTCGAAGCGCTTTGCTGGACACTGCCATCGGGGTTCCTCCTGTCGGTCCGCGGGACGGCGCGCGCGACGGCCGGCGCTCTCCCTCCCTAACGGCGAAAGGAGGGCCGCTGTTTCAAGCCGCTCAGGAAGCCGCGCCCGCGGCACCGACGAGGCGGCGGTAGATCGCCTCCCACCGCACCAGGGTCGCCGGCAGGCCGTAGAGCTCGGCCACCCGGCGGCGGCCGCTCTCGCCCATCGCCCGCCGCTCGCCGGCGGGCAGCCGGGCCAGGGTCAGG
>JBIOYC010000006.1:0-33355 GCA_044869955.1 Thermoanaerobaculia bacterium | reverse complement strand
TCTCGACATCGCCGTGAGCGAGAAGGAGGATCCATGACCCAGCGCTTCGCCCCGTTCGTGCTCGTCTTGACGTTGCTCCCCGGCTGGACCGGAGAGCTTTCTGCCGCGCCCGGGAAGGACCCGGACGTCGAGCCCGGCCCGGCGACCGAGCTGGACAGCTACTGCGTCCTGCCCACCCGCCAGCGGGTGGCGCCGCCCTCGATCCCCTTCACCGAGCTGACCCCCTTCGCCGAGGTCGAGCCCAACAACACCCAGGCCACGGCCAACTTCCTCGCCCTCGGGTTCGACCCGGGGGAGGACAGCGCCTTCGACGTCACCGGCTCGCTGACCGCCGGAGACCTCGACTTCTTCACCTTCGACCTCCTGCCCGGCGACGTCCTGGGGGCCAACCGGGTCGGCGCCGGCAGCCTGCTCCAGCTGCTCAACCCCGGGGGCGTGCTGCAGGTAGGCAGCCAGACCGACGCCGCTTTCATCTACCCCAACGCCTCGCCCCTGCCCGGCGGCGGCGGTCGCGCCCTCGCCTGGGTGGTGGATACCGCCGGCACCTATGCCTTCCGGATCTCGGGTGGCAGCGGTGCCTACACCCTCGAGCTGCGCCTGTTCCGTCCCGGCCTCGAGAGCACGGTCCTGGGCACTCACCAGACCGTGTTCATCGACTTCGACGGCGCCACCATCAACGCTCTGGCCCTGTTCGGCCAGGGCAGCACCAATGCCGTGCTGTCCCCCCTCACTTCCTTCCTCGCCGGTTGGGGGCTGACCCCCGCCGACGAGAATGCGGTGATCGACGCGGTGCTCGCCGCGGTAGCGGAGAGCCTGGACGCCGACGTCGCCACCCTCGGCAACAACGGCGATTTCCAGATTTCCGGCGTCCACGGTGAGTTCGACGTCGAGATCCTGAACAGTCGCGATCACGCCGATCCCTTTGGCCAGCCCAACGTCAGTCGCGTGATCGTCGGCGGCACCATCGCCCAGCTCGGGATTTCGACCATCGGCATCGCCGAGTCGATCGATCCGGGCAACTACGAGGCCTCCGAGACCGCCGTGGTGCTCCTCGACCTGCTCAGCGCGGCGGCGCCCAACCCCAACTCCCTCAACACCTTCCCGCGAGCCCCGGGGGTCACCATCCTCGACGTGGTGGGCGTCGGCGTGGGCAACATCACGGCCCACGAGGCCGGCCACTACCTCGGCAACTTCCACACCACCCGCTTCAACGCCTTGCCGAACATCATGGATCAGGGGGGCAACCTGGGCAACATCGTCGGCGTGGGGCCGGACGGCATCTTCGGCTCGGCCGACGACATCGACGTCGACCTCGGTGACGACACCTTCGCCAACGAAGGCTTCACCGGTACCGAGGACACCCTGAACGTGGTTGCTTTCGATGGTTCGACCGGCACCATCTCGCAGTGCGGCAACAACGTGATCGATCCATTCGAGGTCTGCGACGGCACCGCCCTGGGCGGCCAGAGCTGCACCGGCCTCGGCTTCGACGGTGGCACCCTCGCCTGCGCCGCGGACTGCTCGGGCTACGACACTTCGGGCTGCTTCTTCTGCCGCACCGGCTTCTCGACCGGCGATTGGAACCTGCCCACGGCCACCTCGACCGGCACCATCGCCGGCACCGTCTACGATCTGGCGGGCGTGGCCCTCTACAAACTCCACGGCCAGGTGTTCGCCAACGGCACGGTGAGCGGCACCTTGAGCGACGGCCTGGCACCCGACCCGGACTACCTGTTCTCTGGCACCTGGGTCTACACCAACCCGACCCTCGCCACCGGCACCTGGGGGGCTTATCTCTACACCCCGACCGGCGCCTCCCCGATCGGCAAGATCGGCGGTCGCTGGAGCGACAACCCCAGTTTCCCGGTGATCGGTGCCTATCGCGCCGAGTGGCGCCTGTGCCCGTAGTCGCCTCCCTCGCGGACTGAAACCCTCCTCCCCGAGCCCCCGTAGGGCTCGGGGACTGAGGTCCTTCCGAGGAGGAGGTAGGGTAATGGCCGCCCCCATCCGACAGCTCCGCCAGACCCTGCGCAGCCTGGCTCGCACACCCCTGTTCACGGTCGTCGCCACGCTCACCCTGGCGATCGGCATCGGCGCCGCCACCGCCGTGTGGAGCGTGGTCCACGGCGTTCTGATCAAGCCCCTGCCCTTTGCCGAGCCCGATCGCCTGGTGGGCGTCTGGCACAAGGCCCCCGGCCTGGGCTTCGATCGCCTGAACCAGGCCCCCTCCCTCTACTTCACCTACCGGGAAGAGAACCGCGCCTTCGCCGAGAGCGGCATGTGGGACAACACCCAGGTGTCGGTCACCGGCCTCGAGCAGCCGGAGCAGCTGCGGGCCATCCAGGTCACCGACGGCGTCATGCCGCTGCTGCGCGTCACCCCGCTCCACGGCCGGCTCTTCTCCAAGCAGGACGACTCGCCCGGCAGCGCCGAGACGGTGATCCTCTCCCACGCCTACTGGCAGCAGCGCTTCGGCGCCGACCCCGCGGCCGTCGGCCGGACCCTGGTGGTCGACGGCCGGCCGCGGGAGGTGATCGGGGTGATGCGTCCCGACCTCGAGTTCCTCGACTTCGACCCCAGCCTCTACCTGCCTTTCCGCTTCGACCGCTCGAAGCTCTTCTTCGGCAACTTCAGCTACCAGGGCATCGCTCGGCTCAAGCCGGGAGCCAGGCTGGCCGATGCCGATGCCGAGATCGGCCGGCTGCTGCCCGTCGCCATGGACCGCTACCCGATGCCGGAGGGCTTCAGCCGGGCCATGGTCGACAATGCCGGCCTCGGCCCCAACGTCCGGCCCTTGAAGCAGGACGTGGTGGGCGACGTCGCCAAGGTGTTGTGGGTCATCCTCGCCACCGTCGGCCTGGTGCTGCTGGTCGCCTGTGCCAACGTCGCCAACCTCTTCCTGGTGCGGGCCGAGCACCGGCAGCACGAGCTGGCGGTGCGCAGCGCCCTCGGGGCCAGCCGCGGCCAGGTGGCCCGCGAGCTGCTGACCGAGAGTTTGACCCTGGGGCTCTGCGGCGGCACGCTGGGGCTCGGCCTGGCCTGGGCCGGGCTCGGGCTGCTGCGGGCGCTCGCGCCGCGGGGCCTGCCGCGGCTCGACGAGATCGGCATCGACGGCACCGTGCTCGCCTTCACCCTCGGCCTCTCGTTCGTCACCTCGCTGCTGTTCGGGGGCGTGGTGGCCCTGCGGCGCGGCGGTGCCAACCTGGTCGGCTCGCTCAAGGAGGAAGGTCGGGGCTCGAGCGCCGGCCGCAGCCGCCAGCGCGCCCGCAACCTGCTGGTGGTCTCGCAGATCGCCGTCGCCCTGGTGCTGCTGGTCGGCTCCGGCCTGCTGATCCGGACCTTCCAGGCCCTCACCCGGGTGAACCCCGGCTTCGAGCGCCCACAGGAGGTGCTGACCTTCCGGCTGTCGATCCCCGGTGCCGAGGTGAAGGAGCCGTTGGAGGTGGCGCGGGCCTTCGAGACCCTCGAGGAGCGCGTGGCGGCGGTGCCCGGGGTCGAGTCGGTCGGCCTGACCTCCTCGATCACGCTCGACGGCTGGGATAGCAACGACCCGGTCTTCGTCGAGGAGAAGCCCACGGCCAGCGACACCCTGCCGCCCATGCGGCGGATGAAGTGGATCGCCCCCGGCTACTTCGAGACCATGCAGAACCCGGTGCTGGTGGGTCGCGCCATCAGCTGGGCCGACGTCCATCAGAAGGCCAAGGTGGCGGTGATCACCGAGAGTCTGGCGCGAGAGACCTGGAGCCGGCCCGAGGAGGCGCTCGGCAAACGGATCCGCAACAGCCCCCAGGCGCCCTGGCGCGAGATCATCGGCGTGGCGGCCGACGTGCGCGACGACGGCCTGGACCAGAAGCCGACCCCGGTCGTCTACTGGCCCATGGTGATGGAGGACTGGTGGGACACCGATCTCTTCGTCCAGCGCGACCTGGCCGTCGTCCTGCGCAGCCGGCGGGTGGGCACGCCGGGTCTGCTGGAGGACGTGAGGAAGGCGGTCTGGTCGGTCAACGCCAACCTGCCCCTGGCCAACGTCCGCACCCTGGAGGAGATCCTGGAGCGCTCGATGGCGCGCACCTCCTTCACGGTCGTGATGTTGGGGATCGCCGCCCTGACCGCCCTGCTGCTGGGGGCGGTGGGCACTTACGGCGTCACCTCCTATGCGGCGGCGCAGCGCACCCGGGAGATCGGAGTGCGCATGGCCCTCGGCGCCCGGCGAGAGGACGTCAGCCGGCTGGTGCTCCGTCACGGCCTGGCCCTCGCCGGCATCGGCGTGGCAGTGGGCCTGGCCGCTGCGGCCGGGCTCACCCGCTTGCTCGCGACGCTGCTCTACGGCGTCACCCCGCTCGACCCGCTGACCTTCAGCGTGGTCGCCGGCGCCGTGGTCCTCGTGGCCCTGGTCGCGAGCTACGCCCCGGCCCGCCGCGCCGCCGGCATCGACCCGATGGTGACTCTGCGGCGGGGGTAGGGGAGGCGGCTGTCACGGTCTGCGCAGAGTGTCTCCGGCTGGCCTCAAGGAGACCGTCCCTGGCACCGGGTCCAGAATCTGGCGAAAGTCGTCGGGGTCGCTGACGGTCCGGACCAGGGCGAAACCCACGATCTCGGTGTCTGGAAAAGCCTCGTTCAGTCGCGAGGCGGCTCCGAGCAGTGTTGCTCCCCGGGTGATGATGTCGTCCACGAGGACCAGCCGCTCGATGCCGAACCGGCGGCGTGCTTGAGAGCAGGAAATCGTCTCGAAGTGCCGAGCGGGGCGCGCCCTCTGATCCGGGAGCGACTGCGATGAGCGTGGTACGACCTGGTCTCGCCGGAGCAACTCGTCCCAGCCCTGAGAGAGTCCTTCCGCCGCCAGGGATGTGCAGAGCATCCGCGCTGGCCACAGGAAGTCCTGCCGCCGGCCGCGCAGTGGTATCGCCAGCTGCTGGGCATCGGGGACCGGCGAGCTACCCGGGACCGGTACCAGGAGAGTCCTCGACCCGAAGATGTCCATGATCGGCCCCGGCGACTCTTCGACCAGCCTTCGCACTGCGAGCTGGATGGCCGGTTGTCCCAAGTAGAGGCCCTGATTCTTCAACGCTCTGACGAACTTGCGCGAGGAGCGAGCAGCAGGATCCTCGTCTGGCCCGTGTGGCGAGTAGGCCAGGAAGGACGTGAAGCGAACGCTAGAAAGCAACCTCGACAAACTGGGCGTCCCATCTTGGAGGCAGCTCGGCGAGGATCTGGTCGACGGTGTCGAGGATCTCGGCGCCGTAGTCAAGCAGCAACCGCGGCCACACGAGCCCGGACCCTTCGACCAGGGAGCGAAGCAGGAAGACTCGTCGGCCGAGCCGGATGGCTTCCCATGCCTGCGAGACGGTCCCGCTACGCTCCTGGCTCTCCACGATCACCGTGGCATGGGAGAGCAGGGCCATGGTCCGGTTGCGCAGCGGGAAATCGGTCTTGCGGGTGGGGCGTCCCTCCGGGAACTGTGACAAGCAGAGGTGAGCACGACAGATGGTCTCCTGAAGGTCTCGATTCTCGCGTGGGAAGCTCACCGAGAGAGGGTTTCCGAGAACCGCGATCGTCCTGCCTCCTGCCTCGATCGCCGCCCGATGGGCGGCCGTGTCGATCCCGCTGGCGAGGCCGCTGACGACCACGACACCATTCGCGACGAGCTCGCGCGCCAGGCGGGCGGTTCTTCTCAGCCCTTCGGGTGTCGCCTGTCTGGTTCCCACGATTGCGACCCGAGGCTCCTGCAGGAGCTTGAGGTCCCCATGATGGAAAAGATGCTTCGGGGCGTTCCGCTGCTCGACCTCGTTGAGGTAGCCGAGTAGCTCGGTGGGAGAGGCGGATCGAGGATGGGACATGAGCTGGCTCGGACCAAGGCTACCGCCCTCCCGCTTGCGATTCAAGGTTGGGAACTACTGCCGGCAGTATGAGGTGCCAGCCACGTCGGCGAGCCCCTCACCCGAGGGGGTTCTGCACCCGCAGGGAGGAGAACAGGCGGAAGTCGGCGTCGGTGGTGTAGAGGGTGCGGATGCCGTGCTGAAAGAGGATGGTGGCGAGGTGGGCGTCCGGCACGAGGTCGAGAGCGGAGCTCAAGAGCCGGCCTCGGGCCGATCAAGGGTCGAGTAGAGCGCTTCGTTGTCGGCCAAGTCGATGCGGGCCCCCATGGGCTGCGAAGTCCAGGAGAACACGGTTCGGGCTGGTCCCTCGCCGCGGGTGCGCCCGGCGAGGCGATTGTAGGCTAGCCGACCCAGCTGCTCCAGGATCGAGTCATCGAGGTGCAGAGTCGCTCGCGACATGATTCGTAATGCTACCAGGTGGAGCTGCTGGCATCGGCTTCCGGCCCACTGCTCTGTAACGCCCACTCCACCTCCAAGAGCCTCTACAGCGAGGGCCGTCCCGCCGGCACGCGGTTGCGGCGCCGGGCCGGACGGTTCAAGGAGGGTGTCCTCATGGCCACCAACGGAGCCCGTTCCCCGGAAGACATCGCCGACCTCGAGCGCCGGCTCGAGGCCCTGGAAGGACGGCTCGAAGCCGACGCCCAGAAGCGCAACGCCGAGGTTGGCTCGAAGGTCGAGCGGATCGAGCTGGGGATCAAGGTGGTCTTCGGGCTGGCCCTGGTCTTCGGCATCGGCGGCGCCTGGGGCTACACGGTGATCTCCTCGGTCGAGTCGAAGGTGAGCGGCGTCGAGGAGACGATGGTCAAGGTCGAGTCCCAGGCGGCGGTCCTGGGCAGCACCTTCACCGAGCTCGAGCAGCAGAAGCTGCCCCAGCTCGAGCGCAGCCTCCAACAGCTCAAGCTCGACACCGTGACCGTGAACAAGGAGGCGGAGGTGGCCGTGGCCCGCATGCGCGAGCAGGCGGCCGGCGAGATCGCCCGGCTCTACCTCGAGTCCCGCGATACCAGCCGCGACGTCGAGAAGCGCTGGCGCGAGGCCGAGGACCAGGTGACGGCCAACGCCGAATCCGCGCTCACCCTGGTCCGGCAGGAGCGTGACACCGCCGGCAGCCAGCTCGGTGAAGCCCGCCGGAGCGCCCTGGGCGCGATCGAAGCACAGGTGCGTGAGGTGCTCCAGCGCACCACGGCCAGCTGGGGCTGGAAGGACTGCGCCCACGAGACGATCGGCCTCCAGCGCACCCACCGGGTGACCACCGGAGAAGCGACCTGGTGTCCGAAAGGGAAGTTCCTCGTCCAGCTGAACTTCGATTCCCGCGGCTGGAACAAGGAGCTGCTCGTCCGGGAGGTCCTCTGCTGCGCGCCAGATCTCGAGCTGGGTGCTGGCGAGCCGGCCCTGGTGGCGACGATCACGCCGCCGTCGCACTGACCCACGGGCCTCGACCCAGGTGCTCGGACCGAGGTGCCAGCCACATCGGCGGCGCTACCGGTAGAATCCGCGGACTGTGCCCTGGCAAGCCCTCAGTGCCGTTCTGACGGCCGCAGCGACGTACTTCCTCGGCACCGGGCTCGAGGGCTGGCCGCTCCTGGTGTGGCTGGCCCCGGTGCCGATCCTGGTGCTGGCCCCCCGGCTCTCGGCCAAGCTCGCCTTCGGCGCCGCCTTCCTGGCCCATCTCGTCGGCGGGCTCAACCTGGCCTCCTACCTCGCCGGCCTGGCTCCGATCCCGGCGGTCGTCGCCGTGCTGGCGATTCCCGCCCTGGCCTTCGCCCTGGCGGTGCTGGCGCAGCGCTTCGCCTGGCTGCGGCTGCGCCACGGGGCGAGCGTCCTGGTGTTCCCGGCCGCCTGGACCTCCTACGAGGTCTTGATCTCGACCGTCTCGCCGAACGGCACCTTCGGCAGCCTCGCCTACACCCAGACCGACTTCCTGCCCCTGATCCAGCTCGCCTCGCTCACCGGCCTGTGGGGCATCACCTTCCTGCTCTCCCTGGTGCCCACCGGGATGGCGGCGGCCTGGCTCTGGCGCGGGGACCGGCGGCAGGCCTTGCCGGCCTTGCTGGTGCCGGTCGGTCTGGTGCTCCTGGCCTGCGGCTGGGGCTGGCTGCGCATCGCCCGCGCCCCCACCCAGCACGCCGTGTGGGTGGCCGCTTCCGCCACCGACGAGAGGTTGGCCGCTTTCGCCACCGAGGACCGCGAGGAGGCCCTGGCCGTGCTTCGCATCTACGCGGGCCGGATCGCCGAGCTGGCGGCGCGGGGAGCCCAGGTCGTGGTGCTGCCGGAGAAGCTGGTGGGCCTCACCCCGGCCTACGAGGAGGAGGCCCGCCAGCTCTTGAGCGAGACGGCGCGGGCGAACCGGGTCACCGTGGTGGCTGGCCTCAACCTGGTCGGGCGGGAGCCCAGACGCAACGTCGCACTGGTGCTCGGCGCCGGCGGCGAGCGGGTGGCCGAGTACGACAAGGTCTTCCTGGTCCCCGGCTGGGAAGCGGCCTACCGGCCGGGCGACGCGCCGGCCCTGTTCACGGTCGGCGGCCACACCTGGGGAACGGCGATCTGCAAGGACCTCGACTTCCCGGCATGGCTGCGACGCTACTCTCGTGGCGGAGCGAGGCTGCTCCTGGTGCCCGCCTGGGACTTCGTCCGCGACCGCCGTCTCCACGCGCGTATGGCCGTGATGCGCGGCGTCGAAGGGGGCTTCGCCGTGGTGCGTTCCGCCAAGGAGGGGCTGGCGACGATCAGCGATCCCCTGGGCCGCGTCCTGGTCGAGGAGACCAGCGCGCCGGGCGCCGGTGCGCAGGCCGTGGCGGAGGTGCCCCTGGGCTCCGGCTCCACCCTCTACGCCCGACTGGGCGACTGGTTCGGGGTGATCGCCGTGGTGGTGCTGTTGGCCGGACTGGGCGCCGCCGCGCGCCGCCCGAGGGCCCTCTCCGGCGGAGGCCGTCCGCCTCTGAACGCCTGACAGGAGCCACCGTGGAAATCCAGAAGCCCCACCGAGCCACTCGAACCTACGTCCAGCATCTCGTTGCCGAGCCGGAGAGAGTCTTCCCATTGCTCTGCCCAGTGCGCGAGGCGGAGTGGATCGAAGGCTGGGATCCGCGGCTGGTGCTCAGCAGCTCCGGCATCGCCGAGCTGGATTGTGTGTTCATCACCGCAGCGCAATCCGGCGAGGCGATCTGGCACATCTCCCGTTTCGAGCGAGAGGCGGGCTTCGTCGAGATGTTCAAGATCACGCCCGGTGTCACTGTCTGCCGGTTGAGTATCCAGCTGGCCCCCTCGGCCTCCGGCACGGACGCCACCGTGACCTACTCCCACACCAGCCTGGGCCCAGAGGGGGACGACTTCGTGGCCAGTTTCACCGAGGAGCACTATGAGCAGTTCATGCGCGACTGGGAGTCGCGGATGAATCACTTTCTTTCGACCGGCACGCGACGGCCGGATCGGCGAGACTGAGACCATGACCCGCTACATTGCCTTTCTGCGCGCCATCAACGTCGGTGGCCACAACGTCACCATGGAAGCGCTGCGAGCCCTTTTCGCTTCGCTCGGCTTCTCGGCCGTCGAGACCTTCATCGCCAGCGGCAACGTGATCTTCCAAAGCGATTCCGCGGACCCGTTCGCCTTGGAATCGCGGATCGAAGGCCACCTGCTGGAGGCTCTCGGCTACGAGGTGGCGACGTTCCTCAGGACCCCCGCGGAGGTGGCCGCCGTGGCGGCGTGCAAGCCGGTGCCGGCGGCGGCCAGGAGCGTCGCGGTGGCCTGCAACGTCGCCTTTCTCAAGGCGCCCCTGACCGCCGAGGCGAAGGCGAAGCTGCGAGGATTCCACACCGAGATCGATGACTTCTACCTCCAGGGCCGGGAGCTCTACTGGCTCTGCCGCGAGAGGCAGAGCGATTCGACCTTCTCCAACGTGGCGTTCGAAAAGGCGCTGGGAGCTCGGGCGACCTTCCGCGGCATCAGCACCGTTTCGAAGCTGGCGGCCAAGTACCCGGCGTAGCGAGGGCCGGAGGCGGCCCCAGGTGACCGCTCAGCTCGCGGTCGCGAGCTTGAGGCCGACGATGCCGGCGATGATCAGCGCGAGGCTGATCAGCCGTCCCGCCGTGGCCGACTCGCCCAGCAGCACGATGCCGAGGATCGCCGTGCCCACGGCACCGACGCCCACCCACACGGCGTAGGCCGTGCCCACCGGCAGGCTCTTCATGGCGAGGCTCAGCAGGCCGAGGCTGATGACCATGGAAACCACCGTGCCGACGGTGGGCCATAGCCGGGTGAAGCCTTCCGTGTACTTGAGCCCGATGGCCCAGCCGACCTCGAAGATGCCGGCGAGAACGAGGATCAACCAGGGCATGAAGAAGTCCTCAGAGAATGACGAGATGTTCGGGCCCTGCGCCCAGGGCTGCCGAGCGCGGAATGGAGCCGTCGAAGGTGACGAATCTCCCGCCGTGCTCGACGGCGAGGGCGAGCAGATAGATGTCTGTCACTTGGCGAGGACCGTGGACGCGCCGAGGGTCTACATACCGCTCGTCGAGGAGGCTCACGCTGCACGGCCAGAACTCATGGTGCTCGGAGCTCGTCGCCCACCGCAACCGCGCCATGGCCTCGGAGGGCGAGATCGGGCTCGGGTAACGGGATTGGCTGATCACTCGGACGAAGCCGTTCTGCGTCACGGCGCAGGAGGCCCAGCCGTGGCGGATCTCGCGAGAAAGCCACTCTCGGGCACGCTGATGGTCTAGGTGGGCGGTATCGTGAAGCGCCAGCAGGACGTTGATGTCCAGAAGCGAGCGCATCACTCGGGCTCTTCCTCGCGGAGCTTGTCGATGAGCTCGTTGGAAACGACAACCCCGCGCCGAGGAAGAGGGTGGAAGCCGAAGAAACTCTCGGGCTCATCGTCCACGGAGGCGCCCAGTCGGTGGGTCAGGGCCTCCCGAGCGACCTCCGAGAGCACCTCGCCGGCGCTGCGCTTCTCCCGCCGAGCCCGTTCCTTGACAGCCAGGAGAACGTCGTCAGCAATGTCCAGTGTGGTGCGCATGCATCAGATGCTACCACATCGAGTTGGTTTCCATCGGGACTCTGGGCCGATGGCGGACGAGGCTCGGAGCTGCCGGTTCGTTGGCGTCCATGCTACGGTTTTCACCTCTCAACGCCGCAAACACTCCAGGAGGTTCGATGTCCGCTTTCTCCAATCCTGCCAACGACGTCCCCGCCGGAACCCAGGCCTACGTGGCCTCTCTCCTCTCGCTGCTGGGCTCCCGCGAGCCGCTGGAGGTCCTGGAGACCACTCCCGACGTGCTCGCCGGGGCCATCGCCGACCTCACTCCGGCGCAGCAGGGCACCCCGGAGGCCCCGGGCAAGTGGTCCGTGCTCCAGGTAGTGCAGCACCTCGCGGACTCCGAGCTGGTGGGCAGCTTCCGCTTCCGGATGGTCCTCGCTCACGACGCTCCGGCCCTCCCCGGTTACGACCAGGATCTCTGGGCCGAGCGGCTCGGCTACCAGGCGGCCGATAGCGCCACCGCCCTGGAGGACTTCGCGAGGTTGCGCCGCGCCAACCTCCGGCTCTTCCACCGCGCCACGCCGGAGGACTTGAAGCGGGTGGGGATCCACGCCGAGCGGGGCGAGGAGAGCCTGGGCCACCTGATGCGCCTCTACGCCAGCCACGACCTCGTCCACCTGCGCCAGATCGAACGCATCCGCCGGGCGATCGGCGCGCCGGCGGGTCGAGTTTGAGAGGGTTTCGTGGGCCTCGCTGCTTGATCGAGTGATCTCGGACGAGGAGTGCTCGTCGAAACGGAGCGAGATCCTGGCTGAGCTGTAGCTACCCATCATGCTGAGACCAGCCGCCGATCCGTGGGCGCGGTGCTCAGCTTCCGCTGAGAGTTGCCGCCTCGCCCTGCAGCGGCACGAACAAGCTCCCGACTTCCAACGTCACCGCCTCGAAGGGCGGGATCGCGGCCAGGTCACCATCGCTCCAGGCCCCCAGACGTAACCATTTCCCCTTGTCGGCCGCGAAGGCCTCGAGCAGGCGATCGGCGGGGTCGAGGATCCAGTAGTGGGGGACGCCGCCACGCAGGTAGAGGTCGGCCTTGGCCAGGCGATCTCGGCGGCTGCTCGACGGCGAGATCACCTCACAGATCCAGTCTGGCGTGAGGCCGACGGGGCTCTCGTCCGGTAGCTCCGGCATCCGCTCACGCCGCCAGCCGCAGAGGTCTGGGCTCACGATGTTGTGAGGGTCGAAGAGCACGTCCGGCTCGATCACCAGCCACCACCCGCCGGGACCGCCGACACCGAGGTCGAAGGGCTCGCACAAATGGGTGAAGAGGAGACCCTGGGTCCGGCCATGCTGTGGCTTGGGCCGCGGGCTCATCATCAGTGCACCGTCGAGCACCTCGGCCTTGAGGCCCTCGGGGGCCGCCAGGACGTCCAGCCAACCTGCAGGCCGCTTCATGGGCTCAGCCATGCGCGGATGATAACGCCCCTCGTGGGCCAGCCCCAGCCGGGTTCGCCCGTCCGCCTTCCCCCATCCCCACAGCTGAGACGAGCCGCTCATGGGCCTATCTGGTTCGTGCTATTGTTTGGCCCCCCGCTAACGAGTTGATACCCAGAGCGTGGACACCTGGCTCGCCCTTGTGGAGCCGAGGTCACACGTGTCGGCGGAACGAGGGCCTTTCTTGCGACTGAAGACCTTGGCGATGGCGCTGGTCCTCTTGAGCACGACGGGCTGCGGCTTGATTTCGGCCACGCAGCGGATGTTCGGCAGCACCTTGCCGTTCGAGGTCGTGGTGTCTCCTCGGGCCAACCTCGGCAACCCCGTGGCGGTGTCGCTGCTGGTGGTCTACGACCGCAAAGTCCTGGACGGGCTGCTCGCCCTGCCGGCAGCGACCTGGTTCAAGGAGAGGGAGCAGTGGCGCCGGGACTTCCCCGACGCCTTCGACGTCTGGGGCTGGGAGTGGGTGCCCGGGCAGGCCGTGCGCGGAGAGGACCTCGAGGTCCGGGCCGGCGCCCGGGCGGTGCTGATCTTTGCCGACTACTACACCCCCGGCAGCCACCGGGTGAGCGTCGACCCCAAGCAGGGTTGGCGCCTGCGGCTCGAGGAGCGCTCGTTCGCCGTCGAGCCCCTCGCGGAATGAAGGAGGCGAGCTTGGACGATCCGAAACAGCCAGAGCCCGCCCGGCCCGACCCCTCGCGGTCGGAGAACGGCCGGTCGGAAGCCAAGGGGCGGCGAGCCCAGCGAGTGTTGGCGGCGAGCGACGTGCCCCTCGCCATCCAGTGGCACGAGGGCATGCTGCTCGCGCCCCAACACTTCCAGCAGATGGTCCTGCGCCAGGACTCCCTGCTCGCCTACCACGCCGCGCTCTGCTCGCCCTACCACTGGGGCGTGCGCCACCTGCGCGTCGACCCGACCTACCTGGTGGACGGGGTGCTGCGAGTGCTCGAGCTCGAGGCGGTGATGCCGGACGGCCTGGTGGTCTCGGCCCAGGCGGGGGAGGGACCGGGCCTGGCGGTCGACCTCTCGCCCCAGGCCGAGGCCATGCGCCAGCAGCCGGCCACGGTCCACCTGGCCGTCACCGCGCTGCACCCTCGCGACACCAACCCTCACGATGGCGACCGCGCCCGCTACGAATCGATCGAGGATGAGCCGGTGCGGGACCTGAACACCGGCGAAGGGGAGCTGCACCTGCCGCGCCTGAAGCCCCGCCTGCGCCTGCTGGTGGGGGAGGACCCGCCGCCCAAGTACGTCACCTTCCCCCTGGCCCGCGTGGCCTACCGCAACGAGACCTTCGAGCGGGTGCCGGACTTCGTGCCGCCCACCCTGCGCGTCACCCTGAGCTCCCCCCTGGGCGAGCTGTGCGCGGGCGTCGCCCAGCGCCTGCGCGAGAAGGCCGTGTTCCTCGCCGACCAGGTGCGTTCCCCCTCCCTCGCCATGCGCGTGCCCCAGCTGCTCGAGGCCAAGAACCTCACCAGCAGCCTGGTGGCCTCGCTACCGCCCTTCGAGGCCCTGCTCTACTCCGGCCAGGCCCACCCCTTCTCCCTCTACCTCGCCCTCTGCTCGCTGGTGGGCAGCGTCGCGGCGGTGGGCAAGAGCCTGCTGCCACCCCTGCTCGAGCCCTACGACCACCACCGGCTGTGGGCCACCTTCGACCAGGCCCGGGCCTTCGTCTTCCAGGCCCTGGACGAGGGCATCCTGGAGTCCTACACCGGCTATCCCTTCCTCTACAAGGACGGCTCCTACCTGCTGCCGCTCGACCCCCAGTGGAGCGGGCGGCGCCTGGTGCTCGGCGTGCGGGGGCGCGACGGCGTCGGCGAGGTGGAGGCCCTGGCCTGGGTGGAGGGGGCGCTGGTGGCCGCGCGGCCGATGATGGCGGTGGCGCGCGCCAAGCGGGTCACCGGCGCCGAGCGGCAGCGCATCGACGGCGAGGGGGACCTGCTGCCCTCGCGGGGCGTGACCCTCTGGTCCCTGCCGAGCGAGAGCGAATACCTGGTGCCCGGGGAGTTGCTCGAGGTGCGTAACCTGGACGATCCGGAGGGCCGCAACCGGCCGGTCGAGATCATCCTCTACGTCCGCAACAAGGCCTGAGGCGGGCCGGCCCGGGGTCGACGACGCGATGGCCAACGACCGGACCAGCTCTCTGCTCGGGGCACAGTTCGAGGAGTACCACGCCGAGCTGCTGCGCTGGAAGGCGCGGGCCACGACGCGCGGGGAGGGCAGCCTGGACCCGGCCGGCACCGAGGCGGTGGACGCCCTGGCCTCGCTGCTCGAGCGCCAGGCCCTGGCCAACCCGATGGGCCGGGGGGATATCGGCGGCGAGCTGCAGCGCCAGGCCCACTACGTCATGGCGGCCCTGGCCGACGAGCTCTTCCTGAACCTCGACTGGCCGGGCCGTGAGGCCTGGAAGTCCCACCTGCTCGAGGCGCGGCTGTTCGGCAGCCATCGTGCCGGCGAGGTCTTCTTCCAGCGCCTGGACAAGCTCCTGGCCTGGCGCGATCCCATCTACACCGATCTCGCCACCCTCTACCTGATCGCCCTGGGCCTCGGCTTCGAGGGCAAGTATCGCGGCCGGCCGGAGGCCGAGCGTGAGCTCGGCCTCTACCGCCAGCGCCTCTTCCGCATGCTCTTCGGCCGCGACCCGGGGCTCGCCACCCAGGACGGCCCGCTGATCCCCCAGGCCTACGCTGCCACCCTCGACGAGGGGCGCATGCGCCAGCTCTCCTACCTCAAGACGTGGGGAGTGGTGGCGGCCGGGCTGATCGCCCTCTGGCTGGTCGTGGGTGCCTGGCTCTGGCAGTGGCTGGTCGAGGACCTGCGGCCGATCCTGTGGAGCATCCTGGGATGAGCGGCCTCTACGAGCTGCGGCCTTTCTTGCTGATCGGCATCGGCCTCTTGGCCGTGGTCGTGGCCGTGGTGGTGGTGCGCATCCTGATGCGCTCGTCGAGCTCCGCCACCTTCGAGGATGGCGAGGAGGGCGCCGCGCCACCGCCGGCCGAGCCAGCGGCCGCGGGGGCCGCGGGCGCCTCGGGCTTCCAGCTCGCGCGCTCCTTCCGCGGCGCTCTGGCCCGCCTCAAGAGCTACGGCGCCGCCGGACTCGGCACCCGCTACGAGGTGCCCTGGTGCCTGATGCTGGGCGCCGCCGGCTCGCGCCCCCACGACCTCTTCGCCGACTCGGGCATCAACTTGCCCCTGGGCCCGCCGGCCGACGCCGAGAGGGAGGGGGGGACGGGCTGCGTCTGGTGGTTCCTCGACCACGGCGCCGTGATCGACCTCGGCGGCGACTTCGTCCTCGGCCGGGACGGCAGCAGCTCGGACGAGGCGGGCTTCCGCAAGGTCCTGCGCCTGCTCCAGCGCCACCGGCCGCGCCGGCCCCTCGATGCCCTGGTGATCACGGTCTCCGCCCGCGAGCTGCTCGAGGCGGCGCGCGCCGGTGTGGCGGGGCAGCTCGAGCTGGAGCGGCGGGCGGGCCTGATCGAGGACCGGCTGTGGCTGCTGGTGCGCCAACTGGGCTGGCGTTGCCCGACCTCGGTGTTGGTGACCGGCTGCGAGGCCCTGCCGGGTTTCACGGGTTTCTGCTCGGCTCTGCCGCCTTCCCGTCTCGGCGAGACCTTCGGCTGGGCCAACCCCCACGCCCTCGACGCCGCCTGGCGGCCGGCCTGGGTGGACGACGCCTTCGACACCCTCGCCGAGCGCCTGGAGCGACTCAAGCTCGAGCTGCTGGCGGAAGGCCCCCGGGCCGAGCTGGCGGACGACATCTTCCGCTTTCCGCCCGCCCTGGCCGAGCTGCGGGGAGCCATGACGGCCTTCCTCGATCCCCTGTTCAAGCCCACCGCCTACGCCGAGACCTCGATGCTGCGCGGCATCTACCTCAGCGGCGAGCTCGCCGCGCCCCGGCGCCAGCGCCTCTTCCTGGCCGGGCTGTTCGAGCACCGGGTCTTCCGCGAGCGGGCCCTCGCCGCTCCCACTCGCGCGTCGGTGGTCAGCCGCAATCGCCGCGTGCTCGCCACCCAGGCGGGGGTGGTCACCCTCGCCCTGGCGCTCACCCTCGGCACCCTCGTGGGAACCACCCGCCTGGCCGCGAGCAAGCGGACCTTGAAGCCCTTCCTGGAAGAGGTCGCGAGCGACCTGGCCGAGGTCGAGCTGGCCCGCGAGTCCGAGCGCAGCCTGCCCCGCGAGGTGGTCGAGGAGAACGCCCAGCACCTGCTCGAGGGCATGACCCGGATCGACACCGACCACTTCTTCGCCTTCTTCCTGCCCAGCTCCTGGCCCCCCTTCACCGAGGTCGACGAGGACTTGGTGCGGGTGGCGATGCGCGCCTACGACGACGTGATCTTCGACGCCTTCCACGGCGAGCTGGAGAAGAAGGCGACACGGCTCGCCGAGAAGCTTCCCGAGGGTGGGCATCGTTTCCTGGCCTGGCCCGAGTCGACCGACGAGAGTCCGGCCCTCAAGGCCGAGGCGCCGCCCCTCTCCCTGCGCCTGACCCCCGTGGCCTCGACCCCGGAGCTCGCCGCCTGGAGCCGCTGGCTCGACGAGCTGGCCGAGCTCGAGCTCCATGCCGGGCTCTACAACCGCCTGCCCGCGACCCGGGACTTGAACGACCTCGGCGCCCTGGTCGACTACCTCTTCGACGTCACCCTGCCCAAGGCCTTCTTCGAGCACTCGCGGCTCTACCGCCAGGCCCTGGGGCAGGTCGAGTTCGAGGCCTTCGAGCTGTCCTGCTCGCAGCAGAGAAGCTCCGAGGTGGCGTGCTTCCAGGAGAGAGCCCGCGACCGGGGCCGGGCGATGGCCATGGCCCTCTACCGGCGCCTCGGTCCGGGCAACGAGCTGCTGCAGGACCTCACCGGGCTCGCCGGCGAGCTCGACGGCCTGGCCGAAGCGGCGGCCTGGCAGGCGGCGGAGCCGGAGGAGCTGGCGGCGCTGGTGGCCTCGATCACCGAGGTCGAGCATGCCCTCTCCCTGCCCGAGCTCGAATGGGCCTTCCAAGAGCCCTACGACCTCGGTCCGGCCCACGCCGAGGCCCTCAAGCACACGGCCTCGTCGGTGGCGCTCGGCTCGGCGCTCTCCGAGGAGATCGAGCGCGAGGGCAAGCGGATCTGGGGAGAGCTGCGGCTGACCCTGGCCGACCTGGGCTCGCTGCTGACCGGCCCCCTGCTCGCGGTCGACGACGGCAAACCGCAGATGCAGATCTCGGCCGACCTGGCGATCCTGAAGACCGCCCTCCAGAGCTTCCTGGGGGAGAGCTTCGTCCAGAGCGCGGAGCACCGGCGCTTCGCCCGCACCGTGCCCTCGGGCCAGCACCTGCGCTGGGACGTCGGCCTGCTCGAGGAGACCAAGAAGCTGGCCGAGGCCTATGACCGCTTCGAGCACGAGACCCTGCGCCTCTTCCCCCGCGAGCTGCGCCGGCAGGTGGGGGACGCCGCCCGGCAGCGTCTGGGCGAGAAGATGGACGACCTGGTCGCCCGCGCGCAGAGCTTCGAGACCGAGCCCCAGGTGGGCTCCGCCCTGCTCCACGAGCCGGACCTGGCGATCGACGTGGCCGCCTTCCAGCAGGCGACGGTCCCGCTCACCCGACTGATCGAGGCCTATGGCCGGCTGCGCCTCGGCGACTCGGCCGAGGCCCTGACCGATCTCGCCAACCATCAGGCCGAGAGCCTGCTGGGCGCCGTCGACCGCCTGCTCGAGGCCGAGGCCCCCTACCGGCCTCGCCAGGGCGGCTTCGGCTGGTGGGACGGCACGCCGCCGGTGGCCTTCGCCGCCTACGACGTGGGCGATCCCGCCGAGCTGGCGCTCTACCTCGAGCTCGAGCGCCAGCGCGTCGGGGCGATCGCCCAGGGCTATGCCGAGCCCCTGCTCACCTGGCTGGGCCAGCACGGCGTCGCCCGCCGGCCCGAGGCGCGGGGGCTCTACCTGCGCTGGGAGGGCATCCTGCTCTCGCTCAAGCAGCACGAGGGGAAGAAGGCGGGCAATCCGGTGTCGGCGCTCGAAGACCTGGTCCTCGAGACCTTTACCAAAGCCACCCCCACCACCTGTGGCATCGCGCCGGCGGCCTCGACCCGGGGCTCCAGCAACTTCTTCCTGATGCGCCGCGACGAGCTCGCTCGCGACCTCGCGGAGCGTTGCGGCATCCTGGTCGCCGAGCACGCCCGCCTGCGCTGGCGCGAGGTCGCCCGCCTCTTCGGCGACCGTCTCGCCGGGCGCTTCCCCTTCGCCCGGGCAGTGCCGGAGGGGCTCGCCCGCGAGGCCGAAGTCGCCGACCTGCGGGCCTTCTTCCGTGACTTCGCCGCCGCCCGCGGCGAGATTCTCGCCGCCCAATCCGTCGAGCCGCCGGCCTTCGGCTCGGCCCAGGACGAGGTGCTGAGGTTCATCGAGGAGATGACCAAGGTCGAGACCTTCTTCGCCAGCCTGCTCGCCAGCCCCGAGCTCGAGCCCAGCTTCCCCCTCGAGGTGTCGGTGGACTTCCGGGTCAACCAGCCGGCGGCGGACCCCGCCGAGCGTGCGGCCCAGGCGGCGAGCCCGGAGGTCGAGGTGGGAGGCGAGCGGATCATCGAGTGGTCCCTGGCCTCGGGAGACCAGCGCGTCAGTCACCGCGCCGCCGAGCGCCGCCTGGCCTGGAGGCCGGGCCTGCCGGTGACCCTCACCCTGCGCTGGGCCGAGGACTCGCCGCGCCTGCCCAAGGCGCGCTGGTTCACCGCCGACGGCCAGACCGTGACCTACCCTTACGAGGGACGCTGGTCCCTGCTCGCCCTGCTCGCCGCCCATCCCAGCCAGGACCCGCGGCCGCACACCCTGCGCCTGGTGATCCCCACCGAGCCCAATCCCCGGGCCCTGGCCACCGACGACACGAAGGACACGCGAGTCTTCGTGCGCCTGCGCCTCGCCGCTTCGGCGGGCGAAGGCAAGCCCCCCCAGAACCTCACCCTGCCCCGGTTCCCGCTCGCGGCGCCCGTCGTGCCGGAGCCGGTGGTCGCGACCGACGAAGCCCGGGAGGCCCCATGACCACCGCCGCGGAGCTCGAGGGCCTGTTCGCCCCCATCTCGCCGACCCAGCCCACCGGCGAGGTGCTGCGCTACGACCCGCTCTACGACACCTTGAGGGAGCTGCGCCGCGAGGACGACCCCACCCTGCCCCTGGGCGCCTGGCGGCACGAGCTCAAGCGCGCCGACTGGGGCCAGCTCGCCACGCTCGCCGCGGAGGCCCTGCGCACCCGTTCGAAGGACCTCCAGATCGCCGCCTGGCTGGCCGAGGCTTGGATCAACCTCCACGGCTTCCCCGGCGCCCGGCGGGGGATCCAGCTCCTGGCCGGCCTGGTGCGGGTGTTCTGGGACCAGGTCCATCCGCAGCCGGCCAACGGCGACCCGGAGTTCCGCCTGGCCCCCCTGCGCTGGGCCAACGACCACCTGGGGGAGAGCCTGAAGCAGATCCCCCTGACCGCGCCGGAGACCGACGACGCCCCGGCCATGAATTGGCTGGACTGGGAGACCTCCCTCTACCTCCAGCGCCTGGCCGCCGCCGACCGCGCGGCGGCGGAGCGCGCCGAGGCCGAGGGCAAGGTCACCCAGACCCGCTTCCTGCTCAGCCTGGGCCTGACCCCCGGCGCCTTCTACCTCGACTTGGCGGGCCAGCTGGCCGGGGTGGCCGAGGCGATCGACGAGCTGGGCGAGGCCCTGGACGACCGCTGCGGCCCGGGGGCGGTCTCGCTCGGCCGGCTGCGCGACGTGGTCGGCGCCCTCGGCTCCTTCGTCGAGCGGGTGCTCGCCGAACGCACCCAGCAGGGGGAGCTGGGCATGGACGAGGCGGGCGGCCTGCACAGCGCCGAGGAGTGGGCCGAGGAAGGGTCCCACGGCACCGGCCGCATCTCCAGCCGGGCCGAGGCCTTCCGCCGCCTCGCGGAGGCCGCGGACTACCTGCAACGCACCGAGCCGCACAGCCCGGTGCCCTACCTGGTCAAGCGCGCGGTGCAATGGGGCAATCTCAGCCTGGCCGAGCTGTTGGCCGAGCTGCTCGCCGGCGGATCTGATCTGAAGACGATCTATTCCCTGCTCGGAATCAAACGAACGGAAACCGAAGGATGAGTCTGACGAGGAGGTGAGGCACGCCCGGATGAGACGGTACTTTGTAACAGTGGCTGGAGTTGCCAGGACACGGCAACTCTTCCTGTCGTCATTCCCGCGAAAGCGGGAATCCAGGGACGGCGAAGATGCTGGGATGGATCCCCGCTTTCGCGGGGATGACAGGAAACAGGGAGAGCGCTCCTTATGGCCTGGCCAGCCAGCGCAACGCAGCGACCGCAAGGACAACAGAGGAGTAGCGCATGAGTGAGAGCACACAACACAAGCTTTCCCGCATCCGGCCACCCCGGGTGCAGATCACCTACGACGTCGAGACCGGCGGCGCCATCGAGATGAAGGAGCTGCCGCTCGTGGTCGGCATCCTCGCCGACCTCGCCGGCCAGCCCGAGAGCCCCCTGCCGTTCCTGAAAAAGCGGAAGTTCGTCGAGATCGACCGCGACAACTTCAACGACGTGATGGCGTCGCTCAGCCCGCGGCTCGATCTCAAAGTGCCCAACCGCCTGAACGGCAAGCCCGCCGAGGCTGCCGAATCCGCCGAGGCTGCCGAGCCCGCCAAGCCCCTCCGGGCCGTGCTGACCTTCAAGAACATCGGCGACTTCCACCCGGCCGCCGTGGTCAACCAGGTGGAGGCGCTGAGCAAGATCTTCGAGGCCCGCAAGCGCCTGCGCGACCTGCTGGCCAAGCTCGACGGCAACGACGACCTCGACGGCCTGCTCCAGGAGGTGGCCGCCAACACCGAGAGCCAGCAGCAGCTCGCCGAGCAGACCGGTCGCAAGACGGAAGGAGGAGAGAGCAATGGCTGACGAGAAGGAACCAGCCGCCCCGGCGGCCGCCGCGGAAGCACAGGACGCCAACCTGCTCGATCAGATCATCGCCAAGGGCAAGATGGCCCGTGACGAAGGTCAGAAGGAAGGCGCCCGCGACCTGGTCGGAGAGTTCGTTCACCAGATCCTCGCCGAAGGCATGACCATCGGCCGGGACACCATGAAGTCGATCGAGGACCAGATCGCCAAGCTCGATCAGCTGCTCTCGGACCAGGTCAACGAGATCCTGCATCACCCCGACTTCCAGCGCCTGGAAGCCTCGTGGCGCGGGCTGCACTACCTGGTCTACAACACCGAGACGAGCACCCGCCTGAAGCTGCGTCTGCTCAACGTCACCAAGTCGGAGCTGCAGAAGGACCTCGAGACCGCCTCCGAGTTCGATCAGAGCAATCTGTTCAAGAAGGTTTACGAGGAGGAGTACGGCACCTTCGGCGGCAACCCCTTCTCGTTGCTGGTGGGCGACTACGAGTTCGGCCGCAACAACCAGGACCAGACCCTGCTGCGGCTGATCTCGAACGTCGCCGCCGCGGCCCACGCCCCCTTCATCGCCGGCGCTTCGACGGCCCTCTTCGACATGGGCAGCTTCACCGAGCTGGGCAATCCTCGCGACCTGGCCAAGATCTTCGAGTCCACCGAGCTGATCAAGTGGCGCTCCTTCCAGGCCAGTGAGGATTCCCGCTACGTCGCCCTGGTGCTGCCGCACGTGCTGCTGCGCCTGCCCTACGGCGAGAAAACCCTGCCGGTCGAGGAATTTGGCCTCGAGGAAGAGGTCGACGGCACCGATCACAGCCGCTACCTCTGGGGCAACGCCGCCTACCACCTCGCCCAACGGATCACCAACGCCTTCGCCCTCTACAGCTGGTGCGCCGCCATCCGCGGCGTCGAGGGCGGCGGCAAGGTGGAGAACCTGCCCACCCACACCTTCAAGACCGACGAGGGCGACCAGGTTCTCAAGTGTCCCACCGAGATCGCGATCACCGACCGCCGCGAGAACGAGCTCAATAACCTGGGCTTCATCGCCCTGTGCCATCGCAAGGGCGATGACTACGCTGTCTTCTTCGGCGGCCAGACGGCGCAAAAGGCCAAGGTCTACGACACCGACGAGGCCAACGCCAATGCCCGGATCTCGGCGCGGCTGCCCTACATGCTCGCCGCCTCGCGTTTCGCTCACTACCTGAAGGTGATCTGCCGCGACAAGATCGGCAGCTTCCAGAGCAAGGACACCCTGTCGCTCTACCTCAACCGGTGGATCAACAACTACGTCCTGGCGAGCGACGACGCCGGCCAGGAGCTCAAGGCCCGCTATCCGTTGCGCGATGCCCGCATCGACGTCGCCGACGTGCCGGGCAAGCCCGGTGCGTTCCGCGCCGTGGCCTTCCTGCGTCCCCACTTCCAGCTCGAGGAGCTGACCACCTCGATCCGGCTCGTTGCCGAGCTGCCGCCGCCGGCGGCGTGATGCGCCGGTTGATCGTCAAGGAGAGACGGCATGGCAACTAACATGTACCTGAAGTTCGAAGAGCCGGCGCTCACCTCCGGCTCGAGCGCCGCGGAGCACAAGGATGAGATCGAGATCCTGTCCTGGAGCCACGGCTTCTCCCAACCCACCTCACCGACCCGTTCGGTCGCCGGTGCGGGCACGGTGGAGCAGGCCAACCACCAGAACTTCTCCTTCTCGAAGTACCTCGACGAGTCGACGGCCGACATCCTCAAGTACTGCTGGGGCGGCAAGCAGATCGGCAAGGGGACGCTGACCTGCTTCCGTTCCGACGGCTCGAAGGACAACAAGCCGGTGAAGTACCTCGAGGTGGTGATGCAGCACATCATCATCTCGAACTACAGCCTCTCCGGCGGGCCGGGGGACATCCCGGTCGAGAACATCTCGCTCGACTACGGCGTCATCCAGTACACCTACACCTCGCAGAAGGCTACCGATGGGACCGGCGGCGGCAACAAGCCGGCCAAGCACGACCTGGAGACGCGCAAGATTGAGTAGCTTGATCCCGGCACGGCCGGTGCCCCGACCGCTGTTCGATCGCCTGGAGGACCGCGAACCGGACCGAAAGCGCGAGCCGCGGCCGCTTTCCACCCTCGACCGCACGGAGCTGCTGGAGTCGGTGCGGCAGGAGCTCGAGAGGCTGCTCAACACCCGAGCCTCTCGCCTGCCGCACCGGCCCGCCGGCCTGCCCCGCACGGTGATCGATTACGGTTTGCCCGACCCCACCCACTGGTCTCCCCACGACGCCGACCACCGCCGTCGTCTCGCCGCGGACATCGCCGAGGCGGTCACGGCCTACGAGCCGCGGCTGGCCGACGTGAAGGTCTCCGTTCATCCCCTGCCGGACCAGCCGGCGGCGCTCGGCGCCACCATCCAGGGTCGCCTGGTCGGCGACGAGGTGGCCGAGCCGGTGTCGTTCCTCACCGCCTTCGCCCGCGACCTCGAAGGAGCCCAGGTCCATGTCGCTTCCTGAGGAAGACCTGCTCGGCTACTACTGGCAAGAGCTGCTCTGGCTGCGGCGGGCGGGGGAGGAGTTCGCTCGCGCCTACCCCAAGGTCGCCGCCCGCCTCGAGCTGCAGGCCGACGAGTGCCCGGACCCGCACGTCGAGCGGCTGATCGAGTCTTTCGCCTTCCTGACCGCCCGCATCCAACGCAACCTCGACAACGACTTTCCCGAGATCGCCGCCGAGCTGCTCGGCATCCTCTATCCCCATCTGGTCCAGCCCACGCCTTCGCTGACCATCGCCCGCTTCAAGGTCGACCCGGACCGCGGCAAGCTGACCTCCGGCGCCCACATCCCCGCGGGCACTCGCCTCTTCGCCAAGCCGGAGGAGGGAGCCGTCTGCCGCTGGCGCACCTGCTACCCGGTGACCCTGTGGCCGATCGACGTCACCGCCGCCACCATCGAGAGCCCCGACGCCTGGACCTTCCTCGACGACCGGCCCCAGGTGGCCTCGGTGCTGCGCCTGCGGCTCACCTGCCGTGCCGATCCCTTCGAGGCCCTGGAGCTCGACCGCCTGCGGGTCTACCTCCACGGCGACTCCCTGCTCGCCAGCCGGCTCTGGGACCTGGTCTTCCACCACACGGTGGAGGTCGCCCTGCTGCCCGAGGGGCGTGAGCCGCCCTCCCTGCTGCCGGCCTCCTGCCTCGAGCCGGTGGGCTTCGGCCTGGGCGACGCCCTGCTGCCCTATCCACCCACGGCGCAGCCGGCCTACCGCCTGCTCCAGGAGTATTTCGCTCTGCCGGAGAAGCACCACTTCTTCGATCTGACCGGCCTCGCCCGGCGCCTCTCCGGCCGCGAGGCGGACGTGCTCCTGCTGCTGGACCACCGGGAGGAGAGCCGCCTGCACCTCGCGGCCTCGAACTTCCTGCTCGGGGCGACGCCGATCGTCAACCTCTTCCCCCTGACCAGCGAGCCCCTGCGCATCGACCAGCGCCAGCTCTCCTATCGGCTGGTGGCCGACCACCGGCGCGAGCGGACCACCGGCATCCACTCGATCGTCTCGGTCTCGGGCTCGTCCGATCCGGCCGAGGGCGGGCGCGAGATCTGCCCCTTCTACGCCTACACCCACGACCTCGCCGGCCGGGGCCAGAAGGCCTTCTGGCACGCCAAGCGGGTGCCGGCCGTGGGTCCCGGGGTCAGCGGCACCGACCTGATGCTGTCCTTCCTGGACCTCGATTTCCGGCCCTCCCGGCCCCCCGAGGAAACCGTCTTCGCCCATCTCCTGTGCAGCAACCGCGCGCTCGCCGAGGAGATGCCGGCCGGTGCCCTGCTCGACGCCGACGAGCCCCTGCCGGTGGCCCACGTCACCTGTCTGAAAAAGCCCACCTCCGAGATCAGCCCACCGACGTCGGGCCAGACCCTGTGGCGGCTGGTCTCCCACCTGTCGCTCAACTACCTTTCCTTCGAGAGCGACGCCGAGGCGATCAAGGCCCTGCGTGAGCTGCTACGGCTCTACGCCGTGGGTGAGGACAACTTCTCTCAGCGGCAGGTGGCCGGATTGCGAGCGCTCTCCGTGCGGCCGGTGGTGCGGCGGCTGGGCACCGCGGCCTGGCGGGGCTTCGTCAAGGGCCACGAGGTGCGGGTGACGGTGGAGGAGGGCCTCTTCGTCGGCGGCAGCCCCCTGCTGCTCGGCGCCGTGCTGCGCCACTTCTTCGCCCTTTACGCTTCGACCAACTCGTTCACCCAGCTCGTGCTCGAGAGCCACGAGCGAGAAGGGGAGTGGCAGCGTTGGCCGCCTTTGGCTGGCGAAAAAAGGTTTCTGTAGGCGACGGCCTGTTCCGCGAGGGCCACCGCTTCGAGTTCCTCCAGGCGGTGCGCCTGCTCGAGGCCCTGGCGCCGGAGCGCACGCCGCCGGGGGAGGGTGCCGACCCGGAGCGCGAGACGGTGCGCTTCTCGGCGCGGGTGGAGCTGGGCTTCCCGCCCACCGAGATCACGACCCTCCAGCCGCCGCCTCCGGCGGGCGGCCCGGCGCGGATGAAAGTCAGCTTCCTCGGCCTGGCCGGCGAGGTCGGTCCCCTGCCCTTGAGCGTGACCGAGCGGATCCGCGCCCGTCTGTCGGCCCGGGACGGTGCCTTCGCCGCCTTCCTGGACATCTTCCAGCACCGCCTGATTTCCCTCTTCTACCGGGGCCGCAAGAAGTACCGGCCGGCCCTGACCATCCGTCCCCCGGACGAGGGCCGGGTCGGCCGCACGTTGTTGGCCCTGGTCGGCCTGGGCGGGCCGGCGCTCGGCGGCCGCCTGGGTCTGCCGGACCGCACCCTGCTCGCCTACACCGGTCTGCTCACCGGCACGGCGCGCACCCAGGTCGGACTCGAGAGGCTGCTCGGGGGCACCTTCGGGGTGCCGGTGGCCGTCGAGCCCTTCACCGGCGGCTGGCTTTCGCTCTCCGCCGAGCAGTGGACCCGCCTGGGCAGCCGGGGACAGAATCAGGCTCTGGGCGTCGACGCCTGCCTGGGCCGGCGGGTCTGGGACCAGGGCCACGGCTTCGAGCTCCGGGTGGGACCACTGACCTTGAGAGGGTTGCTCGATCTGCTGCCGACCGGCCAGGCCTTCCGCTCGCTGGTGGCCTTGACCCGCTTCTACGTCGGGGAGGAGCCCTCCTTCCGCGTGCGGCTGGTGCTCGCCGCCGGGGAAGTGCCGTTGTCGAGCCTGGGCCGCGCCGGGGACACCCGTCTGGGCTGGTCCAGCCGGCTGGCGGCCGCGGGGCCGGAGGCGCCGGCCCGACCCGAGGCCGCGGAGCCCCGGCTGGGAGCCAGCGGCGGGGCCCGCCTGGGCTGGACGAGTTGGCTGGGTCGACCGGCCGGGGGCCGCACCGCCGAGGTGGTGCTGCGGGGGCGCCTGTGAGCAGCGAGCTCAAGACCCTGATCGGCAAGCTCAACCCGGTCTGCCGCCGGGCCCTCGAGACCGCCGCGGCCGCCACGCTCGCCCAGACCCACTACAACGTCGAGGTCGAGCACCTCCTGCTCAAGCTGCTCGAGCTGCCGGCGACGGACGTCCATCCGGTGCTGCGCTACTACGGCGTGAGCACCTCCGAGGTGACCCGCCAGCTCACCCAGGCCCTCGAGTCCTTCGACCGCGGCAACAGCCGCACCCCCTCCTTCTCGCCTCAGCTGGTGGCCCTGCTGCGCGAGGCCTACCTCGAGGCCAGCCTCTCCCTGGACAGTCCGGTGGTGCGCTCCGGTGCCCTGCTCGCCGCCCTCTTCGAGCGCGACGCCCTGCGCGGCCCTCTCTTCGAGTCCTGCCCGGCCCTGACCAAGATCCCCCGCTCGATGATCGAGCACCTGCCGGAGCTGATCCGCGGCTCGGCCGAGGAGGGTGCGCGCGCCGCGGGTCCGGTGGGCGGCCCGAGCACCGGTGAGGGACCTGCCGGCGGCGAGCCCGTGGCCCTCAAGGACACCTCCGCCCTCGGCAAATACACCCTCGACCTGACCGCCGAGGCCCGTGCCGGACGCATCGACCCGATCCGGGGCCGTGACGCCGAGATCCGCCAGGTGATCGACATCCTCACCCGCCGGCGCCAGAACAACCCGATCCTGGTCGGCGATGCCGGCGTGGGCAAGACCGCCGTGGCCGAGGGCTTCGCGCTCAAGGTGGCCGCCGGCGAGGTGCCGGAGTCGCTGACCCGGATCAGCGTGCGCACCCTCGACCTCGGCCTGCTGCAGGCTGGAGCGGGCATCAAGGGGGAGTTCGAGGAGAGGGTCAAGCAGGTGATCGCCGAGGTCAAGGCGGCGCCGCGGCCGGTGATCCTGTTCATCGACGAGGCCCACACCCTGATCGGCGCCGGCGCCCCGGCGGGCCAGGCCGACGCCGCCAACCTGCTGAAGCCCGCCCTCGCCCGCGGTGACCTGCGCACCCTCGCCGCCACCACCTGGAGCGAGTACAAGAAGTACTTCGAGAAGGACCCCGCCCTCGCCCGGCGCTTCCAGCCCGTCAAGGTGGAGGAGCCAGACGAGGCCACTGCCCTCGACATGCTGCGCGGCCTGGTGGCCTCCCTCGAGCGCCACCACGGCGTGCCCATCCTCGACGCGGCCGTGCGCGACGCCGTGCGGCTCTCCCACCGCTATCTCTCCGAGCGCCGCCTGCCCGACAAGGCGATCTCGGTGCTGGACACCGCCTGTGCCCGGGTCGCCCTCGCCCAGCAGGGCCAGCCGCCGGAGCTCGAGGACGTGCTGCGGCAGATCCGCCTCGACCAGGCCGAGCTGGCGATCCGCGAGCGAGAGGGCGCTGCCGGTGCCGGCGCCACGCCGGCCGAAGAGCTCGCCGCCCGGCTGGTCGAGCTGGAGCGGGAGCGGGCCGCCCTGGTCGAGCGCTGGGAGCGGGAGCGGCAGGCGGTGGGCGCGGTGCGCCGGGCCGAGGCGGAGCTGGCCGCGGCGGAGGCCGCCGGGGGAGGGGAGGCGGCCCTCGACGCCCCGGGCGTGCGGCTCGCCCGGGCGAAGCAGGCCCACGCCGAAATCGCCGGTGCCGAGCCCATGGTGCCGCTGGCCGTCGACTCGCGGGCCGTGGCCTCGGTGATCTCCGGCTGGACCGGCATTCCCGCCGGCCGCATGCTCGCCGACGAGGTCAAGTCCGTGCTCACCCTGCCCGAGCGCCTGGCCACCCGCATCGTCGGCCAGCCTCAGGCTCTGGAGGCGATCAGCCGCCGCATCGCCACCTCGCGGGCCGGGCTCGAGGACCCCGGCAAACCCAAGGGGGTGTTCCTGTTGGTCGGCCCAACCGGAGTGGGCAAGACCGAGACCGCCCTGGCCCTGGCGGACCTGCTCTACGGCGGCGAGCGCAACATGGTGGTGCTCAACATGTCGGAATTCCAGGAGGCGCATTCGGTGGCCACCCTGAAGGGCGCGCCGCCCGGCTACGTGGGCTACGGCAAGGGTGGGGTGCTCACCGAGGCGGTGCGGCGCAAGCCGTGGTGCGTGGTGCTGCTCGACGAGGTGGAGAAGGCCCACCCGGACGTGGTCGAGCTGTTCTACCAGGTGTTCGACAAGGGGGTCCTGGAGGACGGCGAGGGGGTGCCGGTGGACTTCAAGAACACCGTGATCCTGTTGACCAGCAACGCCGGGGCCGAGGGCATCCAGGAGGCCTGCCGGGACGCGCCGGAGCGCCGCCCGGAGGCGGAGGCGGTGCTCGAGCAGATCCGTCCGGCCCTGCTGCGCCATTTCCGTCCGGCCCTGCTCGGCCGGCTGGTGGTGGTGCCCTACTACCCCTTGGGCAAGGTCGAGGTGCTGGCCATCGTCGACCTGAAGCTGCGCCAGGTGAAGCGCCGCCTGCGTGAGAACCACGGCGCCGAGCTGACCTGGGACGACCGGCTGGTGGCCTCGCTCGCCGAGCGCTGCCGGGTGGAGGAGAGCGGCGCCCGCAACATCGACCACCTCTTGACCCAGACCCTGCTGCCCGAGCTCTCCGCCCGCATCCTCGCCCGCATGGCGCGGGGGGAGGGCTTCCAGAAGGTGCACGTATCCGTGGACGAGATGGGGAGGTTCGTATGACGCAAGGGCTAGCGCCCCACGTGGCGGCGGGAGTCGCGGCAGGGCGCGGTGGTGGGGCTCAGCCGAAGCTGGCGCAGGCGAAGCCGCCGCTGGCCGCCCACGTGGCGGCGGCTGTGGCAGCCGGGAGGGGAGCCGCAGCTCAGCCCAAGGCGGCGCAAGCCCAAGCGCCCCGGCTCGCGGCGCACGTGGCGGCGGCTCTTGGGGCCAGGCTGGCGGCGCTCCCCGACCTGCCCCCGGGCAGGCGAGTGCTGCAGCGCGCCGCGAGATCGGACGCGGAGCTGCGAGCGACCTATCTCTTCGTCTGCACCAACGCCGAATGCTCGCGGCAGGATCTGCTCTTCACCAAGAACGTCCTGATTGCCGACGTTCCTTATTGCGAGCAATGCGGGCATCTTCTCGAGATCCTCGATGAAGCGACCGCCCACTACTGCCGCAATGGGAAGTGTGCAGACAAGGGCAAGTACCAGGGTGAGGACGGCGGCGAGTGCCGGACCTGCGGGTGGGCCCTGGTGACCGGGGAAAGCCACAAGGTCGCCGAGGTGTCGGCCTCTGCCAGCGCGGACCTGACCAAGCGGGAACGGGTGCTGGCGGAGACGGCGAAGCGGCTCCAGGAGAAGGACTCGAGCGGCCACGGCAAGGGCAAGAAGATCAATGCCGGCCACTCCAAAGACCGGCACGAGCACGGGCAGAAACGCAAAGTCCAGCACAAGGGGGCCAAGCAGGAGAGCCTGGTGGCAGCCTACGAGGATCTCCTGGAGAACGAGCCGGATTCGGCGTTGCTGAAGGAATTCGCCGGCCTCTACAAGGGTGCGAAGGGGTAGGGGCGAAGCGGCTCTCGCCCACCTCGGCAGACCGCGATGAGCCCCCTCGCCCCCCACGTCGCCGCCGCCATCGCCCGAGGGCAGGGCGGTGCCGCCCAGGCCAAGCCAGCGGGAGCCGCGCAAGCCAAGCCCGGCCCGGCGCCGCACGTGGCCGCGGCGGTCGCAGCGGGCCGGGGAGCTTCGCGACCCATCCAAGCGAAGCCTGCTCACCTTCCTGTTCCGAGGCCGCCGGTGGTGCAGCGCATGGAGGAGGAGAAGGAAGACCCCTACGCCCGGAAGTTCGGCCAGTATGACTTCAAGAAGATCTCGAAGTCGCCCCGCTTGCGGGAGCTGGACGAAAAACGTAGAGAACGCCTCCGAAGCACGGGACCGTATTACCGAGAGGTCAACACTCCCAAGAAGAAGAAGGGGATGTGGAACGGAACCACCCGACCGAGCTTCGAAGAGGACACCTGGCAGACCATGCTCGGGACCTGCGCCACGCAGCAGCACACGACGGGCATCACGCTCTACCAGTGCACCGCGAACCGCAAGCACGTGAACGCGATCTACGTGCCCCGCTACAAGGACCTCGCGGGGCTCACCGCGCTCGACTTGGAGACTCACTTCGGCAAGCAGAAGAACGAGAGCAAGAGTGAGTTCCTGGGCAGCGCCAACATCATCACGCTCGATCACAAGACGCAGTGGAAGCAGTACATCCTGAGCAACGCCGAGCCGGACGAGGGGGGTGAGATCACCACCAAGGCCGCCCGCGACGCCTACAACGACACCGCCAACCTCGAGACCATGTGCCAGAGCTGCAACTCGAGCAAGAACGGCAAGCGAGGGGTGTTCGATTGAGCCCCCCCGCCCCCCACGTTGCCGCCGCCATCGCTCAAGGGCAGCGCGGCGCCGCTCAGGCCAGGCCGGCTCAGGCCAAGGCCGTGGTGGCCTCCCACGTGGCTGCTGCGATCGCAGCCGGGCGGCGATCCAGCTCTCCTGCGCAGGCCAAGCCCGCTCCGGGGCCTGCGCCTCATCCGGCGCCCCACGTGGCGGCCGGCCTCGCCGCGGGCCGCAGCCCCGCCGGTGCCGTGCTCCAACGGATGAAGCTCAAGGCCAAGGACATGAAGGTCGAGGACTACTACATGGTGGAGGGCGTGAGGCGGCAGCTGACCTGGATGAACTCGCAGAAGACCAAGTTCAAGTTCTCCGGGCTCGACGACGAAGTTCGTTTCAACAAGGTCACGGGCCGCGCGCCGGTCGAGGACGAGGGTCCGGTGCGGATCATCGGTACGCCACCCTCGCAAGGGGGCAAGGTCGGCGGCGGCAAGAAGTACTCCAGTCTCTCGAACTACACCAACAGGAAGAGGGAAAAGCAGGGGACGCGCACGCACGTGCCGTACTCTCAGGTCGAGAAGGTGGCCCGCAGTGCCAAGGGGAACCCAAGCCAGGTGGCCTTGGTGGTCAACATCACCGGCGCCGAGCCGGTCATCCTCGGCCCCGGCAAGGGCTCGATGGACCATGCCCAGTACTTTCAGGTGCCCTTCTCCCAGCACAACCACGAGATCGACACCTCCCAGAACGACGGTGAGGTCGCCCAGCTCTCCCACGCCTATGGCCTCTGCCTCGCCGATTTCGCAGACCACGAGCAGAACCCGCCCGACAGCGCGCGGGTCCACGAGATCGCTCTGGTCGGACCGTGGGGACCGTGCGACGGCTGCAAAGAGCGCATTCGGGCCTTCAAGGCCAAGTGGCTGGAGCAAGCGACGGCGAACCGCTGCTCGGCGAGGCTGGTGATGACCTACTTCTATCGCTACGAGGGCAGCACCCAACGTAGCGAGACGACCTACTACGGCTACTTCGAGGCCCTCGTCGGTGAGGACGACAAGCTCAAGGAGCTTCCGGTGATGAGCGGCAGCACCGGGCCGAAGGGCACCTACTTCTACCGCTCCACCGGCAAGACCTTCGATTTCACAGGCTGATTCGAGATGCCACCGCCCCCCGCCCCCCACGTGGCCGCCGCCATCGCCCAGAGTAGGGGCGCCGCTGTTATGGCCAAGCCGGCCGGGGCGGCGCAGGGGAAGCCCACGATGGCCGCCCACGTGGCCGCGGCCCTCCAGGCCGGGCGCGGCGGCACCGTACAGCCCAAGGCGGCTCCCACGTCGGCTCGGCCGCCGGCCCCGGCGCCCCACGTGGCCGCGGCGGTGGCCGCGGGGCGCAGCGGGCCCCCGCCGGTGCAGGCCAAGCCGGCGCCCTTCGCCCACCGGCCAAGGCCGTCGCTTCCGGCGTCTCGGCTGGCCGCGGGGTCATCGGCTGTCATCCAGCGCATGCAGCTGGACTACGGCGACCTGGACGTCGGCAGCACCTACATGGTCGGTGGCGTGGCCCGCAAGCTGCTTTCGAAGGGCTACGGCTGGCTCCAGTTCCAGGGTCTGACCTCCAGGGTACGCGCCAGCGCCGTGACCAGCCTGGCGCTCACCACGACCACGACCACCACGGGCGGAAGCGGCCCGGGGACCATCGACGTCTACTCCGACTATCCCCACGACGTCGACGCCTACTCCGACTCCGAGGACGATCTCGACTCCGACTTCGAAGAAGAGCTCGGCACCAAGTACAAGCAGCCGCAGGCCAAGAAAGGCGGCTATAAGAAGGTCGAAGTCAAGCTTTTCAACGCGACCAAGTGGCACCGCCAGAAGAACATCCGCAGACTCGACGTGGACAACGTGGTGCGCAGCCGCTCGGACTGGCCCGAGCTCGAACGCGACGCGAAGAAGATCCAGAAGAAGGGGGGCGGCACCCGCCCGGAGGCGTTCACCGTGGTTTGCGCGGTGGTGCTGACTAGCACCAAGGCGCTCAAGAAGCTCTGCTTCTCGAATCTGGAGTGCACCTTCCCGGTGGCCTCGCGTGACAAGGCCCACGACCTCGGGTACCACGTGATCTACACCAACCAGGCCCATGCCGAGGCCGAGATGTACGCCTACACGACTTCGAGAGGTTGGAAGCTCATCGCCATCGGGTGCGACAAGCCCCACTGCTCCGAATGCAACAACCTGATGTACCAGATCGAAAAGAGGAAATACAGCACCGAGTCCGAGGTCACGGAGGACAAGGTCTTCCGGAGCTACTACACGCCGCCGCTGGTCAACCTGGCCTGGCGCGGCAACGTCTCGGGGCGCTCGGACAAGTATCGCCCCTCCACGGAGACGAGCTACACGAAGAAGGATTTCTCGCAGGACGTGGACCTGAGCAACATCAAGTGGCGCACGGGGGCCAAGCGGAAGCGGAAGTCCTACGGCAGCCCGCAGGAGAGAAACAAGAAGCGAAGGC
>JBIOYC010000005.1:0-5150 GCA_044869955.1 Thermoanaerobaculia bacterium | reverse complement strand
AAGCTGCGCAACAACAGACCGGCTCCCACCAGGAGCACCAGGGCCAGGGCCAGCTCCGCCGCCACCAGGGCACCCCGGCCCAGACCCCGCCGCCTCCCGGCCGCGCCGATGAGCACGGCTCCACCCTCTTTCAGGCCGCTCGAGAGGTCCGCACGCACGGCGCTCTGGGCCGGCACCAGGCCGATCACGAGGGGCACCAGGAGGGCGAGTAGGCCGCAGAAGGCGAGCACCCGGCCGTCGAGGCCCGCCCCGGCGAGGGCGGCGCCCTCCGAGAAGCTGATCCCCCAACCGCCGAGCACCTCTGGCCGCAAGGAGCGCAGCAGCTCCACCGCCCAGGCAGCGAGCAAAAGGCCCACCGCCGCGCCGGCCACGGCGAGCAGCAGGCTCTCGGTCAGCAGCTGGCGGACCAGGCGCCACCGGCTGCCTCCGAGGGCGGTGCGCAGGGCCAGCTCCCGGCGGCGCCCCGCGCCGCGAACAAGGAGGAGGTTGGCCAGGTTGGCGCAGGCGATCAGGAGCACGGCGCCCACCGCCACGAGCAGCACCAGCAGGGCCCGGCGCAGCAGTGGGTCTCGGCGTACAGCCTCGAGGGGGAGGGCCGCGGCGCTCCAGCGGCTGCCGTCGGAGAGCTCCGCAGGGATCGAGTACGTGGCTTCGACCGCCCGTCCGGCGGCGGCGATCTGCTCGGGGTTGGGCGCGCCGATCACCTCGGGCGCCAGCCGGCCGATGGCCTCGAACCAGTGGTTGTGCTCCTCGGTGAGCGCCTCCGGGTACATCAGCAGGCGGGCGGCCGCGAGCGGGATCCAGAGCTCGGCCTTGTCACTCAGGCCGCGGAAGCCGGCCGGCAGCACGCCCACCACGGTGAAGGGTCTGCGGTCGAGAGCGATGGCGCGGCCCAGGACTTCCGAGTCCCCTCCGAACGTGCGCCGCCACAGCCCCTCGGAGAGCAGGATCACCGCCGAGTCGCCCGCCGGGGAGTCCTCCTCGGCGGTGAAGAGGCGCCCGAGGATGGGCTCCTGGCCCAGCAAGCGGAAGTACTCGACGCTGGTGTATTCCCCCTGGAGGCGCTGGGGCTCTTCTCCGGCGGTCCAGTTGAAGCTGTCGTCGGTGAAGCCGGCGAGCTGGGCGAAAGGGGTCGGCTGCTCTTTCAGGGTCTGGAATTTGGGGTAGGACCAGGGAAGCCGTTCCGGCGCTCCCGGTGCCGGCGCTTTTTCCCGCTCCAGGAACACGCTGTAGAGCCGATCGGGCTCCGGATAGGGCAGGGGCGAGAGCATCACCGCGCTCACCAGGCTGAAGATGGCGGCGTTGGCGCCGATCCCCAGGGCCAGGGCCGCCACCGAGACGGCGGTGAAGCCCGGGCTGCGACGCAAGCCACGAGCGGCCAGACGGATCTCCTGGATCAGGGCCATGGCGTTTCTCCTCGCCCGAGATACGGCCTCGCCCACCGGGAGTTTCTCGCCCGACCGCGGCTCCCCCGGGTCTCGGGGTGAGGGATCATCTCCTGGCGGCCGTCCTTCGTATGAAGGAGGAGATGTCGGACCGCCGCCGCCCTGTGACCCGCCGGTCTCACGATCTCCACCCGAGCTACGTAACTTGAGAGTGGGCGGCCATCCATCGAGCAGCGGGAATAAACCGGACCTCTGCCGCCCTCTAACAGTGTGAGCGCCATGGAACAGCGAGCCAAGAAGCCCCGCCTCCGCCGTCTGGCCATCCCGACCCTCGCCCTGGTCGCCGGTCTGGGGACCCTCGAAGTGGCCCGTCGGCTCTACCAGGCCAAGCGCCTGTTCTCGCCCGCGCGCTTCCCGGAGGGCGACTGGGACGCCGAGAACCTCGGCCTGCCGGTCGAGGACCTGTGGTTCGAAGCCGAAGACGGCATCGACCTGCACGGCTGGTGGATGCCCCACCCCGAAGCCCGCGCCACCCTGCTGCTCTGCCACGGACACTCCGGTTCGATCGCCCATCGGGTGGAGCAGTTCAAGGAGCTCTTCGACCACCGCCTGAGCCTGTTCGCCTTCGACTACCGCGGCTACGGCAACAGCGACGGGCGGCCGAGCGAGAAGGGCCTCTATCGCGACGTGCGGGCCGCTTACGACTTCCTCGCCGAGGTGATCGGCGAGGAGCCGGAGCGCATCGTCCTGGTCGGCCAGTCCCTGGGCGGCGCGGTGGCCATCGACGGCGCCTTGCACCGTCCCGTGGCCGGCCTGGTGGTGCAGTCGAGCTTCATCGACGTCAAGGCCCTGGCCCGCTCGGCCCACCCCAACCTGCCGATGCACCTGATCGCCAAGAACCAGTTCCGCTCGATCGAGAAGGTCGAGCACCTCCCGATGCCGAAGCTCTTCATCCACGGCACCGAGGACGAAGTGATCCCGATCGAGCACGGCCGAGCCCTCTTCGAACGGGCCGCCGCCCCCAAGCAGTTCCTGGCCGTGCCCGGCGCCAATCACAACGACGTGTCCGAGTGGGGCGGGGAGACCTACTTCTCCCGTCTGGCGGGCTTCGTCGACGTCTGCACCCGCGCGGCCTGAGGCCGCCCCTCGCGCCACCGTGGACCCTCGCGCCCAGGAGCTGGTCCGCTCGCTGGGTCTGGTCCCCCATCCCGAGGGGGGCTGGTTCCGTGAGGTGTTCCGCGCCGACCGGCGGGTGCGTGCCGAGGGTGCCGGCGAGCGGCCGGCCCTCTCCACCATCTACTTCCTGCACGTGACCGGCACCTTCAGCCGCTGGCATCGGTTGGCCTCGGACGAGATCTGGCATTTCTACGAGGGCGACCCCCTCGAGCTGTTCACCTTCGACCCGGCGACCGCGACCCTCCTTCCCTCGAGGCTCGGGCCCCTGGCGGCGGACCAGGAGCCGGCGCGGGTGGTGCCCGCCGGCCACTGGCAAACCGCCCGCTCCCTCGGCCGGTACACGTTCTTCGGGTGCTCCGTGGGGCCGGGCTTCGAGTACGCCGACTTCACCTTCGTCGCCGACCTGCCCGAAGCGGCCGCGGTTTTCGAATGGCAGCTGGCTCCCCATCGCCGGTGGCTCTGAGGCCCGTAGGGCCCCCGCTTGCTTGACGCGACCCTCTCGACGACCTATGCTTTTTCGGCATAGCTCAGCCTCACATCAGGAAGGAGCCCACCATGGGACTCGGCCGGATCGCGCCTCTCGTCCTGCTCGCGGGTCTCGTCGCTTCGCCAGCGCCTGCCCAACCACCCATGGTGAGTGTCTATCCAGGCACTCCGGATTCCACCCAGGTTCTCAGCTTCTCCGTCTGGTACCCCGGTTCCTGCGTCGCTTCGGTGCCGAGGATCCAGGTGACGGGCAGTCACATCGACATCCTGGTCACCGAGGCATGCAGCTGCCCCGGGGCCGGCCCCGTGCCGCCGATCCTCACCATCGACTCGGCGCCCATCCCGGCCGGCACCTACGAGCTCCGGCTGTTCCAGCTCGGCGAGGGCACCCAGCCCTCATGCACCCACCCGCCCCTGCTCCTCTACGATCGCGACCTCACCATCCGACAGGGGCCTTACAGCGTGTCGACCCTCCCGCCCGAACCGGTCGCCGGCGAGCCCTTCCTCCTGGACGTCCTCGCCAGCTGCCAGGTCTACTTCCTGCGGCTCTTCCAGCTCGCGCCGGGGGTCTTCGCCAGCCGGGGTGAGCCGAGCATCATCGGCGTCCCGCTTCCGTGCACTCTCGAGCCCTCGGTCTCCTCAACCCTCTCGGTGGGCCCCCTCGCCGCCGGCGACTACACCCTCGTTCTGCTTGCAGAAGGCCCGACGGGAGGCAGCGGCCTCAGCTTCTCCTACCCCTTCCGGGTGGTGCCGGCCGCCACCGAGGAGCTGCCGCTGCGCGGCGGTCGCTTCCTGCTCCGTGCGGACTGGCAGACGGCAGGCGGGCTGGGGGGCTCCGCTCGGGCCGTCGAGCTGACCGCCGACACCGGGGCCTTCTGGTTCTTCGACCCGGCCAATCTGGAGCTGATGGTCAAGCTGGTGGACGGCTGCGGCGTCAACGGCCATTTCTGGCTGCTCGCCGGGGGCTTGACCGACGTCGGGGTCGTGCTGACGGTGGAGGACACCCTGACGGGGGTCTCTCGGACTTGGAGCAACCCCCTCGGCACGCCCTTCGAGCCGCTCCAGGACGTGCTGGCCTTCCCTTGCCCCTGAGCCCGGCTCAGGCCGCCTTCTCTTTGAGCACCTTGATCTCGAGAACCTGGAAGGGCTCGACCCGGTAGAGCACCTGCACCTGCTGGCCCGCGGCGAGGTCCTCCGGGCGCAGCTTCTTGCGGCCGTCGAAGCGCTTCTTGTCCTGGGCGACTAGCCGGATGGACTCGTCGAGGGCGACCCGGAACTGCCGGCCCTCGGCGTCCTTGAGGGTCAGGGCGGATTCGCCGTCGACGCCGACGACCTCGGCCTTGAGGCGCTCGGTGACGATGAAAGGGCGCTCCTCGGCCGTGGCGCTGCCGGTAACGGGCCCGGAGGCCCAGACCGTCAGGGTGAGCAGGCTACCGATCAGGAGAGCGAGAGCGGCGTTGCGCATGTTGGACCTCCTCGGGGTGTGGTCTGTTCATCCTATCTTCCGTATGCTCAGCGCCAGCGGATTCACCGGCCCTCGATCTTGCGCTCGCGGCTCCTCCTCCTCGTGGCCCTCGCCATCGCGAGCGCCGCCGTCTACGGCTTCCTCGGGCTGCGGTTCGACGCCCGGGGCGCCCGCGGTGACGTCGCGCACTTCCTCCTCCTCTACTCCCTCCTCTTTGCCCTCTACGTCGCGGCCTACCGGCTCAGCCGGCACCCTACCCTCGAGCGGCGGGGCTCGACTCTGGCCCTGGTGCTGGCCGCGGCGGTCGTGTTCCGCTTCTTGCTGCTGCCCGCCGGTCTGCCCCGGCCCGTCGAGCCGGCCGATGCTCGCGCTGACCTTCGCAGCGAGCGAGTCGCCTTCGACCGCTTCCTCCTCTACGACCAAGACCTCTGGCGCTACCTCTGGGACGGCGCGGTGGTGGCCGCCCGCCAGGACCCATACCGCCTCACGCCAGCCGAGTGGGAGGAGGCCGCCATCCAGGGGGATGCGATCGCCGGGGCCCTGCTGGCCGATCCCGTGCGCGAGGAAGTTCTCGCCCGGGTGGCCTTCCCGAGCTATCGGACGATCTACCCTCCCCTCGCCCAGGGTCTCTTCGGCCT
>JBIOYC010000004.1:0-29220 GCA_044869955.1 Thermoanaerobaculia bacterium | reverse complement strand
CCGGCACGCGGCCCCGGGGCCGCGACCGCGAGGCCGACGAGCACCTCGCCGCCGAGCTCGCCGCCGACCCCAAGGAGAGGGCCGAGCACGTGATGCTGGTCGACCTGGGCCGCAACGACCTCGGCCGCATCTGCCGGGCCGGCTCGGTCGCCGTGGCGAGCTTCCTCGAGATCGAGCGCTACAGCCACGTCATGCACCTGGTCTCGAGCGTCGAGGGGGAGCTGCCCGCTGGCGATGCCGGGCCGGCCGCCGGCTTGGCCGCCCTGCTCGCGGCCCTGCCCGCGGGCACGGTCTCGGGGGCGCCCAAGATCCGCGCCATGGAGATCATCGACGAGCTGGAGCCCGAGGCCCGCGGTCCCTATGCCGGGGCCGTGGGGTACCTCTCCTTTACAGGGGACCTCGACACCTGCATCACCATCCGCACCCTGGTGGTGGCCCACGGCGAGACCTCGGTGACCGCCGGCGCAGGGATCGTCGCCGACTCGAGCCCCCCGGCCGAGCAGCGGGAGACCGAGAACAAGGCCGCGGCCCTGCTCGCCGCCGTCGAGCTGGCGCGGCAGCTGGCCCGGAGGAGCGCGCCATGATCGTGGTGGTCGACAACTACGACTCCTTCACCTACAACCTGGTGCAGCTGATTGCCGCCGCCGGGGTCGAGACCCAGGTGCTGAGGAACGACGCCACCGACGTCGCCGGCCTGTTGGCCCGGGGACCGGCCGGCATCGTGCTCTCGCCCGGCCCCGGCCGGCCGGAGGATGCCGGCCTCTGCCCGGACCTCTACCGCGCTCGCCCGGTCGTGCCGATCCTGGGCGTCTGCCTCGGTCATCAGGCCCTGGGCCTGGCCTTCGGGGCGGAGGTGCGGCGGGCCGCGCGGCTGATGCATGGCAAGCCCTCGGCGGTGCGCCACGACGGCAAGGGGATCTTCGCCGGCTTGCCCGATCCCTTCGAGGCCGGCCGCTACCACAGTCTGGAGGTTGCGGAGGAGACCCTGCCCGACTGCCTCGAGCCGGTCGCCTGGGCCGAGGACGGCACCCTGATGGCCATGCGCCACCGCGAGCTGCCCTACTGGGGGGTGCAGTTCCATCCGGAGTCGGTGCTCACCGGCACCGGTCCCCGGCTGCTTTCCAACTTCCTGGCCATGGCCCTCGTCGAGGTGGCGCCGTGAGCGCCGCGGTCTCCGGCGGCGCCGGCATCGACGCCCGCCAGGCCCTGGCCCGTTGGATGGCCGGTGGCTCCCTCTCCCACCTCGAGACCGAGGACCTCTTCGGCCAGCTGATGGACGGCGCCGTTCCCGATGCCATGAAGGCGGCCCTGCTGGTCGCCCTGTCGATGAAGGGGGAGAGCGAGGAGGAGATCGCCGGGGCCGCGTCCGCCATGCGCCGGCGGGTGGTGACGATCCCCCACTCCCGCCCCGAGGTGGTGGACACCTGCGGCACCGGCGGCGACGGCAAGGGGGGCTTCAACGTTTCGACCGCCGCCGCCTTCGTGGTGGCCGGGGCCGGCGCGCCGGTAGCCAAGCACGGCAACCGCTCGGTCTCCAGCCGCTCGGGCAGTGCCGACGTGCTGGCCGCCCTCGGGGTGCCCCTCGACGTGAGCCCGGAGGCCGCGGCGCGCGCGATCGACGAGATCGGCATCGCCTTCCTGTTCGCGCCCCGCCTGCACCCGGCCATGGCGGCGGTGGCGCCGGTACGCCGGGAGTTGGCCGTGCGCACGGTGTTCAACCTGCTCGGGCCCCTGACCAACCCGGCGGGCGCGAGGCGGCAGGTGATCGGCGTCTACGCCGAGGCGCGGGTGGAGCCCGTGGCCCGGGTGCTCGTCCGGCTGGGCTGCGAGCACGCCTTGGTGGTGCACGGCTCGGACGGCTTCGACGAGATCACCACCACTGGGCCGACCCGGGTGGCCGAGGTGCGGGGCAGTGTGGTCCGCGGCTATCAGATCGATCCCCTCGAGCTGGGGGTGGAGAGGGCCCGGCCCGAGGACCTGGCCGGCGGCGATGCCGAGGACAACGCCCGGCGCCTCCTCGCCCTGCTCGAGGGGGAGCCGGGGCCCCTCGCCGACATGGTGGCGGTGAACGCCGGGGCGGCCCTCTGCGTGGCCGGCCTCGCCGGCTCACTCGCCGAGGGACTGGCGCGGGCGCGGGCGACCCTCGCCTCCGGCGCGGCCCGGGCCAAGCTCGAGGCCCTGCGGACCTTCGGCGGGGGGCAGGGATGAGCGCCCTGCCGGACGTGCTGGCCCGCATCGTCGAGGGGCGCCGGCGCCGGCTGGCGGCGGAGTGGCGTGGGCCAGGTCCGCGAAACCTGCTGCTGGACGAAGGGCCGGTGCAGACCCTCGAGACCAACCCCTTCCTGGCCGCCCTGTCCGCCCGGCGGGGGCGGGCCGTGATCGCCGAGGTCAAGATGGGCTCGCCGCGGCTGGGGTCTCTCGCCGGCCGCTTCGACCCGCTCGAGCAGGCCCGGCTCTACGCCGAGCACGGCGCCGCCTGCCTCTCGGTGGTGGTGGAGCCCGACTTCTTCCACGGTTCCTACGACTTGCTGGCCCGTTGCCGCGAGGCCTCCGGCCTGCCGGCGATCGCCAAGGACTTCGTGATCAGCCCGCGACAGCTGCTCTGGGCGCGGGACGCCGGGGCGAGCGCCGTGCTGCTGATGGCCGTGCTCTTCGAGAGCGTCGAGGACCTCACGAGCTACGCTTGGATGGCCCGGGGCCTGGGCCTGGTGCCGCTGGTGGAAGTCGACTCGGCGGCCGACCTGCCCAAGCTGCGCGGGGCGCCGTGGGAGCTGGTGGGGGTCAACAACCGCGACCTGCGAACCTTCGAGGTGGACCTCGAGCGCAGCGTCCAGCTCGCCAAACGGCTGCCCAAGGAAGCGCTCAAGGTGGCCGAGAGCGGCATCGCCGGCCGCGAACAGGTCGAGCGCCTGGCCGCCGCCGGCTTCGACGCCTTCCTGATCGGCGAGAGCCTGCTCACCGCCGCGGACCCGGTGGCGAAGCTCCGGGAGTTGGTGGGATGAGCGAAGAGATCCTCGATCTCAGGTGTGGCGCCAGCCCGCGCGAGGGATTGAAATCCCTCGCTACTCATGAACGTCCCTGGCGGGACGGCGGAGCCCCTCCCCTCCGGCCCCCTCTCCCGGGGGCTGGTGTGGGCGGGCCGGGAGAGGGCCGGGGTGAGGGCTCCCTCCCCCTGGTCAAGATCTGCGGCGTCACCAGCGTCGAGGACGCCCTCCTCGCTGTCTCCCTAGGTGCCAGCCACCTCGGGCTGAACTTCTATCCCCCGAGCCCCCGCTGCCTCGAGCCGGCTGTGGCGCGGGAGATCGCCGAGGCGGTGCGGGGGCGGGTCGAGTTGGTGGGAGTCTTCGTCGATCGGCCGCGGGTCGACCTGGAGGCGATCGACTCCGCCGTGGTCCTCGACCTCTTGCAGTTCCACGGCTCGGAGACTCCGGAGGACCTCGCACCCTTCGGCTCCCGGGCGATCAAGGTCTTTCGCCTCCGGCCCGAGGACTCGTTGCCCGATCTCGGCGCATTCCCGGCGGCCTGGGGCTTCCTCTTCGACGTTTGGCATCCGGCCCTCCAGGGCGGCACGGGGGAGGGCTGGGACTTCAGCCGCTTGGTCGCCCTGCCCCGAGATCGCCCCATCCTGGTCGCCGGCGGCATCCGTCCGGGCAACGTCGCGGCCGCCCTGACGGCGAGCGGCGCCGCCGGGGTGGACGTCTGCTCCGGTGTAGAGTCCGCCCCGGGCCGGAAGGATCCGGAGCTCCTCGCCCAACTCTTCCGAGAGGTCCAACACCATGCGGGCATTGCCTGACCGCCGCGGCTACTTCGGCCCCTACGGCGGCCGCTTCGTCCCCGAGACCCTGATGGCGCCGCTGGCCGAGCTGGCGGCGGCCTTCGATCGGGCCAAGAAGAGCCGGTCCTTCCACAAGCGCCTCGACCACCTGCTCACCACCTACGCCGGTCGCCCCACGCCCCTCTACTTCGCCGAGCGGCTCTCCGACGAGCTGGGCGGGGCGCGCATCTACTTCAAACGCGAGGATTTGCTGCACACCGGCGCGCACAAGATCAACAACGCCCTCGGCCAGGCCTTGCTCGCCCGGGAGATGGGCAAGGGCCGGGTGATCGCCGAGACTGGAGCCGGCCAGCACGGCGTGGCGACGGCCACGGCCGCGGCGCTCCTGGGCCTGTCTTGCACCGTCTACATGGGCTCCGAGGACATGCGGCGCCAGCGCCTCAACGTCGAGCGCATGCGCCTGCTCGGAGCGCGCGTCGAGGCGGTGGACGGGGGCAGCCGTACGCTCAAGGACGCGATCAACGAGGCCCTGCGCGACTGGGTCACTCACGTGCGCACCACCCACTACATCCTCGGCTCGGTGCTCGGGCCGGACCCCTACCCGCGGATGGTGCGGTATTTCCACGAGGTGATCGGTCTCGAGGCCCGACGGCAACTGAAACGTGCCACCGGCCGGGAGACCCCGGACCTGGCGATCGCCTGCGTGGGGGGCGGCTCGAACTCGATCGGCCTGTTCTCGGCCTTCCTGGACTCGCGTCGGACCCGCCTGGTGGGAGTGGAGGCCGGGGGCCGCGGCCCCGAGCTGGGCGAGCACGCGGCTCGCTTCGCCGGGGGCGGCCTCGGGGTCCTCCACGGCACGCGCACCATGGTGTTGCAGGACGACGATGGGCAGATCGCCGCCACCCACTCGGTGTCGGCGGGGCTCGACTACCCGGCCGTGGGGCCGGAGCACGCCTTTCTGCACGACCTCGGGCGCATCGAGTACACCGCGGTGGACGACGCCGAGGCGGTCGACGCCTTCCACCGCCTGGCCGAGACCGAGGGCATCCTACCGGCCCTCGAGAGCGCCCACGCGGTGGCCGAGGCGATCCGCCGCGCGCCCTCGATGCCGAAGAAATGGCTGGTCCTGGTGAGCCTCTCCGGCCGCGGCGACAAGGACCTGGACTCGGTGCTGGCCTTCGACGCCGAGCGCGAGCGGCTCGCGGCCGAGCCCCGGCGCCGCCCCCGGCCAGTGCCCCATGGCTTCGCCGGCGACGATCTGGACGTGGGTTGAGGGGGCGACGATGAGCGAGATCGAACGCGTGTTCCGTCAATGCCGGCGAGAGCGCCGGGCGGCTTTCATCCCCTTCCTCGTGGCCGGCGACCCGGACCTCGACACTACCGCCGACCTGCTCGACGCCCTGGTAGCGGGCGGGGCCGATCTGATCGAGGTCGGCGTGCCTTTCTCGGACCCGATCGCCGACGGGCCGGTGATCCAGCGTGCCGCCACCCGCGCCCTCTTGCGGGGCGTCACCCTCTCGAAAGTGCTGGCGCTGGTGGCGGCGAAGCGCTCGAGCCTGGGGGTGCCGATCGTCCTGTTCAGCTACTTCAACCCCCTCCAGGTACGCGGCGCCGAGCTGTTCGCCGAGCAGGCCGCGGCGTCGGGGGTGGACGGCGTGCTGTGCGTGGACTTGCCTCCCGAGCAGGGGGATCTGCTGGCGCCGGCCCTGACCCGCCAGGGCCTCGACACGGTCTTTTTGCTCTCGCCCACCAGCGGCCCGGAGCGAGTGGAGAAGGTGGCCCGCGCGGCCTCGGGCTTCGTCTACTACGTGTCGGTGACGGGGATCACCGGGGAGCGACGCCGGGTCTCGAAGGACCTGGGGAAGACGGTCAAGAAGCTGCGCAAGAAGCTCGATCTGCCGGTGGCCGTGGGCTTCGGCATCTCGACCACGGAGCAGGTGGCCGAGGTGGCCGCGATGGCCGACGGGGTGGTGGTGGGCAGCGCCCTGGTGCGCTTCGTCGAGGAGCATGCCGGGCATCCGCGGCTCGCCCGGCTGCTCGAAGAGAAGGTGCGGGAGCTGGCCGCCCCGCTTCGCGGTTGAGAGAGGGACGGATGAGCGAGATCGAGGAGAGCCGAGCCACCGAGCACGCCGTGGCCGTCACCACTCACGGCCGCTACCTGGTCCAGCGGCCGGAGGGGCCGGGGCCGCTACCGCTGCTGGTGGGCTTCCACGGCTATGCCGAGCGGGCGGAGGACATGCTGGCGCGGCTGGCGTCCATCCCGGGGAGCGAGAGCTGGGGGCTGGTGGCGGTGCAGGGCCTCCACGCCTTCTATCGGGTGAAGACCGGTGAGGTGGTGGCGAGCTGGATGACCAAGCAGAACCGCGAGCTGGCCATTGCCGACAACGTCGCCTACGTGGCCAGGGTGGTGGCCGAGGTGCGCCGCGATCTGCCCGCGGGGACGGGGCTGGTCTTCGCCGGCTTCTCCCAGGGTGTGGCCATGGCGTTCCGGGCGGCGGCCTTCGCCGACTGCGGCGCCACGGGAGTGATCGCCCTCGCCGCCGACGTGCCCCCGGACGTGGCCGAGCGCGGCCTCGCCGCCCTGCCGGCCGTGCTCCTCGCCCGTGGCGATTCCGATCCGGGTTACCCGCCGTTCCAGATGGAACGAGACCTCGAGACCCTGCGGGGCGGCGGCGTTCCGGTCGAGGGCTTCGAGTTCGCAGGCGGCCACGAGTGGAGCGCGGCCTTCTCGGCGCGGGTGGGGGAGTGGCTGCGGGGGCTCGGAAGACCCTGAGGGAGCGGAGGATCGCGAAGCCGGGCGAGTCCAGCCCCGGTCTCGCGATCCTACCGTCAGGCTCAGCTCACCAGAAGCAATTCCAGGTGCCCGTGGCGCCGTCGCAGAGGCAGCCGCCCCACTCGCAGTAGCAGACCGGTGCCACGATGCAGCGGCGGAACTGGCCGGGCACGCCGCAGGCCGTGCCATCGGCGTTCTGACAGACCAGGTAGCCGCTCGGGTTGCAGAAGGTACAGCCCATGGGCTGCAGCTCCGGGAACAGCTCGGGAACCTCGAGCGGCGAGGGCTCCGCCGACTGCGCCGGGGTCATCAAGGGGGTCGTCTCGGCCGGCACCGGCTCCTGTGCGGACGCGGAGGACCCGGGCAAGGCCACCAGGGCGAGGCCAGCGAGGGCGACCAGTAAGAGGACGTTTCTACGCATGTCGGCTCTCCTTTTTAGCCATCTGTGTTCGAGGGTATTTTCTCGTGACTGGAGGGATTGTAACCCGTCCCGGTGGCACGAGCAGAATCCTCGCCGGTTGCACCTTCTCTGAGCGAGGCGGGGGCTTCCCCGAAATGGCTGGCACCTCGGCGAGCTCGGGGCTGGCCGCGGGGAGCGGGTCAGGGGCGAGGGTCTAGTAGGATGCGCGGATCCTCCAGAACCCTGGGAGCACCGTTTCGGATGTCAGAGCCGATCGAGTCGCGGAGCGAGGGGAGCGGGCCGTACCCCCTGTTCGTCCTGGGCCTGAGCCTGTTCGCGTTGGGGCTGCTGGCCGCGAGCACCCTGCTGCACCTGGACTCGCGCAGCGAGGAGATCGTCCAGCTCGCCGACAACGTGGTCTGCCTGTTCTTCTTCGCCGACTTCCTGCTGACCTTCTATCGCTCGCCCAACCGGGGGCGCTACATGATGACCTGGGGCTGGATCGACCTGCTGTCGAGCATCCCCAGCATCGATGCCCTGCGCCTCGGCCGCCTCGGCCGGGCGATGCGGCTCCTGCGCGTGCTGCGGGGGATCCGTTCGGTGAGGGTGCTGGCCAAGTACATCCTCGCGCGGCGCGCCCAGGGAGCGTTCCTGGCGGCGGCACTGGTCACGCTGCTGCTGATCACGATCGCCAGCATCGCGGTGCTGCAGTTCGAGACCTCGGAGGACGCGAACATCAAGACCGCCGAGGACGCCGTCTGGTGGTCGGTCTCGACGGTGACCACGGTCGGCTACGGCGACCGCTACCCGGTCACCACCGAGGGCCGGATCGTCGCCGGCCTGCTGATGGTCGCTGGAGTGGGGCTCTTCGGCGTCTTTTCCGGCTTCATCGCGGCCTGGTTCCTCCAGCCGGCCGAGAAGCGGCAGGAGATCGACCTCGACCTGCTCCACGCCGAGATCCGGCGGCTCAGGGAAGAGCTACGGGCTCGGGAACGGGGCTGAGGCGCTAAGGGAAGAGTCTTCCCACTTCGAGCTCGACGGCGTCGAAGGGGGGGATCGCAGCCCCTTGGGGAGGGGTCCAACCGCCCAGGCGGAACCAGCCGCCTTGCCGCGCCTCGAAGGCCTCGAGAATGCGAGCGGGGATGTCGAGCAGCCAGTAGTGTGGAACGCCGGCACGTAGGTACAGGTCGGCTTTGATCACTCGATCGCGCCGGATGCTCGATGGCGAGAGCACCTCGCAGACCCAGTCCGGTACTACGGTGACCGGTCGGCTCTCCGGCAGCTCGGGCAGGCGATCGCGACGCCAACCTACGAGGTCCGGGCTGACGATGTCGTGAGGCCCGAAGGAGACGTCCGGCTCGGCGACGATCCACCATCCACCTGGCCCGCTGCTGCCAAAGTCGAAATGGGCTCCGATCGAGCCTCCCAGGGCGATCTGAGCACGGCCGTGCCGGGGTCGGGGGCGTGGATGGAGCGTCAGCTCTCCACTCACCACCTCGGCCTTCTGCCCCTCGGGGACGGCCAGGATGTCCTCCCAGCCGGCAAGGCGGCGCATGGGCTCGGCCATGCCGGGAAGGATACGCCAAGACCGGGACTGCGACGCTGTCCGAGGTGCCTGGCACCTCGGAGGTCACTCGTCGTCGGCCACCCGATCCTTCATCACCGAGAAGCCGTGTAGCTCGGCGATCTGGTCGTAGTAATCGATGACCTGGCGGACGTAGGCGCGCTTCTCGCGGTAGGTGCCGGGGAAGAACGAGCGCTTGAAGCCGTGGATGGCCACGGTGCGCAGCTCGCCGGGGGTGAGGCCGAAGGCCGCCGAAGCCTGGGCGATCTCGCGGGTGACCGTGGTGCGGGAGACCAGGCGGTTGTCCGTGCACAGGGCCACGGACAGCCGCTCGCGCAGCATGCGCCCGAACGGGTGGCGGGTGGCGTCGTTGTCCAGGAAGGGCATGGTCTGGAGGTTCGAGGTGATGCACACCTCGAGGGTCACCCGGCGGTGCGCGATGTACTCGGCGAGCTGCTCGACGTAGCGCTCGGCGTTGGCCTCGTCTTGCACCAGCTCCACCGAGTAGAGGTGCGTGCCATGGCCGATGCGGTCGGCATTGAGCTTGGTGATCGCCTGGAAGATGCTCTCCGGGCCGTAGGCCTCGCCGGCGTGGACGGTCTTCTTCAGGAAGTGCTGGTGTGCGTAGCGGAAGGCTCGCACGTGGTCCGAGGCGGGGTGCCCGGCCTCGGCCCCGGCGAGGTCGAAGCCGACGATGGGCAGACCCAGGCGGTCGCGGGCGTCGATCACCGCCCGCGCGAGCGACAGTGAGGCCACGCCGTAGATCTGCTGCGGCGGCCAGCCCTGGAGCACGTTGATCAGGTCCTTGTAATAGGGGCCGAAGCCGCCGGTGAACATGCGCATGGCGCAGGTCACGAGCCCGAAGCGGAACGGCGGCTCGCCCCGCTCGGCCACCGCCGGGGTGGCCTCGTGCTCGTCGCGGGCGCGGGCCAGACCGCGATCGACGGCGGCGATCACCTGGCCGACGTCGAAGCCGGGCCGCACGTGGAGCTGGGGGGCGAAGCGCACCTCGATGTAGCGCACGCCCTCGGCCAGACAGTCCTGGGCGAGCTCGTAGGCTACCCGCTCGAGGGCCTCGGCGTCGGTGAGCACGGCGCAGGTGTAGGCGAAGCCGTGGAGGTAATCCGGAAGGTCGCGGTAGCTCTCCTTGAACACCAGCTCGAGCAGGCCCTCGGGGGTCGTGGAGGGCAGCTCGACGCCACGCTCGCGGGCCAGCTCGATCAGAGTCGTCAGGCGGAGAGAGCCATCGAGGTGGAGGTGGAGGTCGGACTTGGGGATCGCTTCGAGGAACGCCTCGGGGTACTTCTGGGCGGGAAGGGTGGCCTTCATGACGGGATGTTATCAGCCTGGGCCCTACCCGTAGACGCCGCCGAGGATGGCCGAGAAGGTCTCGGCATCGACGTTGCCGCCGGAGAGGATCACTCCCACCCGGGCCCCTGCTGGCGCGAAAGCGCCCGAGAGCAAGGCGGCCACCCCCAGGGCCCCCGAGGGCTCGACCACCAGCTTGGTGCGCTCGAAGAGGAAGCGCACGGCCCCGGCGATGGCCGCCTCCGAGACGGTCACGAAATCCGCCACCAGGGCGCGGATGATCGGGAAGGTCAGCTCGCCCAGGGACGCCGTGCGGGTGCCGTCGGCGATCGTCGGTGGGTTGTCCACCCGCTGCAGCACGCCGGTCCGAAAGGAGCGGGCGCCGTCGTCCGCCAGCTCCGGCTCGACGCCGATCACCCGGCAATCGGGCGACCCGGCGAGGGCGGCCAGGGCCGAGCCCGAGAGCAACCCGCCGCCGCCGCAGGGCACCAGCAGGAAGTCCAGCGAGCCCGCTTGCTCGATGAGCTCGAGGGCCGCCGTGCCCTGGCCGGCAATGACGTGGGGGTGGTCGAAGGGTGGGATCAGCGCGGCGCCTGTCCTCTCGCGCACCTCGCTCGCCACCTCCTCGCGCTTCTCGCGGGCCGGGTCGTAGGTTAGGACCCGAGCGCCATAGCCCTCGGTGGCGGCACGCTTGACGGCCGGCGCGTCGACGGGCATGACGATCGTGGCCGACACTCCCAGCAGTCGGCTGGCGAGCGCCACGCCTTGGGCGTGGTTGCCCGAGGAGTAGGCCAACACGCCGCGTGCCCTCTCTTCGGCGGAGAGCTGGGAGATGGCGTTGTAGGCGCCGCGGATCTTGAACGCCCCGACGCGCTGGAGGCTCTCGGCCTTCAAGAAGGCCTGTCCCCCGACCCGCTCGTCGAGAGTGCGGCTGGTGATCACGGGGGTGACGTGGGCGATGCCGCGAAGCCGCTCCCGGGCGGCCAGGACGTCGGCGGGGGAGACGGGGATGGGTGGGCTCGTCATCAGTTCCTATTCCCCAGGATCGCCCGGTCCAGCTCGACCGACACCGGGCAGTGGTCGGACCCCATCACGTCGGGGTGGATGGCGGCTCTCTTCAAGAAGGGCAGGGCACCCGGTGAGGCGAGCACGTAGTCGAGTCGCCAGCCGATCCCCTTCTCGCGCACCCCCTGACGCTGGCTCCACCACGAGTAGTGGCCGGCCCCGGGCTCGAAGACGCGGAAAGTGTCGGTCCAGCCGGAGGTGAGCCAGCGGTCCAGCTCCTCGCGCTCTTCGGGCCGGAAGCCGCTGGTCTCGCGGTTCTCTCGGGGGCGGGCGAGGTCGATCTCGCGGTGGGCGGTGTTGAGGTCGCCCATCACCAGGATCGGCCGGCCAGCGGTGCGCTCGGGCTCGAGCAGGTCGAAGAGCCAGCGATAGAAGTCGAGCTTGTAAGGGATGCGAGAGAGGTCGCGGTCCTTGCCGTTGCCGTTGGGGAAGTAGCCGTTGACCAGCCAGAGGTCGCCGAAGCGGGCGAGCTGGAGCCTGCCCTCCTGGTCGAATTCGGGGCGGTCGAATCGGTGGTCCACGGCCTCCGGGCGGCGCTTGCTGTAGAGGGCGACGCCGCTGTAACCGGGGCGTTCGGCGGCGTGCAGGTGGAAGTGCCAGCCGGGACGGCGGGTGAGCTCGGCCGGCAGCTGGTCGGCCCGCGAGCGCACCTCCTGGAGCGCCACCACATCGAAGCGCGAGCCCTCGAGCCAGTCGGCAAAGCCCTTCTTGGCGCAGGCGCGCAGGCCGTTGACGTTCCAGGAGGCGATCTTGAGGCGGGGCAAGGGGTGGCTCGGGTCGAAAGTCGCGTGGTCGAGGTGCCCAAGCTATCGCCGAAGTCGGCTCCCAGGCAAGAGGTGCAAGACCTCAAAGGCCAGAATGCCCCGGCGCGGGTCGTCGGTAACGGAAGTGATGTACTAAGCTTCGCGAATGGTCTACTCGACACCCAGGAAGGCCCGGCGTGTGCCGCTTTCGGTCCGGGTCCACCTCAAGCTCGAAGGGGTTCCAGACCCGATCAGCGAGACCCTCCTCAACCTCTCCCTCGGCGGCATGGCGATCGGTCTGCGCAAGTCGCCGCCCCTCGGCTCGCTGGTGGCCTTCGAGTTCGATCTCGCCGACAGCCTGATCGAGGGCACGGGCGAGGTGGTCTGGTCGCGGCCTCTCGAGGAGAGCCTGATCGGCCGCAGCGACGTCGGCGTCCGTTTTCGTTACCTCTCCGCCGGGAGCCGAGAGCGCATCTTCCGCTTGGTGCAATGGTTCGCGACCCAACCCGAGACCATGACCGGCGTCGAGGTCGCCGCCGCCCTGGCGGCCGGTTCAGTGCCATCGCTCGCACCCGCGGCCAAGGCTGCGGCGGCGGAGAAGGTAGTAGCCCCGGTCGCACCCGCCGCCACGACGTCCTTGTCCATCCCCGGAACCGTGACCGTGCCGATGGCCCAGCCCACGGTGGAGCCCGAGCTCCCGCGCCCGGGGGCCGGGCGCACGGCCGCGGAGGAGCCCAACTGGCCGGTGCCGGACCTCTCCTCCGCCGTCGATCCGGTTGGCCGCGGGCCGCGATGGGAACCGTTCCCGCCGCCGACGGCGAGCGCCGGCTCGACCCTCGACGAGCGCATCGAGCTCGACCTCGGTGGCCGGAGCTTCGGCTACGGCGCGCCGGCCGCCGAGCCCTCGAGCCCGGAGAGCCTCGGCGGCGACTACGGCGAGCCCCTTGCCGAGACGACGAGCCCCCCCGAGCGGCTCCAGGGGCCGCTGCCCTTCGCCTCCCATCTGGAACCCGGACCGTCCCGACGATCCACCATCCCCTTCCTCTTCCTGCTGGGGTTGATCGTCGGCTTGATCGGCTTCGGCCTGTACTGGTTTCGGGAGCCGCTGCTCGAGCTCCTCGGCATGGAGCGTGGCAGCCCGACCGCCGCCGTCACGCCGGCCTCGATCGAGGTGCCCAGCCCACTCCCCGCGAGCGAGCCGGCGGCGGAGCCCGCCCCCGAACCGGTCCGCGCGCCCGCCGCCGAGCCACCTCCGGCCCCCCTGAGCCCGGAGCCCGCCGCGAGCGCAGAGGCCACGGCCTCGTCGCCGCCGGCTGCGGACGAGGGGGCTGCCCGGCAGGTGAGGAGCATTCAGGCGGCGCCGGGAGACGGTGGCACGGTGGTGGTGATCCAGGCGGACGCTCCCTTCCCCCGCGGCGCCGTCAGCCTGTCCCGGCTGGATGGCGGCAGCCCGCGGGTGCTGGTGCGCCTCGCCGGCATCCGCAGCCTCTACCGGCCTGCGAGCATCACGGTCGGCACGGCCGAGCTCAGGTCGGTGCGGGTCGGCCTGCATGGGGGGGCGGAGGGCTCCAGCCTGCACGTGGTGCTCGATCTCGCCAAGGCCGGAGTGAGCGCGGAGCAGAGCGTGGACGGGACTTCCGTGCGCATCCGGCTCCTGCCGCGCTGACGCTGGTGTAGATTGAGCGCACCATGAGCGTGCTGGCGGCCGAAGAGGCCGAGTCCCTGCGCGAGGAAGCCCGCGCTCACCTGTCGCATCGCGGCCGGGGGGAGCGGCTCAAGAAGCGCCTCGTCCAGCAGGCGGTGCAGCAGAACCTGGAGCTGATCCACGGCCGTGGCCCTGCGGCCGTGCTGGAGCGCCGCCGCCGCCGCCGGCTGCTGATGCGCTGGAGCTTGCCAGCGGTCTCGCTGCCCATGGTGGCCGTGCTGGGCTTGTGGGGACCCGGGCTGCGCAGTCCGGAGGCCCTCCCTGGGCCGGCCGAGGAGCTGCCGGCGGGGGCCATGAGCGTGCTGCTGCCGGCGATCCGGCCAGAGCCCGAATTTCCCCAGTCCGAGAGCCCGACGGAGGCGGCCGCGGTCCAGCCAGCCTCCACCGTGCCGGTCGACAGCGCCGTCTTCCCACTCGCCGTGCGTCACATCGCCATCGATCCCGGCCACGGCGGGCACAACCTCGGCACCCATCTCTCGGGTGGTCTGTCGGAGAAGGAAATCACCCTCGACATCGGCGTGCGCCTGGCCGAGCGGCTGACCGAGGCCGGCTACCGCGTCACCCTCACCCGTGACGACGACCGCTTCGTCTCGCTGCGCGACCGCGCGGCCATCGCCAACGCCGCCGGGGCGGACATCTTCGTGTCGATCCACGTCAACTGGATCGCCGACGGCGGCTCCCGCGGGGTGGAGACCTACTTCCTGGGCACCACCGACGACCCGCGCCTCTCCCGCCTCGCCGCGGACGAGAACCGCGACTCCGGCTACTCCCTGGCCGACATGCGCTCGCTGGTCGATCGCATCTACAGCGGCGTGCGCATCGAGAAGTCTCAGGGCCTGGCGCGGTCGCTCCAGTCGGAGCTCTTCCAGTCCTTGAAGCAGGTCAACCTCGACCTCACCGATCGCGGGGTCAAGAGCGCCCCCTTCCTGGTGCTGGTGGACACCAGGATGCCCGCCATCCTGGCGGAGGTCTCCTGTCTGTCGAACCGCAAGGAGGCCGATCTGCTGACCAAGCCCCTCTACCGCCAGTACATCGCCGACGCCCTGTCGCTCGGCTTGATGTCCTATGCTAGGGGATCCTGATCCAACCTCTCGTCGGTAGGGCCGCCTCCCGGCAAGGAGCATCGCCATGGCTTCCAATCAGGTCTTGAGCGTAGGCATCGACCTCGGCACCTCGCGCAGCTCGGTCTCGGTCTCGACCGGCCAGCGGCAGGTGATCGAGAGCTACGTCGGCTATCCGGTGGATCTGGTCGCCCGCAAAGTGCTGAAAAAGGAGGTCCTGGTCGGCCGCGAGGCGCTCGACAACCGGAGCATGGTGCACCTCTTCCGGCCCCTGGAGGAGGGCCTGATCAAGGAGGGCTCGGAGAAGGACGAGGCGGCCGTGCGCGAGCTACTGGTCCAGCTCCTGCGCCAGGCGGGCATCGACACCCAGTCGCGCAACGGCAAGAAGATCCGCGCCGTCATCGGCGTGCCCGCCGAGGCCCTGCGGGTCAACAAGCAGCAGGTGAGGAAGGCCATGGCCGGGGTGGTGGACAACCTGATGATCGTCTCCGAGCCCTTCGCCGTGGCCTACGGCCTCGAGGCCCTGCTGCACACCCTGATCATCGACATCGGTGCCGGCACGGCGGACTTCTGCGTGATGAAGGGGCGGCTGCCCACCGAGGACGAGCAGCGCACCCTGACCAACGCTGGCGATTGGGTGGACGCGCAGCTTTTCCGCCTGGTGAGCGAGCGCTACCCCGAGGCGACGATCTCGATCCACATGGTGCGCGACTGGAAGGAGCACTCGAGCTTCGTGGGCGAGCCGAAGTCGCGGGTGGTGGTCACCGCGCCGGTGGCCGGCAAGCCCACCGAGCTCGACATCACGGATCCGATGCGGCAGGCCTGCGAGGCCCTGGTGCCACCGATCGTGGAGACGGTGGTGGACCTGCTTTCGCGGGTGGAGCCGGAGTTCCAGGAGAAGGTGCGGCAGAACGTCATCCTCTCGGGCGGCACCGGCCTGATCGACGGCCTCGGCCAGCGCATCCAGCGCGAGCTGCAAGCGGTCGGCGGCGGCCGGGTCCGGGTGGTCAAGGATCCAGTCTTCTGCGGCTCCGACGGCGGCCTGGCGATCGCCCTCGACGCTGGGGACTCGGACTGGGAGAAGCTGGCAGCGGGGTAGCGGGATCTACCCCCGCCCGGCCAGCGCGGTGGCCAGCCCCAGGCCGAGGTAGACGGCGGCGGTGGCGTAGCGCTGGAAGCGGGCGCGACGGGGGCTGGCGGTGGCGTGGCGGCCGAAGTGGCCGGCGGCGAGCACCCAGAGGTTGTCCGTGACGAAGGCCAGGGTCTGGAAGAGGGTGCCGAGGATGAGCACCTGGAAGGCGGGGGAGCCGCGCTGCGGGTCCACGAACTGCGGCAGAAACGCCAGGAAGAACAGGATCGACTTCGGGTTGAGCAGGCTGACCCAGAAGCCCCTGTGGAAGACCTCGCCGAGCGGCACCTGCGGCGCTGCCGCCGCTCCCAGCTCCGCGGCCGGCGCCAGCAGCGTGCGCACCGCCAGGTAGACCAGGTAGGCGGCCCCGGCCCAGCGCACGGCCGCGAAGGCCACCGGCGAGGCCGCCACCAGGGCCGAGATCCCCAGCGCCATGGCCACGATGTGCACCAGCGAGCCGGCCGCCATGCCCAAGGTGGCCACCACCCCTGCCTTGCGCCCGAGCGCCAGGCTCTGACTCACGATGGACAGCACCGCCGGTCCCGGCATGAGCAGTAGAGCCAAGGTCGCGCCGAGGAAGAGACCGAGTTGGGTGAGGTCGAGCATCGGCGGGCATCCTACCGTGCGACGCCCATCCGCCCACCGATCCGAAGCCGCCACGCCGCCGTAGTCAGACCTGATGGCAGAATGGAGCGTGATGATGCACCGACGTGGAAACTGGACTGGACTGATCGTGGCGGCGGCCGTGGGCTGGGGTTGCTCGGGTGGCGAGGCCGTCGCCGGTAGCAGCGAACCCATCGTTCCCGGCGCGCGCTGGGAAGGAGGCACCTTGCGAGGATTCGTGAAGCCCTCCGATGAGGAGCTGAAGGGGCGGCTGAGCTCGCTCCAATACCAGGTGACCCAGCACGAGGGCACCGAAGCACCTTTCCGTAACACTTATTGGGACAACAAGAAGCCCGGCATCTACGTCGACGTGGTCTCGGGCGAGCCGCTGTTTTCCTCCCTCGACAAGTTCGACTCGGGCACCGGCTGGCCGTCGTTCACCAAGCCCCTCGAGCCCGACAACGTCAAGTCCTTGACCGACTCCTCCCACGGCATGGCGCGCACCGAGGTGCGCTCTCTCCACGCGGACTCCCACCTCGGCCACGTCTTCCCCGACGGCCCGAAGCCCACCGGCCAGCGCTACTGCATCAACTCGGCGTCCCTGCGCTTCGTCCCCGCCGAGCGCCTGGCCGAGGAGGGCTACGAGGAGTACGTCCCGGCCTTCCAGACGGCCGGCGCCCTCGCCGCGAATTCCGGAGAGCGTGAATCGGTGGTCCTCGCCGGCGGCTGCTTCTGGGGCATGGAGGACCTGATCCGCGAGCTGCCGGGGGTGCTGGACACCGAGGTCGGTTACGCCGGAGGCACGACCGACCGCGCCGTCTACGAACAAGTGAAGACCGGCCGCACCGGCCACGCCGAGTCGATCCGGGTCACCTTCGACCCCAAGCGGCTGCCGTACGAGGAGCTGCTCGAGTTCTTCTTCCGCATCCACGACCCCACCACCCCCAACCGTCAGGGCAACGACATCGGCACCCAGTACCGCTCGGCGATCTTCGTCGAGAACGACCAGCAGCGGCAGCTGGCGGAGAAGGTCAAGGCCAAGGTGGACGCCTCCGGCAAGTGGAAGCGCCCGGTCGTCACCACCATCGAAACCGCAGCCACCTTCTGGCCGGCCGAGGACTACCACCAGGACTACCTGGAAAAGCACCCCGGCGGCTACACCTGCCACTTCGTGCGGGAGTTCGAGTTCGAGTGAGGGGGGACCCGGCACGGTTCCCGGCGTCAACGCCAGGGGCCGCCGGGAGGCCACAGCTTCAGGAAGGGACCCCCATCTCGCGCTGCGTCCACCGCGGGCTGTGCGAAGGCCCGGATTCTGGCGATGGCCGCAGCCAGGTCTGCCTCGGTCGCGTGGAGTGTGTTCTTGGCGAGGAAAGCACGCCAACGAGAGGCTTGCAGCGGCTGGCGAGCGAAGGAATCCGCCAGCCCCTCAAGAGGTTCAGTGGGGAAAGGCATTCGTCGCCGTGAGAACGTGTGGCGGAGCGAGGCCACCAGCGTCGGCCCATCGAACGCCAGGGCTCGCGGCAGCTCTAGCAGATCGTAGTAGTCCTTGGTCCGGCTGTTCGCCTCTCCCAGCACCACCATCGCCTCGAGCTTCTCGGCGATCGTCGTGTACGGCGTGTAGGCGCGGAGGGTGGCGATAGGAAAACCAAGCAGGGCGTGCGTCGTCAGCTCGACCGTGGGCGGGAACACGGCGTCTCCAGGCCCCACGTCGATCTGAAAACGCAGCCTCATCCGCCCCAGCCGGCCAAGGAACTTCGCACGCAGGCCGAGGACAGCCGAATCTCCGCGGATCGGTTGGATCTGAATCGAAACGGGGTCGAGCTCAACACCGTCGGCTTCGACCTCAAGTCGGAGCACATCTTCGAGTGCGAGGCGGAGATCGTTCTCGCTGAGCCGATGGAGGAATCGCTCGACAGCGTAGAGCTCGAGCAGTTCGGCGAACGGTCGGCCCGTCCCTCGAGCTTGGTTCTTCAGTCGGTCCTGGATGGAGTGGGCGAACGCGTTGCCCCGAGACAGGCTCATTGCAGCGCCTCGAGGTACGGTCGCACCACTCGATCCACACGACAGGTCTTGGCCACGCGCAGCAGATCGGCGGGAGTGAACTGGCCTTCTTCCATGCCTGTACGCAGGGCTTCGACGGCGACCCCGATGCCGAGCCGGTTGCGGAACCGGAAGCAGTCCGCCACTGTCTTGGCGGCGGAGTAGATCCTCAGGCGAACGCTGTCCCTCTCGTGAATCTCGATCCCTGCGCTGAACATCGGCTCGGAGAAGCGATAGACGCGCAGCGGCGGCCAGTCGAGCTTGGGGCGCGCTGTCCCGGTCGGCAGAGCGATGCTCACCTGGTGGGGGATGTCGGTCGTGAGTCCGTGGAAGTAGAGCGCCGACACCAGCGCGATCACGGCCTTGGGCACCCGTGTGGCCACGGTCACGAGGTCGGGTTCGTCGAGAGGAGGAAGGTCGGCGAGCCGGTAGACCCCGCGACTCACCTGCTCGAGGATGCCCTGGTCTCTGAGAGCGTACAGATCTCGCGGATGGATGCCGGCTCGGAGGGCCTGGCTTGTGCGGAGACCCCCGCCGGCATGCCGGAACGCTTCGAGAATCACTGCCTGCCTCGGATCGGGTCGCCTCACGGGATAAAAACTACATCACTTGTTCCTAAGCATCAAGGTTATTGTCCGTCGGGTCGGCCCTCGGACCCCGCTACTTCCCGGGCCGCAAGGCCAGCAGCAGGCCGATGATCCCCATCACCACGGCGGGGATCCAGAGCTGGTTGCCGGCGAGCATGGCGGCGGCCAGCAGGCAGAAGCCGGCGAAGATGGTGCCGCGGATGCCGGTGAAGGGGTTCTCGGGCGGGCGCTTGGTGGCCTGCTCGAGGACCCGCAGGCCCTCGGTGATCAGCATCGGCGCCTTGACCAGGGCGTCGACGATTTCCGGGGCGCCGGCGAGGGTCTCCTTGACGATGCGCATCGGGCTGAACTGGTGCAGGAAGATCCGGTTGACGTGCTTCTGCGACACCTGGGCGACGTCGAAGCCCGGTTTCAAGATCTGCCCGACCCCCTCGAAGGTCACCAGGGCCTTCACCATCAAGACCAACTCGACCGGGAAGTACATCCGGTACTTCGCCGCCTTGCCCACCGATTCCAGGATCAGCTGGGCGAGGGAGAAGTCCGCGAAGTTCGACTGATGGGACCAGGATCTCGAGACGTCCTGTACGTCCTTGCGGAAGCCCTGGGGGTCTGCCCCGCGGCCGGGCTGAGCGATCGCCGCCAGGTAGCGGGCGGCGTTTTCGGCATCCCCCATCACCAGGCAGTAGAAGTAGTAGAGCAGGGACCGGCGCAGGTCGTGGTCGAAGCGGCCGACCATGCCGAGGTCGATGAAGCCGGCCTTGGGGCCGGGCAGCACCATCAGGTTGCCGGGATGGAGGTCGGCGTGGAAGAAGCCGTCCTGGTAGAGCATGCGCACGATCGCCGCCGCGCCCAGGTCGACCAGCCGGTCGCGGTCCGCCTCGGGCAGGGCCTGGACCGCCGGGTCGTTGGGCTTCTTGCCGGCCAGGAACTCTTGGGTCATCACCAGCTCGCTGCTGTACTTGCGGTAGACCTTGGGGAAGACGACGTCCGGCAGGTCCTTGAAGTTGGCGGCGAAGGTCTCGGCGTTCGAAGCCTCGCGCCGCAGATCCACCTCACGCGAGGTGTACTCCACGAACTCGCCGATCACCCGGCGCGGTTGGAAGCGGCCGAGGAAGGTCTGGAGGAAGGCGGCGAAGGCCTTGAGCAGCACGGCGTCCCGCTTGAGCAGCTCGGGGATGCCCGGCTTGACCAGCTTGATGATCACGTCCTCGCCGTCGACCGTGCGGGCCCGGTGCGTCTGCCCGATCGAGGCCGACCCCAGAGGCTTGGGATCGATGTGCTCGAACATCTCGGACACCGGCCGGCGCAGGCGTTCGGCGATCAGCTCGCAGTAGCGCGGGAAGGGCACCACGGGCAGGCGGTCGAGGAGGTTCTTGAGCTCGTCGGTGATCTCCCGGGGCAGGATGTCCTCGCGCAGGGAGAGCACCTGGCCGAGCTTGATGTAGGTGGGGCCGAGGGTCTCGAGCCGCCGGCGGAACTGCACCGGGAAGGTCAGGTCGCGCAGGTCCCGCCGCAGCAGGGGCCGGATCAGCAGGCTCGCCAGCTGGGCGCTGCGGAAGCGGAAGCCGTGACGGCGCGCCTCCGGCCGGGAGCGCACGGAAGCCACCAGACCGCCGCCGAGGATGCCTCCGAGGTGCCGGTAGGTGACGAAAAGCCGGCGCACCAGACCCGGCGGCCTGGACTCGATCATCACCTCCCAAGGAGGCGATGCGGCAGTCTCCTCGGTGGGAGCGAGCGGGGCTTCGACCATGACAGGGCTCGGTCAAGCATAGTCGGTCGGGGCACGCCGGTGCACGGCCCCGACCAGCGCCGCCACCAACTCCCGGGCCCTGGGCTCTGCCGCCTCGGCGGCGGGCTCGATGCCGGCCTCCACGAGCGCCGCGGTGGTCGTGGGCCCAATCGATGCGGCGCGGAGCTCGCCGGAACGGGCCGGCCAGGTCGTGCCCAACACCTCGACGAAGTGGCGCACGGTCGAGGGGCTGGTGAAGGTCACCCAGCCGAGGGGGGAGGTGGCGAAGAGCTCGGCCGCCCGCGCCGGAGCCTCCACCGGCAGGCGCTTGGCGTAGGCGACGACGACCTCGGGCTCGAAGCCGGCGCTCGCCAGGGCTTCGCCGAGGAGAGGTCGGGCATCGGCGGCCTGGGGCAGCAGGATCCGGTCTCCGGGCTGGAGGAGGGGCAGCAGCTCCGCCGTCAAGCCCTCGGCCCGTGAGTCCGCGGCCTGGAGGTCGAGGCTCCAGCCGAGCGTCTCGACCGCCCGGCCGGTGGCGTCGCCCACCACGGCCACTCGGGGTCTGGCTGAGCCTGCCGGGACCCTCGGCAGCAACGCCCGGGCAGCGTTGGCCGAGGTGAGGACCACCCACCGGAAGCGCCCGAGACCCGCCGCGGCGTGCTCGAGGGGGCCTGGGTCCGCGGGCGGGACGATCTCGAGCAGGGGCAGCTCGGCGACCTCGGCTCCGGCCTCATGAAGAGCCGCCACCAGCTCGCCCGCCTGGCTCTCGGCGCGGGTGACCACCACGCGCAGGCCGGCGAGGGGCTCGTTCATGGGCGGTCCGGGGTCCGGCCGAGGGCCCGCAGGATCTCTCCCGCCCCCTCCTCCAACAGGCTGGCGGCGGCCCGCCGCCCGAGCACTTCGGGCTCTTTCCCCAGCACCTCGACGCGGACCACCCGGCGGCCGTCCGGCTGGGCGATGAGGGCGGTCAGGCGCAGGTCCAGCTCCTCGCGCCGGCACCAGGCGGCCAGCGGCAGAGCGCAGTCGCCCCCGACGGCGGCGACCACGGCTCGCTCGGCCAGGGCCGCCTCCCGCGTCGGGGCGTGATCGAGGGCGGTCACCATCGCCGCGGCCCGGGTGTCTGCAAGCGTCTCGATGGCGAGGATGCCCTGGCCCGGAGCGGGCACGAAGTCGCGAGGGTCGAGGGGATGGAGCGACAGATCGGTCATGCCCAGCCGCTCGAGGCCGGCCATCGCCAGCAGCGTGGCGGCCCCCCGCTCGCGGGCGCGGGCGAGGCGGGTGGCGACGTTGCCGCGCACGCCCTGGACGTCGAGGTCCGGGCGGGCGGCGAGCAGCTGAGCCCGCCGCCGCAGCGAGCCGGTGAGCACCAGGGCGTCGTGCGGCAGGGCGGCCAGGCTCGCAGCCTCGGACACCAGCGCGTCCCGGGGGTCGGCACGCTCGGGGAAGGCGGCGATCGTGAGACCGGGGGGGCGAGCCGCCGGCACGTCCTTGAGGCTGTGCACAGCGAGGTCGAGCGTGCCGGCCAAGAGCCCCTCCTCCAGCTCGGCGGTGAACAGGCCCTTGCCACCCAGGGGCGCCAGGGCACCGGAGGTCCGGTCTCCCCGGGTGGACATGGCCACCAGCTCGACGGTCAGCCCGGGGTGGGCCGCCTCCAGGCTGGCCGCCACCTGGCCCGACTGGGCCAGGGCCAGGGGGCTGGCGCGGGTGCCGAGGCGCAGGAGGGCCACGCTACTCCTCCTCGTCTTCCAGCTGGAACAGCTCCCTTACCAGGTCGAGGTGGGGGAGGGCGTGGTCGTCGTCCTGGGCGCGCAGCCGTGCGCTCGGGTGGTGGAGGATCTTGCGCACCAGGGCGCGGGTGAGGTGCTCCACCTCCCCGTGCAGCTCGGCCGGGAAGCGCTCGAGCACTGCCGCCAGCTCGCGCTGTCGGATCGCTTCGGCCTGCTTCTGCAGCCGGGCCACCAGCGGCTCGGCCTCGAGCCCCCGCCACCAGCGCAAGAACCGTTCCAGCTCGCCGGCGACGATCTCCTCGACCTTCGGCACCTCCTCGCGCCGGCGTCGCAGGTTCTTTTGGATCAGCCCGTCGAGGCTGTCTAGGTTGTGGAGGAAGAGGTTCTCCACCCGGCGGGCCCCGGCCTCTACGTTGCGCGGCACACCCAAGTCGACCACCAAGAGAGGACGGTCCGGGCGCCGCCGCATGACGGCCCGGAGGTCCGTGGCGGTCAGGATCGGCTCGCTGGCGCCGGTGGCGGCGATCACCACGTCGGCTTCGGCGGCCCCCTCCACCCGGGCCTCGAAGGACCCGGCCCGGGCCTGGGGGAGCTCGGCGAGCAGCTCCTTCAACCGCTCCTGGCCGCGGTTGGCGACGCTGATCTGCAGCCCGGCCCGCTCGGTCAGGGCCTTGGCCGCCGAGCGGGCGATCTCGCCGGCACCGAGCAGGAGGGCCCGCCGGCCCTCCAGGCGGTCGAAGATGTTGCGCGCCAGCTCGACGGTGGCGTAGCCCAGGGACACCGCGCCCTCGCCGATCGCCGTCTCGGCGCGCGCCCTCTTGCCAGCGGCGAGGGCCGTCCGCGCCAGCTTGCCAAGCACCGGTCCCGCCGCCCCCAGCCGCTCGGCCAGGATCCCGGCCTGCTTGACCTGGCCGAGGATCTCCGGCTCGCCGAGCACCATCGACTCGAGGCCGCTCGCCACCCGCAGCAGGTGGCGGGCGGCTTCGGTGCCATTCCTCACGAACAGCCGGCCCGGCTCGGCCGCCTCGGGAGCACGGGCACGGAAGACCTGGTTGACCACCACCTCCTCGGCGCCGGGAGCACGGGGGTCGACGTAGATCTCGGTGCGGTTGCAAGTAGAGACCACCAGCGCCTCACGGATCTGCTCGCGGGCGAGCAGGTGCACCAGGGCATCGGCGGCCTGCTCGTCGGCGAGGGAGACCTGCTCGCGCAGCTCGAGAGGGGCCGAGCGGTGGTCCAGGCCCACCAACAGAAGCTCCGGCGCCGCCCCCGACCGCTTGTCCCGGGCGCGCAGCTCAGCGGAAGCCATGGAAGCCCGTGAACAGGAGGTTGACGGTCACCAGCGAGGCGATGATCGTGCCCAGGCCGGCGAGCGACACGACGGCGGTCTGCCGGCCGTGCCACTGGTGCAGGTGGCGCAACAGGAGGGCCAGGCCGTAGAGCAGCCAGAGGGCGAGGCTGGTCAGGATCTTGGGGTCCGTGAGCCATTGGTCGGGATAGATCCGCCGGACGAAGACCAGGCCGAGGGCGACTCCGGCGGTCATCGCGAGGAAGCCCAGGGTGAGGGCCCAGACCATCATCCGTTCGAGCACGGCGAGAGGAGGGAGGCGGCCGAAGAAAGTGCCGAAACGTCCGGCCTTGAGCTCGCGGTAGAGGCGCAGGAAGAGGAAGCCGTAAACCGCCGCCACCGCGAAGGCCACGTAGCCGAGCAGGGCGAGGGAGACGTGGAGGGCGAAGAGAGGCTGGTGGAAGAGGGCTCGCTCCGGTGGCGGCGGCCCGACCAGCAGAGAGGCCAGGAGCTGGAAGAAGAGCACCAAGCCGACCAGCCAGACGCCGGTCGAGCGCTCCCGGGTCCGCCACTCGACCACCAGATAGACCAGGCCGAGGGCGAAGCTCATCAGCGACGTGGCCTGGGAAACGCTCGCCGCGGGCAGCTGCTCGAAGCGGGCGAAGAGCGCGGCCAGGTAGGCCGCGTGGAGCCCCAGGGCCCCTCGCAAGACCCAGGGCGCCAGGGCCCCGGCCCGCGCCGACTCGGCGAAGAAGCTCTGGCCGTAGGCGACGGTCGCCACCAGGTAGAGCAGAGGCAGGAGGACGGCGGCGGCGAGCAGGAAGCTGTCCATGGTGGGTTCGCTGACCGTCGGATGCTAACACCGGGGCCAGGGCGCGGCGCCCGCCCGGGGGGAGGGGGCCGGTGGCTACCCGGGGTGCTTCGGAGTTACCCTATCCGGGACCATGAGGGCCACGAAGAGGAGGCGTCCTCGAATCCGGAGGGTGGTAGACCGCGGCCGGGCTGGCGAGCTGGAGCCGCTGGCCGGAGTGGCCCGGTACGTGGGCAGCCCCGAGCACAAAGACGCCCCGTCTTTCCTCGAACAACCGAGGCCGAGGGCGGACGCTTCTCTCTGCGATAGGAGCCTGACTGATGATCTGGAGAGAGTGCAGCACTGGCTGGAGTCGGCCTTGAGGCGGGGAGCTGTGGGCGAACCGATGGAGGGGCGCTTCCCCCGCTACGTCTGGTACAAGGATGGCTCGACCGTTTACGAAGGTCGCCTGGTGAACCAAGAGACGGGTGAATACAAGGGATATCCTCTCGACGAGGAAGAGTGGCCGCCCGGGATCGAGACCCTCTATGAGTGAGATTCGTTTCAAATTCGACTGGTTGGACCCGCAGGGAATCCGTGGGCCAGAGCTAAGAGCCACTTGGGCTCGGTTTGAGATGTGGGTCGACGACCATCCGGTGACCAGGGTTTCCGACGAAGTATCGAAGACCACTCGAGACTCGGTCTTCGTTCCCCTGTATCCGCTCGCGGAGTGGCTCGCAACTCACTGGTGGCAAATTCTTTACGAAATCCCGTCGTCCCGGCGGGAGGAGACGTCTGGGGCCGCTCGTCACTCGTTCCGAGCTGCAAGGGAAGGCTATGCTCTCCCGGCCGTTTCGATTGAGTCGCGGGGGGAGAGCATCGAGGTGAGCTGGTCGAGGGAAGAGCTGCCTCACTGCAGGCTCGAGTTTCTGAACGGTGACCGTCGTTTCGTGACCAGATCTGAGCTGGAGCGCAAGGTGTCAAGCTTCATCTCAGCCGTGCTGGGCCGCCTGGAGGACTCCGGCGTGGCCGGGACCCTGCTCCAGCAAGAATGGGCTGCGATCTCCGGCACGGATCCCGAAGAGGAGAAGTTCTGTTCCGCCGCCGCCGCTCTTGGCCTCGATCCCTACGATCTGACCGAGATCGAGGCAGGCGCGATTGAGGAAGCAGGCGACCTCTTGCCTGTCAGCCTGAGGACAGAGTTCTTCTCGAGTGCGGAGCTCAGCAGGCTGAAAGATGAGGCCGAAGAACTGGTCGAGGCAGTCGGGCTCGGTTCGAGCAACTCAGCGGACCTTCGACCCCTGAAGACCCTCCGCTCCGAGCTCACCAACCTCCAGCAAGGCGCCGGTGCGGATCAACCGTGGCGGGCCGGCTATGAGTTAGCGCGCCGCGTGCGGAGCCTCCTGAGTCTGGATGGGCAGCCTCTGGCCCGGTTGAACCAGGCTCTGGGGGTCTCCCGGGAGGATCTCGATCGAGCGGTTCGAGAGCAGGCTTCCAGAACCAAGCTCTTCGACGCGGTAGTGGGCATCAATGATCGCGAGAGCCCAGGCTTCGTGCTCAGCTCCAGCGGCGAGCGGGCGAAGCGGTTCCACCTCTGTCGAGGCTTGTTCGAGTACCTGACGAGCCCCACGCCTCAGCCGGCGTTGCTGACCCGTACGAACTCGGACCGTCAGCGCAGGAGCCGAGCGTTTGCCGCAGAGCTCCTGGCACCCTCGAGCTGGCTGCGCGCCAGGATTAAGAGCCGACGGGTGGACCCTGAGGAAGTCGAGGAGCTCGCCAACGAGTTCGGCGTGTCCGAGCAGGTCATCACTCACCAGATCGAGAACCACCGGATCGCCGCGCTTTCAGAGCTGTAGCTGCGGCACTGTGCCCTCGGCGGAGCCCTCACCCCTGCCCCTCTCCCAGCCCGCCCACACCTCCCTCCGGGAGAGGGATCGCGAGAGGAGGTTCTCGCCGAGCCCTCGCCTTGTCCCCCCCACCCCCTTCTGCTAGCCTGCCCGGCGCTTCGCCCCTCGGGGATCCGGGGGGCTGTGGGGGTGGCAGCCATGGCCAACGTGATCATCGTCGGGGTGCAGTGGGGGGACGAGGGCAAGGGCAAGATCGTCGACCTCCTCTGCCCGGCCTTCGACGTGGTGGTGCGTTATCAGGGCGGCCACAACGCCGGCCACACGGTGAAGTTCGGCGACCGCCATTTCTCCCTCCACCTGATCCCCTCCGGCATCCTGCGGCCGGGCGTCCAGTGCGTCCTCGGCAACGGCATGGTGCTGGCGCCGGACGCCTTCTTCACCGAGCTGGCCAAGCTGGTCGAAGGCGGCGTCGACCCGACCGGCCGCCTCTGGGTGTCCGACCGCGTGCCTCTGCTGGTCCCCGATCACGCGCGCCTCGACCGCGCCCGCGAGGAGGCCCGCGGCGGGCGCTCGATCGGCACCACCTCCCGCGGCATCGGTCCGGCCTACGAGAGCAAGGTCGGCCGCACCGCCGTGCGCGCCGGCGACCTCGGCTCGCCGGACCTTCCCGAGCGCATCACCGAGCTGCTGCGGCCCCTCTCCCTCGGCCTCGGCAGCGACGCCTCGACGGCCGCCGCGCTCGCCGAGCTGTTCGCAGACTGGGGCCGGCGCCTGGCCCCCTTCCTCTGCGACACCGCCCAGCTGCTCGCCCGTCACCGCCGCGAGGGCAAGAGCCTGCTTTTCGAGGGGGCCCAGGGGGCCCTGCTCGACGTCGACCATGGCACCTATCCCTTCGTCACCAGCTCCAACACCACGGCCGGCGCCGCCGCAACCGGCTCCGGAGTGCCGCCGACGGCGATCGACGGCTGCCTGGGCGTGGTCAAGGCCTACACCACCCGGGTCGGCGGCGGCCCCTTCGTCACCGAGCTGACCGACGACCTCGGCGAGCGCCTGCGGCGGCGCGGCAACGAGTTCGGCACCACCACCGGCCGGCCCCGCCGCTGCGGCTGGTTCGACGCCGTGGCGGTGTCCTACGCCAACCTGCTCAACGGCGTCGACGCCCTCGCCTTGACCAAGCTCGACGTGCTCGACGACCTCGAGGAGATCCTGGTCTGCGTCGGCTACGAGATCGACGGCCGGGTGGTCACCGAGTTTCCGGCTTCAGTGGTCGACCTCGAGCGGGCGAAGCCGGTCTACGAGCGGCTGCCCGGCTGGCGCGCCTCGACCGTGGGGCGCCTGGAGCTCGGTGAGCTGCCCCCGGCCGCCCGCCAATACGTGCGCTTCCTCGAGGAGAGGGTGGGAGCCCCCATCGGCCTGGTCTCGACCGGACCTCGCCGCGAGGAGACCATCCTGCGCAGGGCGGTGCCCGCCCTCGACCGCCTGCTCGGCGGCCGCATCGAGCAGGTCCTGGCCGAGCGGGGCTGAGGGAAAGAACTTCGCCGTCTCGGTTTGGCTGGCTCAGGTCACTTCAAGGGTGTCAGAGCGATTCCCGAGCTTGCGGAATCGTTCCATCAACCGAATGGAGGTCCCTGATGCCGATCGCGTCCCTCATGCGCCGTTACCGTCGTCGTTTCGTGCTGGCCGCCGCCTTCCTGCTCTTCGCCCTCGGAGCCGGCCTGCTGGCCCCGGCGCCGACCGAGGCCCAGACCCGCTGCGGCACCGAGATCGTCTACTTCAGCGACTCTTCGCACAGCGAGGAGATCGGCCTGCGGGGCTGGACCTTCTACGAGTGCGGCTGCCAGTCCTACGGCTACGGCTCGATCAGCTCGTACCGCGAGGTCTACGACAGCTTCTGCTGAGGCTCGGCGTCGGGATTGGCCAGGGCCGCGAGGCTGCGCTACAATCCCGCCTCTCGATTTGGCCCTGGCCGATCGCCGACGTAGCTCAGTGGTAGAGCAGTCGATTCGTAATCGACAGGTCGTCGGTTCAAATCCGACCGTCGGCTCCAGCCCTCCTGCCAAGGCTCCCTCGTCTCTCTTCCCGTAGTCTCGGTGGAACCGTTCCGCTCCGCGGCCCGTCAGCGGCAGCCGCGGCCCTCGACCACGGTCCAGACACGCCGGGCGGCGAGGTCGGTGCAGACTTGCGGGCTCTTGCCGCCCGGCCAGTGGACGGTGAGGCGATCGATGTGGCGGGCGCCGCCGAGGCCGAAGACCAGCTCGGCGACTCCGCCCGACAGGTAGCCGCGGCCGCGGCGCATCTCCCGCACCAGGCGCTTGCCCCCGGCCTCGATCTCGACCCGGGCGCCGATCCCCTCGGCGTTGACCCGCGGTGCTCCCGCCAGCCGCACCTTCACCCACGCCGCTCCCGGCGGCGGCAGGTCATTGCGCAGCAGGAGGGGCGGCTCGGCGTCGCGGACCACGGCGAGGTCCACGTCGCCATCGCCATCGAAGTCCCCGGGTGCGGCGCCCCGGGCCGCCAGGGGCCGGGAGAAGGCCGGGCCTAGGCGCTCGGGATCCTCGTGAAAACGGCCCGTGCCGTCGTTCCACAGCAGCTGGAGGGGTTGCAGGTAGGTGGTGTTGGGGTCGAAGGCCTCGACCCCGGGATAGACGTGGCCATTGGCGAAGAACAGGTCGAGGTCGCCGTCGAGGTCGAAATCTTCGGCCAGGGCCGCCCAGCCGAGCTTCGGGAACGAGGCCGCGGCGAGGCCGCTCCGGGCGCTCCAGTCGGTGAACAGCCTCGGGGCGTCGCGGCGGTAGAAGTTGTGGACGTCGTCGGAGAAGTTGGTCACCACCAGGTCTTCCCAGCCGTCGCCGTCGAGGTCGCCGGCTTCGATCCCCATGCCGGCCTGGGTGCTGCCCGAGGAGCTCAGGGCGACCCCGGCGGGCAGCCCCACCTCCTCGAAGGTGCCGCCGCCGTTCGAGAACAGGTGATTGGGGCTCGAGTCGTTGGCCACGGCGAGGTCGCTGTCGCCATCGCCGTCGGCGTCGAAAGCCAGGGCACCGAGACCGAAGCCCGGGTGGCCGGCGATGCCAGCCGCCGGCGAGGCG
>JBIOYC010000003.1:0-7649 GCA_044869955.1 Thermoanaerobaculia bacterium | reverse complement strand
GCCCTTCGGTCTGGGGCTTCTGATCTACACCTCGATCCAGCTCCAGACCCTGGCGGCCGGCTACCGCATCACCGAATTCGAGCGCCGCGCCAAGGAGCTGGCCCGCCAGCGCCAGCACCTCGAGCTGGCCCTCGCCGAGCGCTCGCGCGCTGCGGCGGTGGAGGCGGTGGCGAGCGGCGACCTGGGCATGAGCGCGCAGAGCCCCGAGCAGACCCTCTACCTCGAGGAGATCCGGTGAGGACGCGGGCGGCGGTGCTCTTCACCCTGCTGGTGGCCTTCATGGCCACCCTGGCCGGGCGGCTGCTCTACCTCCAGGTGATGCGCCACGACCACTACGCCGAGCTGGCCGGGCGCCAGCAGCAGCGAGTGGTGGAGCTGGCGCCGCCGCGGGGCACGATCTTCGACGCCAACGGCCGCCCGCTGGCAGTCTCCGGTCCGGCGGACTCGATCTACGCCGTGCCCCGTGAGATCAAGGACCCTACCGGCACCGCGATCCAGCTCGGCCGCCTGCTCGGGTTGCCGGCCCGGGAGCTGGCGGCCCGCCTCAAGGGCAACGGCTGGTTCGTCTGGGTGTCGCGGCTGGTGGACCGTGACCTGGCCCAGCAGGTCAAGGCCCTCGATCTGCCCGGCATCGGCGTCAAGGAGGAGAACCGCCGCTTCTACCCCCAGGGTGAGCTGGCGGCCCACGTGCTCGGCTTCGTGGGCACCGACTTCCACGGCCTCGCCGGCCTCGAGCGCAGCTTCGACGAGGTGGTCACCGGCAAGACCGGGCGCCGGGTGGTGAGGAAGGACGCCGGTGGCCGCTACGCCTTCGACGCCGACCTCGAGTGGCAGGACGCCGAGCCCGGCAAGGCCCTGCACCTGACTCTCGACGCTTCGCTCCAATACCTGGCCGAGCGGGAGCTGGGCCGAGCGGTGGAGGAGTACGACGCCGAGGGCGGCAGCGTGGTGGTGCTCGACCCCAAGACCGGTGCCGTCCTGGCGATGGCCTCGCTGCCCACCTTCGACCCGAATCGCTTCAATGACTACGAAGATCTGGACAGACGGGGAAAGAACCGCGTCATCACCGACGTCTTCGAGCCCGGCTCGACCTTCAAGATGGTCACCGTCTCGGCCGCCCTGGAAGCGAACCTGGTCGACGCCACCGACGTCTTCGACTGTGGCCTGGGGCGCTTCGTCTTCGGCAACGTCACGATCCGCGACCACAAGTCCTTCGGGGTCCTGACCTTGCGCGACGTGATCGCCAAGTCCTCGAACGTCGGCGCCATCCGGGTGGGCCTGCTGGCCGGCGAGGAGCGCCTGTGGAATCAGATCGTGAGCCTCGGCTTCGGCAAGAAGACCGGCATCGAGCTCGCCGGTGAGAGCGCCGGCCTGCTGCGCCCGCGGGACCGCTGGCAGCCGATCGACAAGGCCTACATCTCCTTCGGCCAGGGCATCGCCGTCACCGCCCTCCAGCTGGCCACGGCCTTCGCCGCGGTGGCCAACGGCGGCCAGCTGGTGCGGCCCTACCTGGTCGAGGCCGTGGGCACCGACGGCCAGCGCGAGCCGACCGCCAAGCGACCGGCGGTGGTAGGCCGGGCGATGTCGCCGGCCACGGCCTTGCGCGTCGAGCGCCTGCTTGAGGCGGTCCTGCTCGAGGGAGGCACCGCGCACGCCTCCGCCCTCGACGGCTACGCCCTGGCGGGCAAGACCGGCACGGCGCAGATGGCGGACGGGCGAGGCTATTCCGCAACCGATCACATGGCCGTCTTCGCCGGCTTCGGACCAGGCCGCGACCCCCGCCTTGCGATCGCCGTGGTGGTCGATCGGCCGCGCAGGGACTACCACGGCGGCAGCGTCGCGGCGCCGGTGTTCTCGGCCATCGTCCGCCAGGCTCTGCTCCACCAGGGCTTCCGGCCGGTGCGGGAGGAGAAGCTGACGAAGTGGCCGCACGAGACGAAGAGGGGAGACGGCGTCCGGCTGACCGAGGGACCCTCACCCCAACCCTCTCGCGCAAGCGGGAGAGGGGGCCGGATGGGGGGACCCTCACCCCAACCCTCTCCCGCGAGCGGGAGAGGGGGTCGGATGGGGCAGGTTTCCCTCCCCTCTCCCCCGTCCGCGGGGGAGAGGGCCAGGGTGAGGGGGAATCCCGGGGGGCAGCCGTGAAGCTCGCCGACCTGCTCGCCGGCCTGCCGGTCGATCCGGGCGGCGCCTCGCCGGCCCTCGACGTCACCGGCGTCCAGCACGACTCCCGCCGGGTGGTGCCGGGGGACCTCTACATGGCGATCGTCGGTGCCCGCCACGACGGCCGCGCCTTCCTGCCCGAGGCGGCGGCCCGCGGTGCCGTCGCCGCCCTGGGGGCCGGCCCGGCACCGGAGGGCTCCCCCCTGCCCTGGCTCTCGACGGAAGACCCTCGGGCCGTGCTCGCTGCCCTCGCCGCGCGGGTCCACGGTCACCCGGAGCGGGCCCTCACCCTGGTGGGGGTCACCGGCACCAATGGCAAGTCGACCGTCGCCACCCTGGCGGCCTCCCTGCTCGACCATGCGGGGCGGCCGGCCGGCTTCATCGGCACGCTGGGCTACCGCTTCGGGGGCCGGGACTTCCCGGGCGACCGCACCACCCCCGAGGCCTCGGACTTCTACGCCCTGCTCGCCGCCATGCGCGACGCCGGGGCGCAGGCGGTGGCCATGGAGGTCTCCTCCCACGCCCTGCTCCAGCACCGGGTGGAGGGCGCTCTCTTCCAGGTGGCGGCTTTCACCAATCTGTCGCGGGACCACTTCGACTTCCACCCGGACTTCGAGTCCTACTACCAGGCCAAGCGCCGCCTCTTCGACAGCATCGCCCCGGGCGGCACGGCGGTGGTGCACGGCGAAGACCCCTACGGCCGGCGCCTGCTCGACGAGCTGGCCGGCCGGGTGACGACGCTTTCCTACGGCAGCGATGGCGAGGTGCGCTGGGAGAAGGTCGAGCTGTCGCCCAAGGGCTCGCGCGGCATCGCCGCCACGCCGCGGGGCCGCCTCCCGGTGAGCACGCCCCTGCTCGGCAGCTACAACCTGCTGAACGTCCTCGCCGTGATCGCCATCGGCGAGGCCCTGGAGTTGCCCCACGAGACGACCGCGGCGGCCCTGGCCGAGGCGCGTCCCCTGACCGGGCGCCTCGAGCCGGTCGACCTCGGCCAGGACTTCCCGGTGCTGGTCGACTACGCCCACACTCCAGCCGCCCTCGACGCCGCCGCCCGCTCGGTGCGCGAGCTGTCGGGCAGGAAGCTGATTCTGGTGTTCGGCTGCGGCGGCGACCGCGACCCCGGCAAGCGGCCCCTGATGGGGGAGTTGGCCGGCGACCTCGCCGAGCTGCCGATCGCCACCACCGACAACCCCAGAAGCGAGGACCCCTTGAACATCCTCGCCGCCGTCGAGGAGGGTCTCCGGGCGAGCGGCAGCCGGAGCTACCGCATCGTGCCCGACCGGCGGGAGGCGATCCGCCTCGCCGTCGAGCTGGCCGGCCCGGAGTGGGCCGTGCTGGTGGCCGGCAAGGGCCACGAGCAGCGCCAGATCTTCCACGACCGCACCGTTCCGTTTTCGGACCGCGGCGAGCTGACCGCGGCCCTGGAGGCGCGTCTTGGTCACGCGGCGCATCGATGAGGCGGCCCGCGCCATGGAGGCCTCGGTGATCGCCGGCGCCGGTGTCGCCTCGCCCGAGCTGCGCCCCTGGACCGGCGCGGCGATCGATTCCCGGCAGGTGAGCGGGGGCGAGCTCTTCTTCGCCCTCGCCGGCTCGCGCGCCGATGGCCACGGCTTCGTGCCAGCCGCTCTGGCTGCGGGCGCCGCCGCAGCCGTGGTGCGGCGGGGCGCCCTCGGGGGCCCGGCCGAGGGTGAGCTGTACCTCGAGGTCGAGGACCCCCTGGCCGCCCTCCACGCCCTCACCCGCACCGTGCGCCGCGAGGTGCCCCGGCACCTCGTAGGTCTCACCGGCTCGGCCGGCAAGACCACCACCAAGGAACTGCTCGCCGCCATGCTGGCGCGCCGCTTCCGGGTCGCGAAGAGCCCCGGCAACCTCAACAACCTGCTGGGCTTCCCCCTCGCCCTGCTGGGCATCCCGGACGACACCGAGTGGATGGTGGCGGAGATGGGCATGTCCACGCCGGGGGAGCTGGGAGGCGTCAGCCGCCTGGCAAGACCGGACGTGGCCCTGCTGCTCAACGTGCGCCCGGTGCACCTGGAGTTCTTCGGCACCCTCGGCGCCATCGCCGAGGCCAAGGCCGAGATCCTCGAGGGCCTGGCTGCCGGCGGCCTGCTGGTGGCCAATTCCGATGACGCCGAGGTCCGCCGGGTGGCCCGCCGCCACTCCGGGCGGATGGTGTGGTTCGGCTGGGGCGAGGGAGCCGACGTGCGCGGTGAGGGCTTCGAGCCCTTCACGGGGAAGCGCGCGGGCAGCCGCTTCACGGTCGTCGCGGGGGGCGAGCGGCAGGCCATCGAGCTGCCCCTGCTCGGCCGCACCAACGCCGACAACGCTCTGGCCGCCGCGGCCTGCGCCTGGGCCCTCGGCGTGCCCCTGGCCGAGGTCGCCGCCGCCATGGCCTCGGCGCTCCCGGCCCCGGGCCGAGGGGAGATCCACGCCCTGCCCGGCGGGGTCACGCTGGTGGACGACTCGTACAACTCGAACCCCGAGGCCCTTTCCCGCGCCCTGGAGGCCGTCGCGGCTCTCTCGGGGGGGCGTCGCTGGGCCGTCCTCGGGGACATGCTCGAGCTGGGGCCGGAAGCCCCGGCCTTCCACCGCCGCTGTGGCGAGCAGGCGGCCCGTCTCGGCTTCTCGCCGGTGGTGGGGGTGGGGGAGCTCTGCCGCGAGCTGGTGGCCGGGGCCGCCGCCGCGGGCGCCGAGACCCGCTGGCTGCCAGACGCCGCGGCCGCCGCCGAGCTGGCCGCCTCGAGCCTGGCGCCGGGAGACGTGCTGCTGGTCAAGGGCTCGCGGGGAGTGGGCCTGGACCTGGTGGTCCGGCGCCTCCTCGGCCGGGCCGGGGGGGAGGCCTCCTGATGCTGTACTGGCTGCTCTTCCCCCTCTCGGAGTCGTTCTCGGCGCTGAACGTCTTCCGCTACATCACCTTCCGGGCCGCCGGCGCGACCTTGACCGCCCTCGCCCTGTCGCTGCTGCTGGGCAAGCCCTTCATCGCCTGGCTGCGGCGCATGTCGGTGGGCCAGAACATCCGCGACGTGGGCCCGGCTAGCCACCAGGTGAAGGCCGGTACGCCGACCATGGGCGGCCTGCTGATCCTCTTCGCCCTCGCCGTGCCCACCCTGCTCTGGGCCGCCCTCGACAACGTCTACGTCTGGCTGGCCCTGGGCACCACGACGGCCTTCGGCGCCATCGGCTTCTGGGACGATTTCATCAAGGTGCGGCGGCGGCGCAACCTGGGCCTGACCGCCCGCGCCAAGCTCTGGCTGCAGATCGCGGCGGCCACAGTCTTCGGTGGGCTGCTCTTCCTGCTGCCGGACTCGCTGGGGTTCTCGCCCACCCTGACCTTCCCCTTCTTCAAGACCTGGGTGATCAACCTCGGGCTGCTCTACGTGCCCTTCGTGGTGGTGGTGCTGGTGGGGGCCTCGAACGCCGTCAACCTGACCGACGGCCTCGACGGCCTCGCCATCGGCGCCACCCTGGTGGCCGCCGGCACCTACGCCGCCTTCACCTACGTCGCGGGCAACAGCGTCGCCGCCCGCTACCTCCAGGTGCCCTACGTGCCCGGCGCCGGCGAGCTGACCGTCTTCTGCGGCGCCATGGTCGGGGCCAGCCTCGGCTTCCTGTGGTGGAACTCCCACCCGGCCCAGGTCTTCATGGGCGACGTCGGCTCCCTCGCCATCGGCGGCGCGATCGGCACCGTGGCGGTGATCGCCAAGCAGGAGCTGGTCCTGGTGCTGGTCGGTGGGCTGTTCGTGATCGAGGCCCTGTCGGTGATCGTCCAGGTCGCCTCCTTCAAGCTCACCGGCAAGCGGGTCTTGAAGATGTCCCCCCTCCACCACCACTTCGAGCTGTCGGGGTGGGCCGAGCCGAAGATCATCGTTCGCTTCTGGATCCTGTCGCTGGTCTTCGCCCTGGCCTCCCTGGCCACCTTGAAGCTGCGATGAGCGCCATGACCTGGAAACGCGCGCTGGTGGTGGGCCTGGGTGCCTCCGGCAAGGCGGCGGCGAGGCTGCTGCTCGACCGCGGCGTCGCGGTGCTCGCCGTGGACGACAAGCCCGCGGCCGGCCTCGACCTCGGTGCCCTCGCCGGTGCCCCGGGCCTGGAGCTGGGCGGCGCCGTGCCGGCCGCCGTGCCGGAAGGGGTCGACGGGGTGGTGGTGTCCCCCGGCGTGCCCCTGGCCCTGCCCCTCTTCGCCGACGCCCGGGCGAAGGGCCTCCCCGTCCTCGCCGAGGTGGAGCTCGCCTTCCCCCTGCTCGCGGGCGACGTCGTGGCCCTGACCGGCTCGAACGGCAAGAGCACCACCACGGCCCTAGCCGGAGCGATGATCGCCGCCTCCGGCCGGCCGGTCGAGGTCTGCGGCAACATCGGCACGCCCCTCTCGGCGGTGGTCGCAGGCCCGCCGGGGCGCACCTTCGTGGTCGAGCTGTCGAGCTTCCAGCTCGAGGGCATCGACCGCTTCCGGCCGAAGGCCGCGGCCCTGCTGAACTTGGCGCCCGATCACCTCGACCGCTACGAGAGCTTCGCTGCCTACGCCACGGCCAAGCGTCGCCTCTTCGCCCGCCAGGGGCCGGACGACGTGGCCGTGCTCAACGCCGACGACCCCGGCTGCGTGGCCACCACCACGCCCTCGCACCGGCGCTTCTTCTCGCGCCTGCGCCCCCTGCCGGACGGCTGCTGGCTGGACGGCTCGCGGGTGATCGAGAGCCGCCCCGGCCAGGCCGACCGCGGGCTGTTCACCCTGGCCGACGTGCCCCTCGCCGGTACCCACAACCTCGAGAACGCCATGGCGGCGGCCCTGCTCGCCCTGGGGCTGGGCATCGAGCCGGCCGCGATCCTCGCCGGTCTCTCCGGCTTTCGCGGCCTGCCCCATCGACTCGAGAAGGTGGCCGAGGCGGACGGCGTGACCTGGTGGGACGACTCCAAGGGCACCAACCCGGCAGCGACGGTGAAGTCCCTCGAGGGCTTCGCCGACGGCTCCGTGCACCTGATCCTCGGCGGCCGCAACAAGGGCAACGACCCGGCCGAGCTGGCCCCGATGGTGGCGAAGAAAGCCAAGCGGCTCTATCTGATCGGCGAGGCGGCCGAGGACTTCGAGCGGGCCCTCGGTCCCCTGGTGCCGGCCGAGCGCTCCGGCACGCTGGCAGCGGCGGTGGCCGCGGCCCGGGTCGCGGCCGGACGCGGCGAGGTGGTGGTGCTCTCCCCCGCCTGCGCCAGCTTCGATCAGTTCAAGAATTATGCGGACCGTGGCGAGCAGTTCCAGCACCTGGTGCGCTCCGTCCTGGGGCAGGGAGCCTGAGCGTGGCGAAGAAGCTCGCTTTCGACCGCGTGCTGTTCACGGCCCTGGCCCTGCTGGTGGCTTTCGGGCTGGTGATGGTCTTCTCGGCCAGCGCCCCGCTGTCCCGCGGCAAGGACTGGAACCCCCTCTTCGTGCGCCAGTGCGTGGCGGCGGGCATCGGTCTCCTGGCGATGGGCCTGCTGATGCACCTGCCCTACCGCCA
>JBIOYC010000002.1:0-5287 GCA_044869955.1 Thermoanaerobaculia bacterium | reverse complement strand
CTTTGTGGGAGGCACACTTCTCGATGCTTCGACCAAAATGATCAGTAGCTGCTCCTGCTCGGGCAGCAGATCGATTGCAGGTCTCGGTGGACGCACTCGTTGGACGTACTCCTTGGCTGCCAATCGGAGCTCGCTGCTGATGGCGGCCGACAGTGTGTGGGCACGGGTACTCAGGGATGAACCTCTCGGGCTCGCACTCGCGGAGAGCTCTGCTTCGATGAACTCGGCTTGTTCAGCGAACCGCCGGACAAACTCGGCGGAGACTGTCTCACCGAGCGAGTCGGAGCTGCCGAGGAGACCCAGGTCCAATATCCTTTGGAGTTGCGACTTGATGGCTTGTGCTCGGCGCTCAAGGTCGAGCGCGAAGGCCTTCAGGACCATTCGCTGGGCAAAGGAGCCGGATGCCACACCATCCTGCGCTAGTTGGGCTTGGCGCGCTTGGATCTCCTCGCTTCGCTCTCGCGCCGAGTCGCCGAAAGCGGCGGCGAGGATTGAATCGATGTGCTGCCCAACATCGGTAGTCAAGTCCATTCACCTCAAGGTCATTGTTGCTGCGGCCGGCACCTGGTGCGCTTACGTCACAGACGCCAGGACGCCCTCCCGCTCGAGCCAGGGGTCCCCCCGAGGATCGTCCCGAAAGAGTCCCCGGCCGCGAACAACTTGAGGCGGGCTCCTTCCCCGTGGTCTCCGGCGGGGGCAGAGAAGGCTCGTCAGCCTGAATCAGCCCCCGACGCGGACGAGATCAGCCGGAGCGATCTGCTTCAGCGCCTCTCTCAGCCTGGGCACGAGCGGCTCGAGGTCGTCGAGCCGGTTGCTCGAGGCGACCAGTACCACCACGGCAACGCCGGCTGCCCGCAGATCCTGCTGGTACTGGAGGTTCTGATCCACGGTGAGGAAGGCGTCGAACCCTGCCGCCCGGATCAGGGCGAGGAGGGCCCCGTTCTCGGTGCCGCTCCAACCCACCTCCTTGACTGTCTGAACTTCATGCTCCGAGAGGTGGCGCCGCAGCGGCCGAGGGACGCACTCGTCAAGCAGCACGCGCATGGTCGGCGAGCATCTGCTTGGCCAGCTCCAGCACCGCCACGGCCTGCTCTCGCGTGACGCTCGGGAAGTGGTCTAGGAAGGTGTCGAGCGAGTCGCCGGCTTCGAGGTAGTCGAGAAGACTGCGCACCGGGACCCGCGTGCCGACGAAAACAGGTGTACCACCGAGGATGTGCGGGTTGGTGTGGATCACAGCTTCGGGGGGCATGGCTCTCCTCCACTTCGTCGGAGATCCGACTCGCGCTTGATGGCGCGGGAAGGTTCGGGTCGGGGCTGAAACTCGAGCTGCCCACCGTCCCCTGGAACCCAGGTCCACTCGCCGGAGAGCACGTCGGGATCCTCGATGGTCAGCACAGCTTCGGGCTTCTCGGAGGTCACAGCGTCAGTCTAAGGAGCGAACGGGAGGGGCGCAACCATCCCCTTGACGCCCGCCGAGCGGAGGACGACCACAACGGCAGCTCCCTGTGCCTCTGTCCCCGCTCAGGGATCCTCGGACAGGAACGGGTTCCGGAACCGCACGCCTTCCAGCTCACGGCCGTGTTGTAGATCTTGGCTCAAGAGCAGCGTTACTCCGGCCTGCTTGGCGACGGCCCACTGCATCGCGTCCCAGAACGAGAGGCTGTGGTGCTCGACGGCTCGCACGGCTAGACGGAAGCTGCCGGGCGTGGCGGAGACCACCGGAAACAGCGTCTGCCAGTCCTCGACGTGAGCCGTAGCCTGGGCGGCGGTCAGCTTGCCCTTGCGCGTCGTCGCGGCGAAGAACTCGCAGAGCGTCTGCAAGGTCAAGATGCAGTCGCCCAGCGCCGCTCGGCGCACGATCTCGCGTGCTTTCTCCTGCAGCTCCCCGGCATCCGCATCGACCGCGTGGAACAAGACGTTGGTGTCGAGAGTGAGCCGCTCAGCGCTCATGCAGCTCATCTCGCGAGGGGGCTTTCCCCCCGAGGTGATGGCTCTGGCTCAGGAGGCGTTCCAGCGCCGCTTCCTGCGCTGCGCTCAGGGACCGCTCCTGCCGAGGGAGCGGGGAGAGCAGCGCGACCGGTTGGCCGCGCCGAGTGATGACGATCCGTTCGCCGGCTTCAGCCGCCTTCACGTAGTGGGTCAGGTGCTGGTTGACTTCCCGCAGGCTCACTCGTTGCTCCATGGCTTCCTCCGCGAGCGACGCATTGTAGCACGTAGAACTTCTCCTTCCGGACGCTCCTATCGGCGATGAGCCGAAGCCTTGACAACAAAAGCTGTCAACGGGTAACCTCCCCCCATGCTCGACGTGGAAGTCATCGACGATCCGGCGGCGGCCACCGTGGCCCTGGACCCGGTACGCAGCCGGCTGCTCGCCGAGCTGGCAGAGCCCGCCTCCGCCGCGGCGCTGGCGGCGCGCCTTGGAATCGCGCGCCAGAAGGTGAACTACCACCTGCGGGCCCTGGAGCGCCACGGGCTGGTCCGGATGGCCGAGCAGCGCCGGTGGGGCGGCCTCACCGAGCGCCTGCTGGTGGCCAGCGCTGCCTCCTACGTGGTGGGTCCCAGCGCGCTGGGGCCAGTGGCCGCGGACCCGGGCCGGACGGCCGACCAGCTCTCCGCGAGCTATCTCATCGCCCTGGCCGCGCGCGTCATCCGCGAGGTCAGCACCTTCCTGCGTCGCTCGGTGGAGCTGGACAAGCGCCTGCCCACCCTCTCGATCGACACCGAGATCCGCTTCCGCTCCGCCGCGGAGCGGGCCGCCTTCAGCCGGGAGCTCGCCGAAGCCGTGGCGACTCTCGCCGCGCGCTACCACGACGAGTCGGATCCGAACGGCCGCGCGCACCGGCTGGTCGTGCTGGCGCACCCATCACCCCACAAACCCGATCCGAAGGAGCCTTCATGAGCGTGAGAACAGACGAGACCGGACGCCGTTCGGTCCAGGTGGAGGTCGAAGTATCTGGCACTCCGGAGCAGGTCTGGCAGGCCATCGCCACGGGACCGGGCATCTCGGCGTGGTTCGTGCCGACGGAGTTCCGCGAGGACGGCACCGTGGTCTCCAACTTCGGGCCCGGCATGGAATCGGTCGCCAAGGTGACCGCGTGGGACCCGCCCCGGAGCTTTTCCGCCGAGTCCCAGGACCTGGGTCCGGACGCTCCTCCGGTCGCATCCGAGTGGATCGTCGAGGCGCGCTCCGGGGACACCTGCGTCGTCCGAGTGGTCCACAGCCTCTTTGCCAGCAGCGACGAATGGGACAACCAGCTCGAGAGCTGGGAGGGCGGCTGGCCGTGGTTCTTCCAGATCCTGCGGCTCTATCTCGCCCACTTCCACGGGCAGCCTTCGTCGGCTTTCCGGGTGATGGGCGCCGCCGCCGAGCCCGCGTCTGCGGCCTGGGACACCCTCTCCGCCGCGCTCGGCTTCACGAGCGTCGCCGAAGGGCAGCCGGTGAGCACGAGCGGCGCCGCCCCGCCGCTGGCCGCCACCGTGGCGAAGGCCCGGCGCAGGGAGAGCGACTATGCCTTCCTCCTCCGCCTGGAAGAGCCGGCACCCGGGATCGTCTCGCTCTTCGCCATGCCGATGGGCGGGCAGGTTCTGCTGGTTTTCGACTTCTTCTACTACGGCGACGGAGCCGCCGCCGCGGCAGCCCAGGCGGAGCCGCTGTGGTCCGCCTGGATGAACGAGCATTTCCCCATGGCGGCCGGAGGTCCGGAGACCACCCCATGACCTACCGACATGCGCATCAGAACCGAAGGAGAGCTTCGATGAGGAAGATCGCGATCACGAGCCTGGTGGCGGCCTTACTGGCCGTGCCGGCCGCTCTCACGGCGCAGCAGGCGCCGGGTGCGCCCGGCACCATCCAAGAGCAGGAGTGGCTGCAGCGTCTCGCCGGAGACTGGGAAGCGACGATCGCAGTGTTCTCGGCGCCCGGACAGCCGCCCCTCGAGGTCCAGGCGACGGAGACCACGCGGCGGGTCGGTCAGCTCTGGGTCCTGACCCACGCCGAGACGAAGCTCGCTGCCATGCCCTTCGCGCGCGCCCTCACCCTCGGCTACGACGCGGCCAAGAAGAAGTACGTGGGGACCTGGGTGGACTCCAGCTCGACCTACATCGGCCACTACGAGGGCACCTTGGACGCGGCGGCAACGACGCTGACCATGGAAGGGGAGCTTCCCCACCCCTACGACGGCCGGCTGGTCAAGGTACGGGAGGTCATCGAGGTCAAGGGCCCGGACCAGAAAGTCGTCACCACCTCGCTCGAGGGGGACGACGGCAGCTGGTTCACGCTCGTCATCGTCAACGCCCGGCGTCTGAAGTAGGTGCTCCGCAGAACGGTTCCACTCACCGAGGAGTCATGCCCTGAGTTGAGGGACCGCGTTGCTGGTCGGGACCGAAACCTAAGCTAGAAGGGCGCGGAAATGAGATCTTCAAACACGGTAGCCGTCCTCGCAGCCGGGCTCGCAGCCTTGCTTGCTTTCACCTCCGCAGCTGACGACACGACCTCCCACCCAGAGAGCGTGCAAAGCCTCACTCTGCCCGCCATCGACCTCCCCGCCGTCCGGGCCGAGGACGTGGAGCGGGAGGAGGCGGGCCTGCCGATGCGCTTCGCGATCGTCCACAGCGTATTGGTGCGGCCGCCGGCACGATCAGGCTGGGCGCGCCAGGGGACAGCCGAGCTGACCTGGAGCCTGGTGGTGCGCTCTCCCGGCGCCCGCTCGCTCAACTTCGGCTTCCGCCGCTTTCGCATGCCCCCCGGCGGTCGGCTGGCGATCGCCGCGGCGGACGGCAGCCACCGGCTCCGCCCCTTCACTGCGCTGGACGAGGACGCACACGGCGAGCTGTGGACGCCCGTCGTGCTGGGTGAAGAGGCTGTGCTCCAGGTGGCCGTGCCGGCGGACCGGCTCGATGCCGCAGGCACAGGGCTTCTGGCCATCGACGGCCTGGACTCGTGGGTCAGCCTCTTCGCCGACGGCTTCGAAAGCGGGGACACCAGCGCCTGGTCCACGACGGTGCCCTGAGGGTCCAAGGGCCCCGGACCAACGGGCCGGCTCGCCGCATCCTACGGTTGCGCCCTCACCTCGCATCCCCCTGCGCGGTCTTCGCCAGCGCCTCGAAGCGTGCCAAGGCGTCTTCGAGGGGCGGCAGCAGATCGCCCAGCCGCTCGCGGATGCCCGGCGAGGGCGCGAGGCTGCCGGCGACGATCGTGCCGTACAGCGAGAGTAGCTGCGACGGCAGGCCTGGCTCCCCGTCGCGCCGCACCCACCCGAGCTCGGCTTCGACGTCGTCGAGCGCCGAC
>JBIOYC010000001.1:0-3267 GCA_044869955.1 Thermoanaerobaculia bacterium | reverse complement strand
CGACCTGCTGGACTACCTCTACTTCATGATCTACACCATCACCACGACGGGCTATGGCGACTTCCAGCCGACCAGCGCCATGGTGAAGTTCATCTGTTCAGTAGCGAACCTGCTCGAAGTCCTGTTCTTGGTTCTGATTTTCAACGTTTCGGTCGGCTTCGCGTTTGTTGGCGCTGGCGGCGTCGATGCGCGGGGTGCAGCCGATCGCGCACAGGAGCCTGCTCATGAGTCCGAGAGACCTTAACTTCCGCAAACTGGTGGCGATCTGCTGGGCGTTAATCGCCCTCACCGGCTGCGCCGACATCAACGACGATCTCGCCTGGCTGACGGCAGCGCTGGCGGCTTTCCTCCTGTTCCTGCTGGGGTGCGGAGCCTACGTCGGCCTTCGCCGGCTCTCCCAGCTGCGAGCCTGGGACCTCGCCTCGAGCGTCAGCGCGCCGAGCGTGAAACCTCTTGTGTTGAAGGTGGTGTTGATCGCCGTGCTGGTGATCTTGCTCGGCGGTGTCGGCGTGTTCTTGCTGGACTCCACCACCGGGCAACGCCTGCTGGTTCTGCTCGGCCTGGTGGCGGGTGTCGGCATCGGAGCCTACGTGGGCATCCTGGCCGGCCGGCACGGTGCCGAGTCCTCGTACGTCAAGCAGTGACAGGTTCTGGGAGATCCTCATGAACAATACTCTGGTTCTCTGCGGTGGTACCGGCGCGCACGTGGGCGTGGCGTTCTTGCGCCTCCACACCCTGGGCGCCCTGCTCGGTTTCTTCGAGAACACCGAAGGCCGACTCTTGCTCCCCGATCTATTCCTGATCGATCAGGACAGCGGCGATGGCGGCCAGGGCGAACGCACCGCCTGGCAGGAGGCCAAGCGTCTCCTCGAGCGCCACCCCGGCAGGGACGATTGGCAGGCGACCGCTCGCCGCACCGAGGCACCCAGGCTGACCCCGATGACACCGCTGCCGGTGGGCGCGGACCAGGGCTGGTACAAACCTCCGCACGAGCGGCTCCGCGAGCGCTTCGGCACCTCGCCCTTGCTGCCGGTCTTCGCCTCGCCCCTGCAGCAGGAGATCACCTACTCCCAGGGCATGATGGGCTCCCCGGCGGTGGGTGCGGTGCTTTTCGACCTGAAGCGGCTGGACTCCCCGGACGGCCGGCTCAACTTCGACAAGAGCTATGGCGAGCTCCTCGGCCGTCGCGGGCGCATCGTAGTGGCAGCCTCGGGGGTGGGCGGCACCGGCGCTTCCGTGGGGCCGGTGGTGGCCGAGCGGCTCGCCACGGACGGGCAAGGCCAGAGCCAGGTGATGGCGGTGATGGTGCTGCCCTGGTTCCTCTTCGACCCCACGCGCGTCGACGAGAAGTTGCGCGACAAGGCGGCCCGGCGCAACCGGGTGATGCTGGAGAACGGCAGCACGGCCCTCGCCAGCTACGGCCAGCGCCTCTGCGAGCACGTGGCGACGCTGCCGATCGGAGTGCCGGAGCGTTCGCGCAAGACCCGCGTCTACTCCTCGGATCAGTCCCAGACGATGTGCGAGTCGTACGTGCATGCGGTCGCGGCTCTGGCCGCCTACCAGCACTTCCTGCGCGCCAAGGGGGGCTATCCCCAGGGCCTCTACGTGCAGGGCGCGGTGGAGCCCGGGGCACTCTCTCCTTCGACCCCGATCCCCGGCGGCACCCTGCAGTCTCTGGCCAACCGGGCGGTCACACTCGAGCACCTGCTCGGAGCGCTCGACCGGGTGCTTTCGAGCGAGCCGGTGAGCCACCCCATGCCGGCTCTCTGGCAGGCCCTCGAAGGGATCGACCGAGGCAGCACGGCGGAGAGTCTGCGCGAGATGGCGAGTCACTACCGCGAGCAGATCACCTGGCTCGAGGAGGTGCTCGAGGTGCGCGAGCCGAGAGCCGCTACCGAGCTCAGCCTCGAAGCCCTCACCCGCCGGCGCCTGCGGGAACGGCCCCTGCAGCTCAGGACGGATCTCGCGCCGTCGGCGGCGGCCACACAGATCTTTCGCTGGGCCTCCGAGCTGGTGCGCGACCAGGCCTCCCCCTCCAATCAGCTGCTGTTGGCCGGCGGTCCGGTCGCCGGTGGCCATTGGCCCGAGCGAGCTTTCGACGCCGGCCAGGTTGCCCCGACCTCTGCCGCCGAGCCCACGCCGGAGCAGCCCAACCGTGTCCAGATGGTGCTCGAGAGCTTCATCGACACGGAACGCGTTACTGCCGGCAGTTGGCCCCACGCTTTGGCTCCCGCAGAGTGCTTCGAGTACCTGCTGGCGCGAGGCCAGCAGCGTGCCCGGCGCCAGCTGGAGCTGATGCTGGCCGGCCTGGCGGCCGACCTGCTGGTGGTACGACCGCTGGCGGCTGCGACGGCCAGCGAGCGGGTTTCCCTCGAGGCCCTGGCCGACGAGCATCGGCGGGGCGAGCTCGCCGGTATCGCTGAGCTGGGGCTCTTCCTGCGCCATCGAGAACGGGAGCACCTGCTGGGCTTCAACGCTCCCGCCACCCTGCTCTGCCCGGCGCCCATGACCGGCGAGCCCGAGGAGGAGGCCCTGTGGCAGTACCTCTGGCAGGAGCTCACCGGCGACACCTCCGGTGATGCCTGGTGGAAGGCCGTCTCACCCCGTCCTTGGCGGCGAACGCAGCAGGCCGTCCGCAGGGTGCGCTGGTGGCTCGAGAGGGTCTCGGCCCGCTTCCGCGGAGTCGCGGGCTCTGAGCCGCGGTGGCTACAGCTCTTCCAGCAGGGCGAGGAGAGCGAAGGGCCCACCCCCTGCGCGCTCGGGCGGACGGTCCGCGCCTTCTGGGGCCATGCAGCGGAGGGCGGTTCCCGCCTCGTCGCCGTCGAGCTGCCGTCGGCCCGAGAGGTCCCGCCGGAGCTGACCGAGGACCTGAAACGGGCGACCCCGAGCGAGCTGGAAGCTCGGGTCCCGGGCTTCAACCAAATCGGCTCGGGCCCGGCCGGGCCCAACTGGCGGCTGGTCGACTTCGAGAAGCCCGGCGGCCGTGGCCGTGGCATCTGGCTGGAGCACCTGGAAAAGCTGAGGGAGCTGGAGCGGCTCGAGACCTTCGTACAAGTGGGCCAGGACCTGGTCCTGCGCTTCTTGGAGAACGATGAGCTGGCGACGGTGGTGGTGCCCGGGACCGAGATCCTCAGCAGCCAGACCATCGCGGTCCCCAACGTGTTTTGTGTCGAACCCGATCCGCTGCGTCTGGGAGGCCCGACCCTCCCTCGTTACCCGCAGGCTCCGTTGCGCTCGGATTATTACGGTCTGCTCAAGGGAGACCAC